>NZ_DALZOJ010000003.1:0-224867 GCF_032004885.1 Moraxella sp. CTOTU47579
TTAGGTAACCCCCCACTTCAGTTTGAGTTGCTTATTTCAAGTTGAGAGTGGGGTTTTATTTAATAATTTATCGCTATTTGTTATTGCTATTTCATCTATTATCAAGGAAGGACTGTCATCATGTCATATACCCAAGCGCCTTATAAAAAAGCGTCTTATAAAATAGGCATGCTAACTGCGCTCACCATCGCCCTATCTGCGTGTGGCGGCTCAGGTAGTGAGACTGTCGACAATGCCCTAAACGATGCCAATGATAGTTATAAAAACATTGCAACGGATGTCCGTACTGCTTACAAAAAAGTCGAGGATAAATTAACCAATAAAGAAAAAAGCATGGCAGAGATTTTACAAAGTATCTTTTTGCCGGAAGACAGCTTAGATAATTTTTTGGACAAAATCACCCCAGAAGGCGGTAAAGGGGGATTGTACGTTGGCTATTTTGTAGAAGACAACGACAACGAGCCCAATGATAGCGACCTGGGTGTGGTGTATTTTGATATTGGCAATGATTATGCCGCCTCGGTGTATGGTCAAATGAGCTATCAACAAAAAACTTGCCAAGACCCAAACACCTTAACCACAGAAAAAATTTCTATTAAAACTGACCAAAAGATGGGTGGTGTACTGTCTGGCACACTCGACCCAGCAGCAAAATTTGATAATACGGTTCTTAAATTTTTACAGTTTGACGAATTAAAAACCTCTGTGGCGGGCATGCCATTTAATGGCGATTATGATAGCAAGCGCGATTATTGGGATGGTCAATATAGTTATCAGGTGGGCGTCGATTTTGGAAAACAATTATCTGACAATAAAGACGGCTGTGATGTCAACTATACCTTAGGCGGCGATGGCGATTTTAAAGTATTGCCACTCACCGCTACTATCGGCAATTTAGGCGTTAACCTCACGGGGACAGGTAGTACCCTAAACCTCAATTGGACTGCGCCTGCCAACACCGCTCGCACCCTTGTCACCCAAATAAACCTGGATAAAGCCACTGACCGCGGTATGGGTTTTGTACGTACTAACCAATTAACCTACGGCACTACTTTCACCCCCTTTGTGGATGCCACCAAAGCCAATTATGCGTTTGTGGTACAGACCTTTGATGCCACCAATAAACTGACAGGCTATCAAGCCATGATTAAAGCGCTTTAAAAGCTATTATTGTAAAAAAGCCTTTATCAAATATTGCCACAATTTGATAAAAGCTTTTTTATGTTGACGCTATCACAATCAAACGCTAACTTTTTTGACCTGTTAATTTGCTGACCTGTTAAACAATAAATTAAACAATAAAAAATCATGCCGCAAAATCTGTTAAACTGCCGCCTTTATTGAATTTTCAACGAATATTTGGTCATTACATGCTGTCAGCTATTGCTCGTCAAGACTTAAAACAATTATTTGTCTTGACCTTACCTATTTTAATCACCCAGATTTGCCAGTCAGGGCTCGCCTTAGTCGATACCTTACTTGCTGGGCAAGTCTCTGCGCTAGATTTATCAGGCGTGGCAATCGGCGCGGGTATTTGGATGCCCACGTTTTTGCTAGCGGTTGGTATTTTGCTTGCCACCACGCCATTGATTGGGGAAGCGATTGGTCAGCAGCAACTAAAAAAAGTGCCGTTTATCACCCAACAATCGCTGTGGCTGGCGCTTATCATCGGTATTATAGGGTTTGTGGCGGTTAATCAGCTGCATTATTTGTTTGATTGGATGAAGGTACCGAAGGATATTCAGCATATCGCGCAAAAATTCTTGTTTGGTATCTCTTTTGGGTTTCCTGCAGTCTGTTTATACACCTCGCTGCGCTGCTACACCGAAAGCTTAAAACATCCCACCGTGGTCATGGTGATTAGCCTCATTGGTTTGATTTTAAATGTGCCGCTTAGCTATGCGTTTATTCATGGCGTCACCCTCGGTGAAACTGTGCTGATTCCTGCCATGGGCGGCGCAGGCTGTGGTTTTGCCTCTGGCATTGCGTTATGGATAAATTTATTGATGTTGGTAAGCTATTTGACTTTAAGCCCCCAGTCAGATTTTGCCAACCAGCGCTTTTTTGCCAATTTTGCCGGCATGGATTTTGCTCAGGTGCGTCAGCAATTATCGATTGGTATTCCCATTGGTATGTCGATTTTTTTTGAAGTGAGCGCGTTTAGTCTAGCTTCCATTATCATCAGCCCACTGGGTGAAATCGCGGTGGCAAGCCATCAGGTCGCGTTGACGATTTCATCGCAGTTATTCATGTTCCCGTTTTCAGTCGCGATGGCGCTCACCATCATGGTGTCAAATCGCTATGGCGCCAAAGATTACCGAGAGCTTAAACGCATCAAGCTCATCGGCATTGCCGTAGCCACGTCATTTGCGGTGATTAGCATGCTGTTAACTGCCATTTTTCGGCAAACGCTGCCAACTTTTTTTAGTGAAAATCCCCAAGTGATTCAGCAAGCCGCGCTGTTGTTATGGTTTGCCACCGTGTATCAGTTGTTTGATGCCTGGCAGGTCAATTTTGCGGGGATTTTGCGCGGTATGCAAGATACCACAGTACCGATGTTCATCACCTTGTTTTGCTATTGGGTGGTGGCGATTCCGCTAGGTACCTATTTGGTACGCCATACCGATATGGGGGCTAAAGGGTTTTGGATCGCGCTGGTTGCAGCGCTGGGATTGGCGTCACTGCTGTTAGGGACGCGTTTATTACGTCAGCAAAAACGCTTAAAAGTGGCTTGGCTATAGAATAACCTAAAAAGAAAAACAATCGACAATGATTAAAAAGTCGCTTAGGCTATTTATTGTAGGTTATTTTTTATAGGTCATGGGTTGATGACCATGTTTGGTTTATTCAACCGATGATTTTTATAGCGATTTTAAATTAAAAATAAAGTAAAAAAGGGCGAACTAACGCCCTTTTTATCGTTCATGAAAGCTTGTTAATTAAAGTTTTCGCCAGTGAAGATACCATCAAATAGCACACTGGTTAAATAACGCTCACCACTGTCTGGCAGAATAACCACAATGGTTTTGCCTTGCATCTCAGGGCGGCTTGCTAGTTGATGAGCCGCTTGCAGCGCTGCACCACAAGAGATACCACATAAAATACCTTCTTGGGTCATCGCCCGTCTTGCCCATGCAATCGCATCATCGCCAGTTACTGTGATGACTTCATCAAGTAAATCAAGCGCAAGATTTTTTGGGATAAAGTTGGCGCCAATCCCTTGGATTTTATGCGGACCTGGGGTGATGGGTTTACCTTCACGCGTCTGGGTAATAATCGGTGATTCCGCAGGCTCAACCGCGACGGTATAAAGCGGCTGATGTTTGATTTGTTTAAAATACCGGGCGATACCCGAAATCGTCCCGCCTGTACCCACGCCTGCCACTAGCGCATCGACCTTACCCGCGGTGGCATTAAAAATCTCAGGTGCGGTGGTTTTGACATGGGTGTCTGGGTTGGCAGGGTTATCAAACTGTTGCGGCAAAAAGTATTCGCCAGGATGGTTATCATGGATTTCTTGCGCAGCTTCCACCGCCCCTCTCATACCTAACGAAGGCTCAGTGAGCACCAAGTGTGCGCCCAAGGCGGCCAGCACTTTACGGCGCTCCATACTCATTGAAGCTGGCATGGTCAGCGTGATTTTATACCCTTTGGCTGCTGCCACAAACGCCAGCGCAATCCCCGTGTTACCGCTGGTCGGCTCGATGATTTGCATACCCGGCTTTAATAACCCTGCTTGCTCAGCGGCTTGCACCATGCCTGCACCGATTCGGCATTTGACCGAAAACGCCGGGTTACGGCTTTCGATTTTGGCAAGCACGGTCACCCCCTGTGGCATGATATGATTAAGACGTACCAGCGGCGTGTTACCAATCGCATCAGCATTGTTGGCATATACCGCTGTGCCAAGGTTGGCGGGTGCGGCGTAGTGGTCGTCAGGTTGTTGTAGCATAGGTATTCCCTTTTTTTTGAGGTATTGTTGAATGATTTTACGGCAGTGATTTTGCGGTGTCTAACATCATTTGGTAAATTCCATATATCAAAAAGCGTTAACACCCGGGTCTATAATACAAGGCTGTAACACAAAGCTGTAACACAGTGCTATCAAAAGGTTTATCAAATGTTGATAGCCTGTCGATTAAACTCTCCTATTAAACTTTCCCATTAAACTTTATTATTAGCTTGGCGCTGTACTATGTTTAGCCAAGCTTGCATGGCTGGGGTCAGTGGTCGGTGTTTTCGCCATGCCATCACCATTTGCCAAGTCAAATTAGGCTGGACAAGCGGCAGGCAAACCAGCTGTTTGTCATCGAGTTTATCGGTATAATATTTGGGCAGTAGCGTCACCCCCATGTTTTTTTTCAACAATGTCGTCAATAGTTGCCATTGGTTGGTGTGGCAAATAATATTGGGCTCAAAGCCGAGTTTTTGGCACTCTTCGACAATCATTGAGGTGAATGACGAATGAGACGCAAATAACATCAACGACGCATTTTTTAAAGATTTTAAAGTCACTTGTTTGATGGTATGGCCCATATGCTGCCGGTGTGCCACCATCATAATGGGATAATCGCACACTGGGATACAATCAAAGCTATCTTCAATCGGTTGCATCAAGGTACACACATCAAGCGTATCATCGAGCAAGGCTTGTTTTAACGACTCTGCGCCATCTTCTAGCAACGACAGCTCAATATGGCGATGGGTTTGATAAAACTCAAAAATCGCATCGCTCAACAACTCACCCCCGAGTGGTGACAACCCTAGCCGCAGCTGCCCGCGATCCATGTGCTGATATTGTGTCACCGTCTGCTCAAGGTAGCCGACATGTTGCAGCACCGTCTGCGCCTGCTCATACACCAATGCGCCAATTTCGGTCAGCGCAATATCCCGCTTGCGGCTCATCAGTTGCTTATCAAAAAGCGCCACCCCTAGCGTATCTTCCAAATTAGAAATGGCTTTGGTGACGGTTGGCTGCGTCAAACTCAATGTATCGGCAGCATGAGAAAAGCCGCCAGTTTTCACCACCGTGATAAAGCATTGAAGTTGTTTTAAGGTCATCATGTTTTTGCAGTGCCCAAAATAGCTTTATAGATTTTACGCATAATTTTAAAAATATTATTCATATTTTTTGTTAATGGTTTTTTTATACTAGATATCTCAATTGTTGATGACTTGTTTACCATGAAACGCGCTATGAATCTTTCGACTTTTCAGCAGCTATTACGTCATAAACTGTTACCCCAAAAAATAGACCCTATGTTACAAAAGCCACTGGTCAAAATTTTACTGCAAATCACCTTCATTGGTGTGGTATGGGGCTCAGCTGACATCCTAAAAAAATTATTCAGCCTCCCTATGTCATCTGGCATTGTGGGGCTGTTTTTGATGCTGGGATTGCTATTAACTGGGGTAATTAAACCCAACTGGGTCAATATCGGCGCGAAGTTTATCTTGGGTGAGTTGGTGCTGTTATTTATTCCGCTGATGATGTCGATTACCCAATATCAGCAGTTATTTTTTGCTAAAGGTTGGCAGCTGATGATTACCATTGTCGTGAGTACGGCACTGGTGATGCTGAGCTCTGCCATCACTTTTATGCTAGGCAATCGTGTTAAGCGCGCGTTGTATCGCCGCACGCACCATGCCCATCATTAATCATTAATCATACCAATCGTAATTTACTATGAATATTATCTCTATCGGCTGTTTAATCTGGACTATCTTGGCGTATGTTTTAGCAAAGCGGGTCTATGCCCGTTTCCCAAAATTTTGGCTCAATCCTGCCATCACAGTGGCGACGGTAACGATTATTTTGATGATTGTGCTTGGGATTTCTTACCAAACCTATTTTGCCGATACCGCTTGGATTGTTGAGTTGTTAGGCCCTGCCACCGTGGCATTTGCCATACCGATTTATCAGTATCGTCAATTGATTTACCGCTATGCTGCCGTGCTTGCGGTGTCGATTGTGGTGGGCATGTTGGTGGGTATTGCTAGCATCATGGTGTTTGCTCGCGTGTTTAAATTTGATGCCACACTCACCTACAGTTTGATGGCACGGTCAATTTCTACCCCATTTGCGATTGATTTGGCGCAGCAGATTCATGGTTCAGCGGCGCTCGTGTCGCTATTTACTTTAATTACTGGGGTGGTCGGCATGGTGATTGGCGATATGGTACTGGCATGGTCAAAAATCCGTTTCCATCTTGCCCACGGCGTGGCATTGGGTAATGCGTCACATGGTTTTGGTACTGCAAGAGCCAGTCAGCGCCACGAAAGCGAAGGCGTGATTGCCAGTCTGACGATGGTATTGGCAGGGTTATTTATGGTATTTTTTGGTCCTGCGCTGATTCATTTAATGACAGCTATTTAACCCATGCTTTTTTAAGCTATTTAACACATGCCTGTTAATACTTGCTGTGATTTTACAATACCTTAAAGCTATCTACTCATGAAAACTTGCCAAAATGACGTATTAATATTTGCCAAACAAAATAAAATTAGCGACAATGACCTACCTTTTTTTGGATTGTAGGAAAAAATTATGTCATTACAACAGATTATTGAAGATGCGTTTGAAAACCGTGCCAACTTCAACCCCAATGACGCCACCGACGATGTGCGTGCTGCCGTCAATGATGTGCTCGCTCAGCTCGATGCGGGCACCTTGCGCGTCGCAGAAAAAAAAGACGGTGAATGGATCGTCAACCAATGGGTCAAAAAAGCGGTATTATTATCCTTTCGTCTGAACGACAACCGCATCATGAATGGCGGTCGTGACCTGCAGTTCTTTGATAAAGTCGAAACCAAATTTTCAGACTGGGGCGATGAACAATTTGCCAAAGCGGGCGTGCGCGTGGTGCCACCTGCTGTCGCGCGTAAAGGCTCATACATTGCCAAAGGCGCTATCTTAATGCCATCTTATGTCAATATCGGCGCCTATGTCGATGAAGGCACGATGGTCGATACGTGGGCTACGGTGGGGTCATGCGCCCAAATCGGTAAAAACGTGCATCTATCAGGCGGTGTCGGCATTGGCGGCGTCCTTGAGCCGCTACAAGCCAACCCAACCATCATTGAAGACAACTGCTTTATCGGTGCGCGCTCAGAAATCGTTGAAGGTGTGATTGTTGAGGAAGGCTCGGTGATTTCGATGGGCGTGTATATCGGTCAATCAACCAAAATCCTAGACCGGGAAACAGGCGAAATCAGTTACGGCCGTATTCCTGCAGGGTCAGTTGTGGTATCAGGTAGCCTACCAAGCAAAGACGGCTCGCATAGCTTGTACTGTGCGGTAATCGTGAAAAAAGTAGACGCACAAACGCGTAGCAAAACATCTATTAATGATTTGCTCAGAATGGACTAGATTTTTAGTCAAGATAACAGTAAATTATTTAAAGCAAATCAGCCATGGTTTGCTTTTTTTATAGCCTTCATCAAATTTTATAGCGCTCATCTTTATAGCCTTTATTAAAGGAAACAGTATGTCATCACAACAAAACACCCTGTATGACAACGGCATTGCAGTACGCAAACAAGTCATGGGCGAAGCGCATGTGGAACGTGCCATGTCACAAGTTACCGAATTTACTGCGCCACTACAAGACTGGATCAATGAACACGCCTGGGGCTCAACATGGCAACGCGACGGCAGTCATGGGAAAGGAATAGACCGTAAAACCCGCTCGCTAGTCACCCTTGCCTTTTTAATCGCGCAAAAATCCCCAACAGAACTAAAAGGGCATATTCGCGGGGCGATTAATAACGGTGCAAGCGTGGCAGAAATTCAAGAAGTGCTACTGCATAGTCTACCTTACTGCGGCGCACCAGCGGCTCAAGAAGCCTATCGTGCTGCAGTGGACGTGTTAACCGAAATGAAATTGCTTTAACCGCTGAACACAAAGATTTATTGGCATAAATTTGATAAAATAAACGCTAATTTTTATTAGTTAATCACATTTATGCCAAATTCAACGCTACCCATCCGCAATACCGCCATTCCCACCACTGACCCCGAAGCAGGACTTAAAGTCACTGAGATTTTTTACTCGCTGCAAGGTGAAGCCTTGACCGCAGGATTGCCGACGATTTTTATTCGCTTGACGGGCTGCCCGCTGCGCTGCGTGTATTGTGATACCGAATATGCCTTTGTCGGCGGCGAGCGCATGAGTTTGGCAGGGATTTTGGCAGTGTGTCAGAGTTTTCCGTGCCAGCGTATTTGTTTGACAGGTGGCGAACCTTTAGCCCAGCCCAATGCAATCGCGTTGATGAACTTGCTATTGGCGCATGGCTACGAGATTTCGCTTGAAACGTCGGGCGCGCTGTCCGTGGCAGAGGTGCCAACGGCGGTATCTAAAGTCATGGATATCAAAACCCCAAGCTCTCAAGAAGCCGATAAAAATCTGTGGCAAAACCTTCCCTACTTAACTGCCCATGACCAAATCAAATTTGTCATTATGAATCGCGACGATTATGACTGGTCAAAACAAATCCTCGCAGACTACCAACTGGATAAAAAAGTCGCAACGGTATGGTTTTCTCCGATGTTTAATGTGGAAGAACGTCAAGCCAATGTACCTACCCTTGCCGCTGAATTGGCAGAATGGATACTTGCCGACGCGCTGCCGGTGCGTTTTCAACTGCAACTGCATAAAATCATTTGGGCAGATGCCAAAGGCAAATAGCCGCTGTCAACTAGCCACTGCCAAATCGTTAGAACACAACTTAGGGAAATATCAAGCCAATGGGAAAAATGATTGTTTGGGGGCTGATTGCGTCGGCTTTTTTTAGCACGTCGTTTGTACTGTATCAATTGATGAGTGTACAAGGCGGACATTGGTTTTGGTCAGCAAGTTTTCGCTGTTTTTTTATGTGGCTGTTGTTATCGGTTTTTATTTTGCTGCAAAACAAACTCAATCCGTCCAAGCTACTAGAACTATGTAAACTATTTGCCAGTCATTGGCAGTTTTGGTGTGTGACGGGCGGGATTGGACTTGGCACGTATGGACTGTTGGCATTTGCGGCAGATTATGCGGAAGGATGGGTGATAGCCGCAACCTATTTATTCACTGTCGTAGCAAGCTTGGTGGTGCTGAGTTTTTTTGGGCAATCATTTCAAAAAAAAGTCATTGTCTATTCGGTGATTGTATTTATCGGTGTGGTACTTGCCAATGTCGGTGAAGGGTTAAGGCATAGCACGAGCCAAGGCACTGATTGGCATGCTTTGTTGCTATTTGGTGCGCTACCTGCCTTTATTGCCAGTTTTTGTTTTCCGTTAGGTAATCAATTAATTTGGCAAGCAGGACAACCCAAAAGGGATTCTACCCATCATACTCATGAAATGAGCAAGGCAACGAGCAATGAAACGCGCAAATTGGCAACGAGCAAGCTAACGAGCGAATTGGCAAAGAGCAAATTGCTACAAAAAGTGCCGCAAGTGACTTCCCCGCTGCTATCAAATCCCCTGCATAAAGTCTGGCTGATGTCGCTAGGGTCATTGCCAATGTGGTTGGTATTAGGCATCATGGTACAACCGCCCGCGCCCAGTGTCTCACAAATGACCATTAGTTTTTTGGTTGCCTTGATGGCAGGTGTGCTCGGTACGACCACTTTTTTACATGCCCGTAGTCTTGCCAAACAGCCACAACAACTGGCCGCCGTCGATGCCACACAAGGCAGTGAAATTATTTTTGCGTTGTTAGGCGGCATGTTGCTGCTGCACACGCCGATGCCGTCAGGCTTAAGTTTTGTGGGGATTGCGTTGGTGATTATTGGGCTTGTGCTGTTTGCCAAGCAACGCTAGCGGTAGTCCACGTTGTGATAGTTTGCTATAATGCAGGCACTTTTATTTTAACCCTTTATTTAACCGATTAGGATTATTTGATGAATACTTTGACCGCTCTTTCACCTATTGATGGTCGCTATGCCAGTAAAGTGGATAGTTTACGTCCTTACCTGTCAGAATTTGGCTTGATTCATGCCCGTGTGACGGTGGAAGTGCGCTGGTTGCAGACCCTTGCCAATCATGCAGATATTCATGAAATTCAGCCTTTTTCGGCAGCGACCAATGAGCGCTTGGACGCGATTGTAGCCAATTTTAGCGAAGCAGACGCGATGCGTATCAAAGACATCGAACGCACCACCAACCATGATGTCAAAGCCGTTGAATACTTTTTAAAAGAAAAAATTGCCGACATCGATGCGCTAAAAGACGCGGGTGAATTTATCCATTTTGCCTGTACCTCTGAAGACATCAATAACTTATCACACGCGTTGATGTTAAAATCGGGTCGCGACGTACTGGCGCAATCGATGCAAAAAATCATTGATGAGATTGCAGCGCTCGCAGAAATCCATGCCGACCAACCCATGCTGTCACGCACGCATGGGCAAACCGCAAGCCCAACGACTTTGGGTAAAGAAATGGCAAATGTGGCATACCGTCTGCATCGCCAACTCAAGCAATTTAATAACGTAGAATTGCTAGGTAAAATCAATGGTGCAGTGGGCAACTACAACGCGCACCTGTCAGCTTATCCACAAATTGACTGGGCAAAAAATGCCGAACACTTTGTTACCAGTCTTGGGTTGACCTTTAATCCCTATACCACCCAAATTGAGCCACATGACTATATCGCCGAATTGTTTGACGCGCTGCGCCGTTACAATACCATTTTGATTGATTTTAACCGCGATGTATGGACGTATATCTCCTTGGGTTATTTCAAACAAAAGCTCAAAGATGGCGAAGTGGGCTCATCCACCATGCCACACAAAGTCAACCCAATTGACTTTGAAAACTCAGAAGGTAATCTAGGTATTGCCAATGCCATGCTCGCGCATTTGGGTGAAAAATTGCCGATTTCTCGTATGCAGCGCGACTTGACCGACTCGACAGTCCTTCGCAATATGGGGGTGGGTTTTGCTCAAAGTCTGATTGCCTTTGACGCCTGCTTAAAAGGTATTGGCAAATTAGAGCTTAACGCCAATCGTCTCAATGAAGACCTAGAACTTGCACAAGAAGTGTTGGCGGAGCCAATCCAAACCGTGATGCGTCGCTACAATGTTGAAAAACCCTATGAGAAACTAAAAGCCTTGACCCGCGGTCAAGCCATGACACGTGAGATGATGGTCAACTTTGTCAATGGCGATGAACTGACAGCGGTGCCAGAAGATGAGCGTCAACGCTTGGCTGATTTGACCCCTGCCACTTATACAGGTAATGCAGCTGAGCAAGCCAAAAACTTGAAAAATTTATTAAAATAAGACTTTTTCGCTCATCAAAAATCAAAAAGGACGCTTAGGCGTCCTTTTTTATCAGAATTTTTTTACAGAATTTTTTTTACAGAATTTTTTTTACATAAATTTTTTTAGATAAATTTGTTGATTGAGCTTTGGGTTATTTTTTGGCATAGCCTTGTTGATTCAGATAAGGCAGCACCTCGGGACGGACGGGTTTATCCAAATAACTTTCAATGGTGTGCACCCAATCTGACCCTGCTTGACCACGCGTCGTATAATAATCGGCAACGGTTTGGTTATACTGGTCTAATGCGGATTTGTCAGCGGGTTGATATTGGTTGGTGGAAACCACCAATGCCTTTGGCAAACGTGGACGCATGGCAGGATTTTGGTCAGGATAACCCAATGCCATGCCAAATAGCGGCACCACGCCTTGTGGCAGTTTGAGTATGTCGCCCATCCGTCTGATATCATTGCGGATACTGCCCAAATACACACCACCCAATCCCATGCTCTCAGCCGCTAGTAGCAGATTTTGCGCCATAATGGCTGCATCAACCGCCCCAACAATGGTGACTTCAGTCCAATCAATTTGCGCATTGGGTACAAGGGTTTGGTGGCGGTGGTTGTCCATACAAAAAATTAGCAGCTCGGCACACTGCTCCACATAGGGATGACCGTATTTTTCTCCGTCTTTGGCTTGCTGGGCATCGGCGCAAATACGGCGTATGTCATAGCGCTGCGTTGCATCTGTCACCCGAATGATGCTTGCTGACTGCAAAAATCCCGATGATGAGCCTGCCATCCCCGCTTCGATAAGCTGCTCAAACGTCGCTGCATCTATTGGCTGATTGGTGAATTTGCGAATTGAACGATGATTGAGTATCGTCTCTAGGGTGGGTTTACTGTCGCTATGCTCACTATGTGTTGTCATAATTTACCTTGTTATGATTTGCCTTGTTATGGTTTGTGTTGTTATAAGTTGGGTTAGGGTTTGATTAGCCTTAGGGTTGGTATTTTTCAATCAGCTTTTGGGCTTGCACAATCACCGGAGTATCGACCATTTGTCCATCCATGGCAAATGCCGCAAGCCCTGTCTGTGCATAATGGTCAGCCACTTTTTTGGCAAAGGCAAGCTGTGCTTGGCTGGGTCTAGCCAGTGCATTGACAATGGCGACTTGGTTTGGATGAATACACAGCATCCCTGAAAAACCCAAATCGCGCCACCCATTTACCCGCTGGGTTAAACCGTCATCGTCATTAAAAGGCGGGTATACGCATTCAATCGGTGGGGTGAGCGCATTGATGGCACTATGCAAGCTTAGCTGATAACGGATTTGGTTGGCAACCATCTGCCCTGCCTCGCTGTCTGCGCGCACGCCCAATTTTTCACAGATATCCAAAAAGCCAAAACTGAGCGCAGTCAATCCTGCCGCAGCGGCGATGTCGGGTATATTTGCCATGCCTTTGGGTGTCTCAATCAAGGCAATCATGGGTTTGGCGAGCGCATGACGGACACGGTCAATCTCTATGGCGTGCTCGACTTTGGGTAGCACTACCCCAATCACGTTGTTCATTGCAGATGCTGGCAAAGATTTGAGCAAATCAATATCGCCTGCTTGGTGGTTGCTACTTGCGGCATTGATACGCACCCAAACAGGCTGGGCATCAGCGCCGCTTAGATAATTGACCACATTGTCACGCGACTCCATTTTGACACTATCACTGACCGCATCTTCCAAGTCAATTATCACCGTATCTGCGCCACGGGCAAAGGCTTTTTCCACCCGCTCAATATTGATGGCGGGTACAAACAAATAACTGGTTGCGCTCAATCCCTTGGGTTTTGCTACATTGTTTTCGCTCATGCGACATCCTTTTTCGTCCATTTTTGGTGACATATTCTTTTTGGCAAACAACTTATCAAACAGCTTATCCAGCAACAACGCCCTACCCAAAGTAGCGCGTTTTTTAAGTTATTTTAAAACCGTCAATTTGGCTTTTTCACTGCGGCTAAACAGTAAATTTAACACGATGGCGACCACTGTCGCAGTACCGATACCACCCAAATTAAATTGTCCAATATGTAAGCTAAAATCCCCAGCACCCATAATGACGGTCACCGCAGCAATGATTAAATTAGCATTTTTGCTAAAATCGATGTGATTATCCAGCCAAATTTTGACCCCTGCTACCGTGATAAGCCCAAAAACCACGATGGAGGCACCGCCCAATAACGGCGCTGGGATAGTATGGATAAGCGCGCCAAATTTTGGTGATAGCCCCAGTAGCACAGCAATCAAGCCTGCCACCACAAAAACCGTGGTCGAATATACTTTGGTCACTGCCATCACGCCGATATTTTCCGCATAGGTTGTCACGCCTGTACCGCCCATGCTCGATGACATCGCCGTACATAGACCATCGGCGAAAAAAGCCCGTCCCATATAGGGCGATACCGCTTGTCCTGTCATGGCTTCTACCGCTTTGATATGGCCTAAATTTTCGGCGATTAAAATAAAGGCAACCGGGGCAATCAAAATTATTGCGTTGATATCAAACGTCGGATGATAAAAATTGGGTAATCCCACCCAAGCTGCTTGGGCAACTGGGGTAAAATCAATCGGCTTGCCATACCCAAGCACATTGGTGAGCACAAAATATGCCATATATGCCAATACCAAACCAATCAGTAGCAACAAACGACGTAGCATACCGCGGCTAAACACAGCGACCGCACTGATACACAGCACCGTCATCAACGCAACCCAACTATCAAACTGGTTCCCCGACACGCCTTTGATAGTCACTGGCGCCAAATTTAGCCCGATAATCATCACAATCGCACCGGTTACCACAGGCGGCATGAGTTTCTCAATCCAGCCAACCCCTGTTTTCATCACCAGTAATCCGACCATGCCATAAAAAATACCACAGACAAAAATACCACCAAGCGCCACGGATAAATTACCGTTAAAGCCTGAACCTGTATAAGCCGTCGCGGTAATCACGGGCGCGATAAACGCAAAACTTGACCCTAAATAACTGGGTACTCGCCCACCCGTCAAAAAGAAAAACAGCACCGTACTGAGCCCCGCCATCAAAATCGCAAGGTTGGCATCAAATCCCATCAATAGCGGCGCAAGCACAGTTGCCCCAAACATCGCAAACGCATGTTGCAGCCCAAGTAACAGACTTTTATCAGCAGGTAAATACTCGTGGATACGCACAGGATGATGATCTAAATGCCCATCGTAAGGCTGCCATTTTGGGAACCAGCCGCTATCATTGCCGGTATTTTGATGGGTTGGTTGTCTTTGCGAATTTGCCATAATTTTGCTCTCATCTGTCAACTGCGCGAATTTTACACGTTATTTTTGTTTTGTCAAAAAACCCTGCGCTTTGAGCCAATCTTCTGCAGCAGCGACATACGGTTGACTGTAGTAATCGGCAAATTTTTGACGGTATGGCTTACGCTCACGCGCTTCATTAAACGCCAAAATGGTTTGCTCATAATCGGCGAGCGTTTGTGGTAACGCGTCAACTTGATACTGATTGTCAAAATACACTGCAGATTTTGGTAAACGCGGTTTTAGGCGCATTTCTACGCTAGGTTTACCGATACATAAGCCAAAAATTGGATAGGTATATTTTGGTAGCTGAAGCAGTTCGATTAAGTCATTGGCAATCATACGCAAACCGCCAATCGGACAGGTGGCATAACCCAAACTCTCTGCCGCTACCGTGGCATTTTGTGCTGCTAATGCCGTATCGGTAGCGAGCGTAATCAATGTATCACTATCCTTAAACCCCTCAAAGCTGCCATCATACGCTTCACTGCTCAAATAAGAGCGATAACCATCCATCACAAATACCAAAAACACGCTACATTGGGCAATCTGTGGGTTGCGCGGTTGCAAATCGACGATTTTTTGACGTAACGCCTTATCACTGATGTTGATAATGCTGTAGTGCTGTCCGTTTTGCCAACTGGGCGCTTGCTGGGCGCATTTGATAATGTCATTTAATTGCGAATCTGGCACAGTGGCGCTACTGTCAAATTCTCGATACACCCGATGATTTTGTAAAAGTTCAATGGTTTGATTGCTCACAGTTTGATTACTCGTAGCTTGGTTATTCATGGTTGCCCCGTTAGAAGTGATTTAAACATGATTTGATGATTGTTGATGTTGATACGGTCGCCAAAGTAGCGCCACCCCAATAAGCAAAACAATAGCTGAGACGGGTAACAACGCAAGCCAAATATTTTTGCCTGTTGCAACTAGCGCGGTTAAGGGTCCGATAAGCTGCCCAAATGCAAAACTTGCGGTCATCAGCGCACTTAAGTTGTATTTAGGGTAGTGCGTGACTTGGCTTGCTGCCACTTGCAGCCCTGCCATCGTCACCACCATAAAAGTGCCGCCCACCATCAGCGCTGACAACATCAAACCTGCCAACGACTGCCAAAGCGCAGGCAATAACGTACCAACCGCCATGATGATTTGTGACACTCGCCAAACACCGAGCAAAGAAAAGTTGTTATAACGGCGTTGTAACCCCTGCGATAACACCACCGACAAAGCCGCCGCCAACCCAAAAAATGGCCAAATCAGCAAATAACTTTGCCCTGATAACCATTGCTTGGCGATTTGTGGCAAAAAAGTCGCAGGTAAAATATAGCCAAACCCAAACAAACCGTAGGCGGTTAATACATTCGCTAATTTTAGCTTGGCCGGTGTTATGCTAGCGGTAGGATTGGTATTTGTGGCTTTGGTATGGCTGGCTTTGGTAGTGTGGGCTTTGGCAACGGCTATTGAGGCAGCAGCTGTTGAGGCAAACTGCGAGTTGATTTTCGCCAGCAAAAAGGTGACAACCAAGGTGGCGAGCAGCGCAATCACGCCTAGATACTGCCATAATCGACTCGATAATGGACTGAATGATGACTGGGCCGCGATAGTCGCCGTCGCTGATTGAAAAATAAAATAGCTACAAATCAATCCTGTGAGGGTGATACCGATACCGACACCCGTATAAATCAAGCCGCTAGTGACTACCTGTCTTGATTTTAACCAATTGATTGCAAACGCACTGATAGATACCAGCACCCAAGCGCTTGCCACACCCGCCAAAAAACGTAACACCAGTAACCAGCCAAAGCTGCTTAGCGAAGCCAGCCAAGTGGTGAGTGTCACCAAGCTGAGACCTAATATGACAAAAAGCGGATGTCGCTTACTTTTAAGCAGTGACAGCGCCCCGACCAAATAGCCAATATAGTTGCTACTTGATAACCACGCCGTTTGCGCAAGATGCACCGTGCCTTCTTGTATCATCAAAGGCAAAATCGGTGTAAAAGCAAATCGCCCGATTCCCATCGCCACCGCAAGCGCGGTACTCGCTAGGATAAAGCAAAATATAATCTGTTGTCGGTCAGATTGTGACATTTTGCATTACCCCTTGATTTTATTGACACGGCTTGTCAGCGTTTAAGCTTGCATTTTAAAGATTATTGAGCATACTTTGCAAGGTTTCCTTCACATTTTTGGATGACATATTAGCTTGGCTTAATATCAAAGCGTCGTTAACCATTGACTTTTTGTCTGCTACCAAGGCATTCCAATTTGATAAACCTTGAATCAAACGTGACGCCAACAGTGGGTTACGTTTATCCAAATCTTGCATCATACTCAAATACTGCTCAACGCCCTGCTGTGTCCAAATTTTGGTGGGCTGCGCGAGCAATCCGCCGAGCACCGCCCGCACCCGGTTTGGGGTATTGATATCAAAGTCTTGGTGTGAGGTTAACGCAAAAATATCGGCAACACTCGCCTGGCTGTCATTGGCTTGGACACCAAACCATAAATCCATCACCAATGCATCATGATGAAAGCGTTGATAAAAATCGGCAAGCCATTCAGCTTTTTGGGGCAAACCATGCGCCACCGCCGCATTTAACGCGCCTAAACGCTCAGTCATACAAGACGCTTGTTGGTACTGGATAATTGCCCAATGTTTGGCATCACTCACGCCCGCCAATAACGCCATATCCAGCCCCACATTTCGCCATGCTCGCACGCCCATGGCTTCGGCTGTATCTTCATACGTGGTAATCGGCAGTTTGGCATACGCACTTTGCCAAATGTCTTTAAGCTCTACCGCCACGGCTTTTTTAACCGCTTGATGACGGGCACGAACTTGGCTAGGGTCATAGTCGGTCTGAATCGCACTGCCCAGCTCTCGCTCGCTTGGCATATCTAGTAACCGCGCCGCTAGCATGGGATCGGTTTCTGATAGCGCTGGCAGACTTGCTTTTAATGCCGTGATATAGGCATCGGTATCGGCATTTTGCAATAAAATACGATTGACCAACAACTGTGCCGCTTGCCAACGGTTAAAGCCATTAGTCTCATACTGCATCAAAAACGCCAAATCATCATTGCTATACTCAAAATTAAGCTGAACAGGCGCGGAAAAATCACGAAGCAATGACACCACAGGGTCAAAATCCGCTGTGGTAAACAAACCGTCAAAGTTAAACGTTTGACTGTCATCGCGCAGTAACACCAAATCTTCTTTTACCAGTTGTCCAGTGGCACGGTTAAAAATCGCCATTTTGATAGGAATCGGCAAAGGTTTTGGTGCAGGATAGCCTGCCACTGGGCGCGTGTGTTGGCTTAGCGTCAAGATAAGCTTGTCAGCTGTTTTTTCAAAATGCCCTGATAACGTCGGCGTACCTGGCTGGGTATACCAATCAATAAATTTTTCAATACTTGGATCTGCAACGCTCAGTGCAGATAACAAGTCTTCAACCGTCACCGCTTGCCCATCGTAACGGCGGAAATATTCATCCGTGCCTTGACGGAATTTTTCTTTGCCAAGCGTATTGGCAATCATGCGCACGATTTCTGCGCCTTTCTCGTACACTGTGGCGGTGTAGAAATTATTAATCTCGACAAAATGGTCAGGGCGTGGTGGATGCGCCAATGGGCTGGCATCTTCAGGAAACTGCGCCGCTCGCAATGTTGCCACATCATCAATCCGCTGTACCGCAGGGGAATGCAGACTTTCGGAAAAAGACTGGTCACGAAATACGGTAAAGCCTTCTTTTAGGCACAGCTGAAACCAGTCACGGCAGGTGATACGGTTGCCCGTCCAGTTATGGAAGTATTCATGGGCAATTACCGCTTTGACATTAAAGTTGCGGCGATCGGTGGTGGTCTCTGGGCTAGATAGGACGCAAGCGGTGTTAAAGATATTTAATCCTTTGTTTTCCATCGCGCCCATATTAAACTGGCTAACCGCCACAATCATATAGCGGTCAAGATCATACGCCCGTCCGTAATTGTCTTCATCCCATTTCATTGAGTCTTTTAACGCTTGCATGCCGACATGGCACTGCTCGATGTTTTCATGCTTGGCGTATAACTCAAGCAGCACCTCACGCCCTTCACTGGTGACATACTGATCGGTCAATACGTCCAAATCTGCAATCACGCAAGCGAATAGATAACTCGGTTTTTTGGTGGGGTCTTGCCACACCGCAAAATGACGGTCGCCCGCAAGCTCGCCTTGGTCGATTAAATTACCATTGGCAAGCAGCGTTGGGTAAGCTTTATCGGCTTCAATGCGTGTGGTGAAGGTGGCAAGCACATCGGGACGGTCTGGATAAAAGGTAATTTTACGAAACCCTTCTGGCTCACACTGGGTACAGAACATTTTGTCCGCCCCTTCCCCTGCTTGGTATAAACCTTCAAGACTGGTATTGGTTTGCGGCACGATGGTGACGACGGTGGTAATCTGACAAGTGTCTGGCGCGTTAACAATCGTTAGGCTTTCTTGGTCTAGTTGGTAGTCGCTTTTGCTTAAGGTTTTGCCGTTTAAGCTAATTGATTCAATTTGTAATTCTCGTCCAAAGAGCACCAAATCGCCTGCCGTGTTTCTTGTCATGTCAAGATTGGCGGTCACGGTTGCATGCTTTTTATCAGCGCCATCAAACAACTCAATTTTTAAGTCAATGTGATTGACGCTAAAGACAGGCGGCGTGTAGTCTTTTAGGTAGATTTTTTGCGGTTGGTGACTATTTAATTGGTGGCTATTCAAACTGGGGTCTGGTGTGGGTATATTGGTGGGTACATCAGGCATTTCGGTGTTTAATAGCTGGGGGTTTTCGGTTTGGTTGGTTTCGGTAACGTTGGTCATTTTTGCTCTCTATTAAAAAATATAAAAAAAGGAAATTCAAACTTAATTCTTATTATAAGTAGTTTGTTATTTAATCATTTTTCAATCATTCGTTGAAATAATTCATCTATGTTAAATTCATCTTTTTGGTTATTATCCTCTTTTGTGTATTCTATATCTTCTAAACTTTCATTTTCCCATTCCCAATCAGATAAACGTTCTTCAAGGGTTTTAATATCTTCATCAAAATTTAAGCCATAAAGCTCAATTTCATTGATTTCACGCAAAAAGGATATATCGTCTTCTATACTATCTCTTGACGAATTCTCAACTAAACAATTAATCTCATCACTTACTAATTCTGAAACTTTATAGAGATTAGTTATTTCTTCAAATAACTCTCCATTCAAGCATTTCAACTTGTGCATTGCTACTAATATGCCTAAATCATACTTACTAGCTAAAATTTTTTTAAACAATTCAATAAAGTCTTCATCTTCTATTTGAAATTTAGAATGATTCCCCCAACAGGTAAATATTCCATTAATATCGCTTTCCGTAAATGTATTCTTTTTTTGAATGTAAGCATTTAATCTAGGTTGAATTGCTAACAAAACTTCATTCAAGGCATCATTTGATATTGGTATTAAAGTTAATCTTTCACATACATGGGCAATATCTTTTGAAAGAAAAAATGGTATTTCTTCATTTTCTAAACTTCTAATAATATAGCCAACAATCTTTGGTTCAAAAAATTTTTTTATACTCGTATTCTTGTATTTATTGGCAAAAAGAAATTGTTCAATATATTTTGCCTTTTCTAATACATTGATTAAATACTGACTGTCTTTTATAAAATAATTGATTAGAAAATCCCCAATTGAAGGATTATGCAAAATAATATGATTTTCTAAATTATCTTTTGAATAGAGCAATGTTGTAGTAATAAAGCACTTCTCTAGAGTTTCAATTGACCTGTCAAAATCAAGCATACTTGTTGATTTAAATTCATCAAAAAAAACCTCTTTTACTATTCTTAATGGTGTGGGATTAATAAAATTTAGTGAAAAAATTATAGTGAGAATTATTCTATCATTCTCACTAAGATGGTTTTTGAATGATTCTTCCCAAATATTGAAGGGGTTATCAAATAGTGAAATAATCCTGTCATTAAAATCATCTTCATCTTCTATACTTTGATAATTATTTAATGCAATTTCTTTTACAAATGCTTCAACAAGTCTAGGAGAATAATTTCGGTGATTAACTACTTTTCTATAAGACCTAAATTTAAGGAACTTCAATAAAAAACTCTCATCAGCCTCTTTGAAGAATAAGTGGTTATATAGTATTTTAGCTTTTACCTCCTCTGTATAGCTAGCTAAATCCAAAATGTATTTACCATACTCTTCATTTAGGGACTTTAAAGCCATATATTTGATAATAGCCTGTTTTAGAATATATTCACGAGTAGTAAAAATAATAAACTTATTTTTCTCTCTCTGAATACGTTCTATAAGTTTTATAATTCTTTTATCTTCATTCCTTTCAAGATTATCTATAAGAAAATTGCTTCCTAAAAAATCATCAAAATAAAATAATTGTTTCTTATCTGGAACAAAAACATTATAAACCTCATCGATTGAAGAACTTATATAATAAAATTCATCTAATTCTATTTGGTCTAAAATTCTCAAAATGATGTTATTTGCTAAGGTAGTTTTACCTACCCCTGGCAACCCTGAAATTATTAAACATTTATTATCATTCAAAATATTAATACTATCTTCTAAACTTTGATTTTCTACATAAAATTTTGACTGTTCAATTATTTCTTCTCTTTGAAAATTAGTTTGATTAAAAATCTTTGAATGAATAAACTTATTAAGTACGTTAGTGCTATTAATCCAAAGTTTAAAATATTGTAGTTCAATATTTTTATACAGATTTAGTAAGTTATTTAAATCATCTTTACCATAAATGTCATCAGTTGATAATATAAATGGAGAAAGTAATTTGGCTATCTCGTCCTTGTTTTTGGGAGTCAATCCAACTGATGTGGTTAAAATATATCTTTTTGGTTTTAACTCATCAACTTTAATTTTTTCACTCTTTAAACTGCTCATTAATTGAGAAAAATTTTTTGTATATCTTTTAGATTGAATGATAGTTTGAGTTTTGTTAGAAAGTAAATCAATACCATTATCTCTGCCATCTACAAACGTTTGAAAATAAATACCCAAGTGTTTCTGAAGTAAATCTCGAGAAAAATTTTCAAATTCTGTAGGTGAGAAAACATCAAAATTATAGTTATTCATTTAACATCCTATTGCAACACAAATTCCCTTAAACTCATGACTTTATCCCTTACCTTTGCCGCTTCCTCAAACTTCAAATCACGCGACAAGGCTTTCATCTCTTTTTCTAACCGTGCAATCTCTTTGGCAAGCAAATCAGGCGAACGCAAAATCGAAATATCCACATCGGGGAACGCATGGGTGACCGCAATCGCTTGGTTATCATTCGGGGCTTCTGCCTCGCCGGTGTCGATTTTATCGGTAATCTGACGGCGAGCGGATGTCGGCGTGATGCCATGTTCTTCGTTATACGCCATCTGTTTGGCACGGCGACGCTCGGTTTCTTCCATCGCCTTTTGCATACTTGGGGTAATGCTGTCAGCGTATAAAATCGCCTTACCATTGACATGGCGCGCGGCACGACCGATGGTCTGAATGAGCGAACGCTCCGAGCGTAAAAAGCCTTCTTTATCCGCATCAAAAATCGCCACCAAGCTCACCTCAGGCATATCCAACCCCTCACGCAACAGGTTGATACCAACCAGCACATCATGCACGCCTGTCCGCAGTTCGTGGATGATTTTCATCCGCTCCACCGTGTCAATATCCGAGTGCAAATAAGCGACTTTGATGTTGTACTCTTTTAGATAACCGGTCAAATCTTCTGCCATGCGTTTGGTGAGCGTGGTAATCAGCACTCGCTCATCTTTGGCTTTACGAATGTTGATTTCTGATAGCACATCATCAACTTGGGTCAAGACAGGGCGAATCTCAAGCTGTGGATCAACTAGACCTGTCGGACGCACCACTTGCTCTACGATTTGCTCGCTGTGCTCAAGCTCGTACTGCGCCGGGGTCGCCGACACATACACTGTACTTGGGGTAATACGCTCCCATTCTTCAAACATCAGCGGGCGGTTATCCATCGCAGATGGCAGGCGAAAGCCATAATTGACCAGAGTTTCTTTACGACTTCTATCGCCTTTGTACATCGCGCCGACTTGTGGCACGGTTACATGGCTTTCATCAATAAATAGCAAGGCGTCGGGCGGAATATAGTCAAACAACGTCGGCGGTGCTTCACCCGCAGGACGTCCCGATAAATGGCGCGAATAGTTCTCAATGCCGTTACAGTAGCCAAGCTGTTGAATCATTTCCAAATCATAAGTGGTGCGTTCTTTGATACGCTGGGCTTCAATCAGTTTGTCATGCGCTCGAAAATACTCAAGGCGTTGTTCAAGCTCGGCTTTAATAGTGCCACTGGCTCTTTCTAACTTGTCTCGTGGGGTGACGTAGTGAGATTTTGGATAGATGGTAATGCGTGGCACACTGCGCACGTTCTTGCCTGTCAACGGGTCAAACCAAGTGATTTTTTCCACTTCGTCATCAAACATACTGATACGCACCGCAAGCTGTTCAGACTCAGCCGGGTATATATCCAGCACTTCGCCACGCAAACGGTAAGTACCTCGCCCAAAGTCAAGCTCGTTACGCGTATATTGCAGCTCCACCAAGCGTTTGAGCATGGCAGTGCGGTCGATTTTGTCACCCACTACGATGTGAAGAAGCATTTTTAGGTAGCTTTCTGGGTCACCGAGACCATAAATACAAGACACCGATGCAATGATAATGGCATCACGACGTTCGAGTAGCGCACGCGTGGCGGACAGTCGCATTTGGTCGATATGGTCGTTAATGGCGCTGTCTTTTTCGATAAAAGTATCGCTGGCAGGCACATAGGCTTCAGGCTGATAGTAGTCGTAATAACTGACAAAATACTCCACAGCATTGTGAGGAAAGAACGCCTTAAACTCGCCATATAGCTGGGCAGCAAGAGTTTTGTTGTGTGCCATGATAATAGTGGGACGCTGGCATTGGGCAATTACTTTTGCCATGGTGTAGGTTTTACCTGAGCCTGTCACCCCCAAGAGCAGCTGACCGTGCATGCCGCGCTCAATGCCATCAACCAATTTGGCAATCGCTTGCGGTTGGTCGCCTGAGGGTTCAAATTCGGTCACCATCTCAAAGGGTTTACTTGAGATTTGGGTGCCACTGGCATTGACACCGGTAATTTGGGCGTCATCTTGGATTTGGCGGGCAAGTTGGCTAAGTTCACGTTCGGAGCGGGAAGATTGAGGTGGTCGCATTTTATTGTCTTTATCGTAGTCACAGATGGGTAAATAATGGGGTTGATGGGTGAGAAGTTAAAGCAAAATAACGCGAAATATTGTATCAGTGATTGGGTTTATCAAAAAAGACCACCCATTAACAAACCACCTATCATCAAACTTGTTAAAATTACCCCATTAGCCTATTCCAGTTAGGCATTTAAAAGCATTAGGTTAATTTGGCAAAATCCCTTATAATATCCCCTGACTTTTTCCACTTTAGCGGCAGTGACTTGTATGAGTCATTTTGCTATTAGTCATATTAATCATTTTTTCGTTAATCATTTTGCAAACTTGCTCGTGCTGTATCGCAGTCCGTGACTTTCTATTTTTGCTTTGTTCTCGTTTTAAAATGTAAAATAGAGATAGGTTTGCAAAGCGATTAATTTTCTATCACCCTTGATGTAATGAGAAAATTAAATGCGTGAATATCAACTATTTACCTCTGAATCCGTCAGTGAAGGTCACCCAGACAAACTTGCTGACCAAATCTCTGATGCTATCCTTGACGCCATCCTTGAGCAAGACATTCATGCGCGTGTGGCGTGCGAAACCTTGACCAAAACAGGTGGCGTGGTGCTGGCGGGTGAAATTTCTACCACCGCCAATGTCGATTTCGAAAAAATCGTGCGTGATACCGTCCTGCGCGTTGGCTACAATAGCTCAGAGTTGGGCTTTGATGGCGCCACCTGTGCCGTTATCAATATGCTTGGCAAACAATCCCCCGAAATCGCTCAAGGCGTTGACCGCTCGCGCCCTGAAGAGCAAGGTGCTGGTGACCAAGGTTTGATGTTTGGTTATGCCACCCATGAGACGGATGTGTTGATGCCCGCCCCTATTCAGTTTTCCCATCGTTTGATGGAAAAGCAAGCGCAATTGCGTAAAGACGGCACATTAGCTTGGCTGCGTCCCGATGCCAAAGCGCAAGTCACGGTACGCTATGATGGCGATAAACCTGCGTTTATTGATGCGCTGGTACTATCAACCCAACACGATCCAAGTATCTCGCAAAAAGACTTGCATGAAGCGGTGATGGAAGAAATCATCAAGCCTGTCATCCCAGCTGCCATGCTGCACAAGGACACGAAGTATCATATCAACCCAACCGGGTTATTTGTGATTGGTGGTCCTGTGGGGGATGCAGGTTTGACGGGTCGTAAAATTATCGTCGACACGTATGGCGGCATGGCGCGTCACGGCGGCGGTGCGTTCTCAGGTAAAGATCCGTCAAAAGTTGACCGCAGTGCAGCCTATGCAGGGCGGTATGTTGCCAAAAATATCGTAGCGGCAGGACTGGCGGAGCGCTGTGAAATTCAAGTAAGTTATGCCATTGGGGTAGCGGAGCCAACCTCTATTTCTGTCAACACGTTTGGCACGGGCAAAATCAGCGATGACAAGATTGTCGACTTTATTCGCCAGCATTTTGATTTACGTCCCTATGGTATCACGCGTATGCTTAACCTACTCCAACCCATGTATGAGCAAACGGCGAGCTATGGTCACTTTGGCCGCCAAGGCACTGAAACCGCTTTTACTTGGGAGCGTACTGACCGCGCAGCACTACTTAGAGCAGACGCAGGTTTATAATTTTATTGACGAAATACAAGATTTTTAGGGTGCGTTTTACGCACCTTTTTAACGTTTAATTGATGGTAGAAAATTGTAGAGAAAAATTATGAGCGAAAACACCAACCAAATCACCGAAGAAATGAATGCGTTTTATGAGCGCGCTGATGAGTTTATCCAGCTTGCCAATACCCTTCGCACCGATGATATACACGCAGGTAAAATCAATGCCTCCATGCTGTATGCGGTCGCGCGTTTTAGCGCATGGACAGCGGCAACGGGATTCGTCAAAGGCAGTGACTACGCCAAAGAAAAACAAGATATTATCGAACATTTCACCAAGAATTTTGAGCGTATGCTGTCGGATAATATCGATGACTATGCCGAAAACTTCCAAAAATATATGCAAATCGGCAAACAATAAAAACCATTTTATCAACAAATTTTCGTTGATTTTAGGGCGATAGTTGGATAGATTAAAAATTAACATCCCACTAAAAAGATTGCTATGTCCGTCAAAATCGCCCTTACTACCCTTCTTCCTGTTCTTTCATTACTTGGTCTATCCACCTTATCCAGCCATGCCGAAACCGTGGCAGGCTATCGCTTTGAAAATTACCCTGCCACACTATATATAGGCAAACCTGCCAAACTTAACTATAAAAGCGACCCCATTGCAAAGTTGTTTAAAACTCGGATTACTGAAGCCTATCAACAAGCTGAGATAGGTTTTGGGGGCAACTTTGTGGTGGCAATGTGGGGCTGTGGCACAGGGTGTATTAATGGGGCAATGGCAGATAAACGCACGGGACGTGTATATCCGCTACCCATTAACGAGGAAACCGCGTATGACTTTGGCTGTTGGTCAGTCGATGATAGCGATGAAGATGAACGAGTGCGTTTTTACCCCAATAGCCGTTTGTTGATTACTCGTACTTGTGAGCAAGCGCCTATTGAAAACAGCAACACCGCCAAACGCCATGTCACCTATTACGTGAATGTATGGAATGATAAAACCAAAAAATTCAACCTTATCAAAACTGTCAAACAAAAAAAAATGGTGATCACCGAACAGCAAACCACCACCGAATAACCCAATTTAACAACCCAAGATGAGGCAGGCAAAAATGCAAAGTTCAGCCTAATGAGTTCAGCCTAATAAGCTGCTTCAACCCATCAATACCTAGCATAACTCAGAAGATAAGCGTGCTAATAAACTTAGAATAAACGCGATAATAGCACGCCTATCAGCACCATGACCAATATAATCACACTCACTCGCCACACCCAACGTGGAATTAATGGCACTTTGATATTCTCTTGTTTAAGATGATTGTCAAGCCCTTGTGTCAATGTGCTAAAGCCTTGCTCTTTAGTCTCTGCTGATGGCGCAAGAGGTGCAGTAGGCGGCGTTTGACTGTTTGCCGCTAACGCTTGGCTTTCATACGCATCAATTTGTTGTTTTGCCTCGTCTAAGCTAATCCCCTGCTCTTGGGCGTGGGTTTTAATGGCGATGACGTAGTTTTTTTTATCGACCAGTTGCTTAATATGACTCGGTAACGTTGATTGTGCCATAAGTAATTCCTCAAATTTTAATCCGTATATCATGCCTAGTTTGCTAAACTTATTTTAGAAGAATGTAGCAACAGGCGCCTGTTTATTGTAAATAAATGTAAACAAACCATCGACATTTTGGGCAAAATATTCATGTTTTAAAAGTTAGAGCGACTAATTATGTAAAAATAGAAGTTTACTATTCATTTCTCGAATACTATTATTTTTACTTAACTTATTTTTTAAAAATGTCGTACTGACAGTTAGTTTTTTTGTGCGTATACTGGTGGGTATACTAAAGCAAAGCAGCAAATAACCTGCCCTAAACCTAAAGCAGGGCTGATTAACACTAACTTTGCTATTTTCCCCTTCAATCATGTAAAAAGGAAGCAACATGGCACCTATCTCTGCAGGTCGCAAATTCCGTGACGCCATCGAGTCTGAAAAAGCCGAAGGTCGTCCCCTTCAAATCGTTGGCACTATCAATGCCTACACTGCCATGATGGCAAGTCAGGTCGGTCATAAAGCAATTTATCTCTCAGGTGGCGGTGTTGCTAACGCCTCATTCGGTTTGCCTGACCTTGGTATGACGAGCCTTAACGATGTATTGACCGATGCCACCCGTATCACCAATGCGGTTGACACGCCATTATTGGTTGACATCGACACGGGTTGGGGCGGCGCATTTAACATTGCCCAAACCATCAAACAGATGGAAAAAGCAGGCGTTGCCGCGGTCCATATCGAAGACCAAGTGGCGCAAAAACGCTGTGGTCATCGCCCCAACAAAGAAATCGTCTCAACCAGCGAGATGGTTGACCGCCTAAAAGCTGCGCTGGATGCCAAAGTTGACCCAGATTTTGTGGTGATGGCACGAACCGATGCGCTGTCAGTGGAAGGTTTGGATGCTGCGGTTGAACGTGCGGTGGCGTTTCAAGAAGCAGGCGCGGACATGATTTTTGCTGAGGCATTGACCGATATCGCCATGTACCGCAAATTTACCGACGTGTTAAACATTCCCGTGCTTGCCAATATGACTGAGTTTGGGCAAACCGACCTTTACAGCACCAAAGAGCTATTTGACGTGGGCGTTGACATGGTACTTTACCCATTATCCGCGTTCCGTGCGATGAACAAAGCCGCCCTCAATGTCTACCAAGCCTTAAAAGATGAAGGCGTACAAACCTCCGTGGTCGACACCATGCAAACCCGCATGGAACTGTATGATTTCTTAAATTACCACTCATATGAGCAAAAATTAGACGCATTATTTAAATCAAAAAAATAATTGGCGAACTATGCTCAACACTTAAGGCTGAATGCTTAAGGCTAAACATTTAATAAAGCTAAAAAGGAGTTTTACCATGTCAAAAGACACCCCAGTGACAGACGCGACTGACAACAAGCCAAAACCCAAAAAGAGCGTTGCCCTATCAGGCGTACCCGCCGGTAACACTGCCCTATGTACCGTAGGTCGTACAGGCAATGACTTAAGCTATCGTGGTTATGATATTTTGGATTTGGCAAAAGACAGCGAGTTTGAAGAAGTGGCGCACCTACTGATTCACGGTCATTTGCCAAACCGTCATGAGCTAGCGGCGTACAAGAAAAAACTTAAAACCCTGCGTAACTTGCCCGTCAATGTACTGGCGGTGTTAGAAGCCTTGCCTGCCCACGCTCACCCGATGGATGTGATGCGTACTGGCGTATCGGCACTGGGCTGCACCTTGCCTGAGCGTGAAAGCCAACCTACCTCAGAAGCCCGTGATATCGCCGACAAGCTTATCGCCTCATTGGGTTCTATGCTGTTGTACTGGTATCACTACAGCCACAATGGCAAAGTCATCAGCCTTGAGAGCGACCAAGACAGCATTGGCGGTCACTTCCTTGAGCTACTACAGGGTGAAGCCCCCAGTGAATCGCATATCAAAGCCATGCACATCTCGCTTATTTTGTACGCTGAGCATGAGTTCAATGCATCAACCTTTACCAGCCGTGTGATTACGGGCACTGGCTCGGATATGTACTCCGCCATTAGCGGCGCAATCGGTGCGTTAAAAGGTCCAAAACATGGCGGCGCCAATGAAGTGGCGTATGACATCCAAAAACGCTACCGCAATGCCGACGACGCAGAAAAAGACATCCTTGAACGTCTTGAGAAAAAAGAAGTCATCATTGGCTTTGGTCACCCTGTCTACACCGTGAGCGACCCACGCAACGTGGTCATCAAAGAAGTGGCTCGTAACTTATCCAAAGAGACTGGCGACATGACCCTATTTGATGTGGCAGAACGCCTAGAAAGCGTGATGTGGGATAACAAAAAAATGTTCCCAAATCTGGATTGGTTCTCGGCAGTGAGTTATCACAAGCTTGGCGTACCAACGGCGATGTTTACCCCATTATTTGTGATTGCGCGTACCGCAGGCTGGTCAGCGCATGTGCTTGAGCAACGTGCCGATGGCAAAATCATCCGTCCAAGTGCCAATTATACAGGACCTGATGACCAAAAATTTGTACCGCTGGATGAGCGTCAATAATTAGCGTTTTAATCGTATAAAAAGCCTTTCAGGTCAGCTCACCCATTGATTTGAAGGGCTTTTTTTCTAATGGATTATTAATTTTAAGGTTAAGCCAAATGACAAGCCAATACCGCAAACCCTTACCCAATTCTGATTTAGAATACTTCGATACCCGCCAAGCGGTGAACGACATCACCCCAGACGCGTATGATAAACTTCCCTACACCTCGCGTATTTTAGCTGAGCAATTGGTGCGTAAAGTCACTGATTCAAATGAATTGACCGCTGCGCTTAAACAGCTCATCAACCGCGAGCGTACGTTAGACTTTCCTTGGTACCCTGCGCGTGTGGTGTGTCACGACATCTTAGGTCAAACTGCCCTTGTGGACTTGGCCGGTCTACGTGATGCGATTGCCGAACAAGGTGGCGACCCATCAAAAGTCAACCCAGTGGTTCAAACTCAGCTTATCGTTGACCACTCATTAGCCGTAGAGTGCGGTGGTTATGACCCAGACGCATTCGAAAAAAACCGTGCGATTGAAGACCGTCGTAACGCTGACCGTTTCCACTTTATCAACTGGACCAAAACTGCGTTTGAAAACGTGGACGTGATTCCAGCCGGTAACGGCATCATGCACCAAATCAACTTGGAAAAAATGTCACCTGTTGTTCAAGTGCAAAACGGTGTTGCTTACCCAGATACTTGTGTGGGTACTGATAGCCACACGCCACACGTTGACGCATTGGGCGTTATCTCTGTGGGTGTTGGTGGTCTTGAAGCGGAAACCGTTATGCTTGGTCATCCATCAATGATGCGCCTGCCTGATATCGTGGGCGTACACCTCAAAGGCAAACGCCAAGCAGGCATCACCGCCACCGATATCGTACTTGCACTCACTGAGTTTTTGCGTAAAGAGCGCGTGGTCGGTGCCTATGTGGAATTCTTCGGTGAAGGCGCAGACAGCCTATCCATCGGTGACCGTGCCACCATCGCCAACATGACCCCAGAATATGGTGCAACCGCAGGGTTATTTTATATTGATGGGCAAACCATCGACTATTTACGCCTCACAGGGCGTGAAGACAAACAAGTCGAACTGGTGGAAAACTATGCCAAAACTGCAGGGCTTTGGTCATCTGATCTCGTCAATGCCGACTATGAGCGTGTACTTGAGTTTGATTTGTCACTCGTGACCCGTAACATGGCAGGTCCTTCAAATCCCCATGCGCGTGTATCGACTTCTGAGCTTTCTGCCAAAGGCATTGCCCATGCCGAAGGTGAAGCCGTGCCTGAGTCAGAGGATGGCTTAATGCCTGATGGTGCGGTGATTATCGCGGCTATTACCTCGTGTACCAATACCTCAAATCCTCGTAATGTGGTGGCAGCGGCATTACTTGCCAAAAAAGCCAACGAACTTGGTTTGACCCGTAAACCTTGGGTGAAATCATCATTCGCCCCGGGCTCAAAAGTGGCTGAACTGTACTTGCAAGACGCTAACCTATTGCCAGAACTGGAAAAACTCGGCTTTGGTATCGTGGCATTTGCCTGTACCACTTGTAACGGTATGTCGGGTGCGTTAGATCCCGCGATTCAGCAAGAAATCATCGACCGTGACTTGTATGCCACTGCGGTGTTGTCAGGCAACCGCAACTTTGATGGACGTATCCATCCGTATGCCAAACAAGCCTTCTTGGCAAGCCCGCCGTTAGTCGTCGCGTATGCGATTGCAGGGACGATTCGTTTTGACATCGAAAAAGACGTGCTTGGCGTGGTCAATGGTAAAGAGATTCGCCTGATTGACATTTGGCCATCGGATGAAGAGATTGACGCGATTGTGGCAAAACACGTTAAACCTGAGCAATTCCGTCAAATCTATATCCCGATGTTCAACCTTGACCGTAGCGAAAAAGCCGACAGCCCACTGTATAACTGGCGCCCACAGTCAACCTATATCCGCCGTCCACCCTACTGGGAAGGCGCGCTAGCGGGTGAACGCACGCTAAAAGGTATGCGTCCACTTGCCATCTTGCCTGACAATATCACCACCGACCACTTGTCACCGTCCAATGCGATTTTGGCAAGCTCGGCGGCAGGCGAATACTTGGCAAAAATGGGCTTACCCGAAGAAGACTTTAACAGCTATGCCACCCACCGCGGCGACCATTTAACCGCGCAACGTGCGACTTTTGCCAATCCAAAACTGTTTAATGAAATGGTGAAAAATGACGATGGCAGTACCAAACAAGGCTCACTGGCTCGCGTTGAGCCTGAAGGTCAAGTGATGCGGATGTGGGAAGCGATTGAGACCTACATGAACCGTAAGCAGCCACTCATCATCATCGCAGGCGCGGATTATGGTCAAGGCTCTAGCCGTGACTGGGCTGCCAAAGGTGTGCGCCTAGCTGGGGTAGAAGCGATTGTGGCGGAAGGTTTTGAGCGGATTCACCGTACCAACCTTATCGGTATGGGCGTGCTGCCGCTTGAATTTAAAGCTGGGACGACGCGTATCACGCTAGGGCTAGATGGGACTGAGACGTATGATGTGATTGGTGACATCTCGCCACGTTGTGATTTGACGCTGGTGATTAATAAAGAAGGCTCTCAGCCGCTTGAAGTGCCTGTGACGTGCCGTCTTGATACCCAAGCGGAAGTGGATACTTACAATGCTGGGGGCGTGTTACAAAAATTCGCGCAAGACTTCCTAAAAGGTGAAGTGGCTTAAATTATTTTTAAACTATATAAGTAAAGCTAGGATAACTTTATGCTATAGTTATTCTAGCTCCGTAGATTCTTTAGGAAAAATATGTCACTAACTCAAGAAAACTCAGTAAATTTTCTAGAAAAAATTGAAATTACTTTATTGAAAAATATAAAAAATTTATCTATTTCTTTTTCTGAAAATAAAAGAATTACTGCGATTTTTGGAGAGAATGGTTGTGGCAAATCGACTATTCTGTATTCTCTAGCATGCGTTTTTCAAAAAAAAACAGCACGAAATGGTTATTACATAGGTGAGCAATATAGATTTCCAGATTTTTTTCCTCCAACAAGTTTAGGTCAATGGAATGGCAGTGAATTAACAGTTTTTTACACCGAAAATGACACTCAAAAAAGTAGACTGTACAAGAAAGGAGAACGCTGGACAAGGTATGAAGATAGACCCAGAAGAGAAATTTATTTTCTAGGTATAAATATTTGCGTACCTCAAATTGAAATTGAAACAAAAACTAGTCAAATAAAAATAGAGCAAGATAAAGACTCAGAATTAAAAGCAAAAGTAATAAAAGATATTAGTTATGTTATGAATAGGAATTATACAAAAATATCTTTTACAAATAAGAAAAAGTATAAATTAGCAGAAATATCAGATATGTCTTACCCTAGTATTTTTATGGGTGCTGGTGAAAATAAAATCATTGAAATACTAAGAGTTGTACATTCTGCAGGTGACAATTCTTTAATTTTAATAGATGAGTTAGATTTAACTTTACATACCCTTGCACTTAAAAGACTATTGGAAAGAATATCAATAATATCTAATGAAAAGAAGTTACAAGTCATATTTACTTCTCATAGAGAAGACATCGTCAATTTTGTGAATCTAAAAGATAAAATTGATGTAAAATATATCACGAATAGACTTGGAGATAATACAGCTTGCCTTGATGACATTACATCTGATATGTACTTAGAGCTAACTGGAAATGAAGTAATTGAAAATATTATATATGTAGAAGATAATATAGCTGAAGCCATTGTGAAAGAGTTTTTAATAAAAAATAATTTACATCAAAATACTAAAATTTTAACTTTTGGTGCAATAGAGAATGCTTTTACTGTAGCTTGTGGACTATTTTTATCTAAAGAAGATATTTTTAAGAAATGTTTATTCATATTGGATGGTGACCAATGTACTTTAGAAAGCGAAAGAATGGAAAAAATAAAAAAATTAATAACTGGTAATGAAAGTTTCGCACAAGCAAACAGACAAACTGTTTTGGAAAAAATCATACAATTTAATTCACCGAATAGAGAAAGTCCAGAAAAGGTTATTTCTGATACCATAATTAAAACAGAAGATAATAGCCCTGAAAAAATTATTTTGGAAAGACAGAAAAGAAATAATACTTTTAAAGATAATCATAATTTATTACCGAATGATATTACTGAGATTGTAAAAATAATATCTAAGTTTAGTCAGCAGGATATTTGGGAAGATTACACCCTTGAATTAAGGAATAACCTACTTAATTGCGCTCAAACAAATCAAGAAGAAAATGAAAGTCCAAAATAAGGACATTATCGTAATTTAATCACAGCCCTATGCGCCCCACAAATACCAATCAAAGCCATTCATATGCAAGGCGGGAATAAGTCGAAAACTGTCTATAAATACGCAGTCTGAATATCGATAAATTAAATCGCTTAAAAAAATAGCCAGTCAATCAACTGGCTATTTTTCACTGTCAGCACTAACCAATCACATCAACGCCCATATACGGACGCAGCACTTCAGGCACCGTAATCGTACCATCCGCATTTTGGTAATTTTCCATGATGGCAAGCAAGGTACGACCCACCGCAAGACCTGAGCCATTTAACGTATGCACCAGCTCAGTTTTTTTGCCGTCTTTGACACGCGCTTGCATACGGCGCGCTTGGAAGTCGCCACAGTTTGAGCAGCTAGAGATTTCACGGTAGGTAGTCTGAGACGGTAGCCACACCTCGATATCATAGGTTTTGACCGCGCCAAAGCCCATATCACCGCCACACAGCACAATCACCCGATACGGCAAACCAAGCTGCTGCAAGATATATTCCGCTTGTCCTGTCATGTCCTCTAAGGCTTGCATTGAAGTCTCAGGATGGACGATTTGCACCATTTCCACTTTTTCAAACTGGTGCTGACGAATCAAGCCGCGGGTATCACGCCCTGCACTGCCCGCTTCACTACGAAAACAGGGGGTATGGGCAGTCACTTTGATGGGCAGAGATTCGGGGTCTAGGATTTTGTCACGCACACTGTTGGTAAGCGGTACCTCTGACGTAGGGATTAGGTAATACTCTTTTTCACCGCGCAGCTTAAATAGGTCTTCTTCAAACTTTGGTAGCTGCCCTGTACCAAGCAGGCTGTCGGCATTGACCATATACGGCACATACATTTCAGTATAGCCGTATTTGTCGGTATGGGTAGTAAGCATAAAGGCAATCAAGGCGCGGTTGAGTTTGGCGAGTTGACCTTTTAGCACGCTAAACCGTGAGCCAGTCAGTTTGGCTGCCATTTCAAAGTCAAGTAGCCCCAAGTCTTCGCCCAAGTCGCTATGGTCTTTGACCTCAAAATCAAATTGGCGCGGCTCACCCCATCGACGCATTTCGACATTGTCGTTTTCATCCTTACCTGCCGGCACGCTGTCATCAGGCAAGTTTGGGATGGTTAAAGCTGCCGCCTGAATTTTATCTTGCAAGGCTTTGAGCGCGTCTTCCGCTTGTTTCATCTCGCTACTGATGGTCGCCATTTCTGCCATTAAGGCGTCAGTATTTTCGCCATTGCGTTTCATCAAGCCGACTTGTTTGGCGCCCGCATTTTTTTTGGCTTGTAGTTCTTCGGTTTTGACTTGAATGGATTTGCGCTGTTCTTCGACTTGCTGCCAAAATGCTTTATCAAGCTCATAGCCGCGTTTGGCAAGTTTTTCGGCGACCGTGTCTAGTTCTGTACGCAGTAATTTTGGGTCGATCATGGCGATAAGTTCCTTAAATTGTTCAAATTTGAGTTAAAGCAGCAAAATGGCTGTTGATATTAGCGTGTATGATACCAAGATTGCAGCGATTTTTCACGGTAGCGACTAGAAATACACGGCAAATTGACAATTTATCGGTATGCGCTTATCGGCGTTCGCCCCTTGCCGCATTGGGGGTAAAACAAAAATTTATCAAAAAGTGCGTTGTTAGGTTTATTTTTGGGTCAAGGTTGGGTAAGATAAGCCTTCTTTTATCGTTTTGTAACTATCGTTTGATAGTGAGTGAATTGTTTATGGCGCTGTACCCTTACACCCTACAACCTGTGGATTTGAATCTGACCGAGGACGAGTTTCGTCAAGCACAGCTGCAGCTGTTTGATGCCAACAACCAAACTTTGACCAAAATCACCCCAAAAACTTGGGCAATTTTGGCAGTCATTGTGGTGCTAGCGATTTTAGGTCTGATTTTTGTGCACGGTTATTCCACCATTGTTTTTTGGTTGATGCTCGTGGGTGTGGTAATTTATTTGCTGGCGCGTACCTACGGTCTAAAATGGTATGTCAAACGAGAATTTGAAAAACAAATGGCAAGCCAAAGCATGCCGCCAGAGATGCAACAAATCAAGCTTGGCGTACAGCAGCACGGGGTAGTAATGTCCATGCCTGCACCCAACATGCCCGCCATGCCACGCGGCTACAATCAGCCTTTGGTGCGTAGCAGCGGTATGCAGCAAGCAGTCATCAAATGGGATAGTGTCACCAACTGGCAAGAAACGCCTGATTATATTTTTATGATGTTTGATGTCAAAAATCCAAAAACGGGGGAAAGCCAACAAGGCAGCCAAATCGTCCCCAAACGCCTTGCTAATCAAAAATTCCCGATTGATACCTTACGTCATCATTTACAGCAAAACATCGGAAAACAAGGTTTTGATTTAACCGACAAACCGACTGATAAATATTTCCCAGAAAACAATTAAGACAACGATTAAGACTAACACAGCAACTAATTATCGATGACCACAAAAACTGCAGCCAAAAAACTGCAGTTTTTTTATGGCGGCAAGCAAAACTATTTACCAAATTTGCACACAGCTGTGCGAAATGTTTGATATTATTTTTAGGGTAATACCGTACATTTTAATTGATAAAATTAAACGTACTGATAAAAACGATTAATTTTAATAACAGATTGTTTAGGCTTACAATTAAGTCCTAAACAAATAAAAATCATCATTTTAGGAGATAACAACATGGCAAAACAAGCCACTACAAAACAATCAGCAACCAAACAAGACTCAGAACAATTAGACAATACCGATAAATCAGGTGAAAAAGTGACTCCCTCCAAATCTACTGCTTCCAAATCTGCCTCAAGTAAAACACGTGATATCAGCTTAGCCGCTGCAGACATGAGCGCCATTGTTGAGCAATTAAATACCTTATTAGCCAACTATCATGTGTTCTATACCAATGTGCGTGGCTATCACTGGAACGTGCGTGGCTCAGATTTCTTTACCCTCCATGTGAAGTTTGAAGAGTTATATACTGCGCTGCAAGTCCAGATTGATGAAATTGCTGAACGCATTTTGACCTTACAAGGTACACCACTACATGCTTATAGCGATTTCTTAAAAATCTCAAGCATCAAAGAAGACAAAAACGTCTCTGACGGTGTGGCATGTGTGAAAGGTATTTTAACGGGTCTGACTATGACCATCGCTAAAGAACGCGAAATCATTGACTTAGCGGATGAAGATGACGATCAAGGCACTGCCGACCAATTGACTGCGTACGTGCAAGAACAAGAAAAATTGGTGTGGATGTACAATGCCTATCTTGGCTAATCGTCCCATCTGACCAAAAAGACGGCTTTAATAGTCGTCTTTTTTATTGCGTGGTAAAATAAAAACACAATATATAGATTTTCAAATGTCAATAAATTTAATTAGTTATTTTTTTGATATACAAATAGTTATATATTTCAATATGTTATAAATTTTATCCTTAGAAATCAAGTCCTTGGGTGGATTGCAATTTCTATATGTTGTTATCTATAATAGCCAAGCATACTAGCCAGTTGATGCATTTGTTAGCTGATTTACTTGTTAACTGATACTGCTACGCCACTTGTCTTGAACTTTGATTGAAGAAGATTCACCGCTATGTCATATTCCATCTTTTGCCAAACCAAAAATGACCCATTGCTTGAGCCGATGTTTTTTGGTCAGCCTGTCAATGTGGCACGTTACGACCAACAAAAATTCCCTGTTTTCGAGCAGTTGATTGAAAAGCAATTGTCGTTTTTTTGGCGTCCAGAAGAAATTGACGTTTCCAAAGACCGCTTGGATTTTAGCAACTTGTCAGTGCATGAACAGCATATCTTCTTAAGCAACCTAAAGTACCAAACCTTGCTTGATTCGATTCAAGGTCGTAGCCCCAATGCCGTGCTACTGCCGCTGGTATCGATTCCTGAATTAGAAACCTGGATTGAAACATGGTCATTTTCTGAGACCATCCATTCTCGCAGCTATACCCACATTATTCGTAACGTGGTCAATGACCCAAGCAAAGTATTCGACGATATCGTTGACAATCCTTTTATCCTAGAGCGCGCGACAGGGATTGCCAAGTTTTATGACGAGCTGTATCAACTGTCTCAGCTATATAACCTATACGGTGAAGGTCGTCATGTCATCGATGGCAAGCCCGTCGAGGTCAATTTACGCCTGCTTAAAACCAAATTGTACCTATGCTTGGTGGCTATCAATGTGCTAGAAGCGATTCGTTTTTATGTGTCGTTTGCTTGTTCATTTGCCTTTGCTGAGCGCAAACTGATGGAAGGTAATGCCAAAATCATCAAAATGATTGCCCGTGACGAAGCGCTTCATCTAAACGGCACCCAGCATATGATTAATTTGATGCAATCGGGCAAAGATGACCCTGACATGGTAGAAATCGCCCAAGATTGCCAACAGCAAGCCATTGAAATTTTCAAAGACGCGGCTGAACAAGAAAAAGCTTGGGCAAAATATTTGTTTAAAGATGGCTCAATGATTGGCTTGAATGAAAATATCTTGGTGCAATACGTTGAGTACATTACCAACCTACGTATGGATGCGATTGGCTTACCCCCTATTTTTGCGGCGATTAAAAACAACCCAATTCCATGGATTAATGCTTGGCTGTCCTCAGACAACGTGCAAGTCGCGCCCCAAGAGTCAGAAATCACCTCTTACTTAGTCGGTCAAATTGACGCAGAGCTGAGTGATGATGCGTTTGATGATTTTGAATTGTAATTCGTCATACGCTTATTTTATTTAGGCAATATAATCGATTATGGCATGGATTTTTACCAACAACACGCAGTTTTATTTGCATGACGCTGAGACGCTGCTACAAGGCATGCTTCGCTCAAAAATCTCTGCCAATCATCAATGCCTTGAAGGTTATTGCGGTACTTGTAAGCTCAAATACCGCCGTCGCCACCATGACACCCGTATCGACTATATTCACCCGCCGCTTGTGATGTTAGACGATGACGAAATCCTACCCTGCTGTTGTCAAGTCAGAGGGGCAATCGAGCTTGATATCGATTGATTTACCAAAATAACCCGCCAAAAACTGCGCGAAATGCCGCATAAAGCGAAAACTTACCCGCTTTGCCTTTAATTTTCTCCCCGCGAACCTCATATAATCCGTTATAATAATAGGTTGACTACCGCTTTTTAATCATACTAAATCTTTATTTAGTCCTCGACTGTCATTTGCAGGGTGTATCCCTTGATAAAAATGAAGAAATACAGTCATTAGCTTATTTGTCGTGCTATTACATTATTTATTTTTTTAACCAATATCAAAGCGAGCCCTCATGAGCGAACATTCAACTTCTCAATTAGCCACGCTGATTCAATTAGGTAAAGAGCAAGGTTATCTCACCTATGCTGAGATTAATGACCAACTCCCCGAATCGGTAACTGAAAGTGACCAGATTGATGATATTATTCAAATGCTCACAGACGTTGGCATCAAGATTTTTGAGACCGCGCCTGATGAAGACGACATTATGCTTAGCGATGATGCGGATGATGACGAAATTGCTGTCGATGAAGCCGCCGCGGTACTTGCCTCAGTAGAATCTGAGCCAGGTCGCACCACTGACCCTGTGCGTATGTATATGCGTGAGATGGGTACGGTTGACCTACTCACCCGTGAAGGTGAGATTGCGATTGCTAAGCGTATCGAAGATGGTATTCGAGATGTACAACATGCCATGACCTTTTGGCCAGGTACCGTGGCTATGCTCATTAATGAATACCACCAAACCTTTGAAGGTGAAAAGAAAGTCTCGGATATTATTACCGGTTTTCTTGACCCTGAAGCCGCTGATGTCATCCCGCTTGCCGATGACGAAGAGGTAGAAATCGCGTTACCGATTATCAAACCTAAAGTCAAAGACGAAAAAGCCGAGGATGAGCTCGACGATGAAGCCGAAAACGCCGATGAAATCGAAGAAGCCGATGGCGACGTCAGTGAAGATGCCGATACCGAAGAAGCCAGCGGTCTTGACCCTGAAGAAGTGCGTCTGCGCTTTGAAGAATTAGAGCAATTGTTCACCAAGGTCAAAGATTTATTAGCCACCCATGACCGTGATAGCGAAGTGGTCAAAGCGGCGATGAATGAGCTTGCCAACTGCTTTATGCTATTTAAGCTCAATAGCCGCGTCTCTGACAATATCATGGATATGATGCGCGAGGTGTATGAAGACGTGCGTAAAAACGAACGTCACATCATGAAACTGGTGATTCGCCGCGGTAAAATGCCAAAAGATGAGTTTCGCAAAACCTTTCCGCATAATGAAACCAACCTTGACTGGCTCCCTAACCGTATCGCAGGCAAACCTGCCTTTGCCGACACGTTAGAGCGGGTACTTGATGAAGTATTACAGTATCAAGGTCGTATCCAGCAGCATGAGCAAAATCTTGGCATGAACATCGACCAAATGAAAGTGGTCGCACGTAACATGTCTGTGGGTGAAGCCAAAGCCCGCCGCGCCAAAAAAGAAATGGTCGAGGCGAACTTACGTCTGGTTATTTCGATTGCTAAAAAATATACCAACCGCGGTTTGCAGTTCCTTGACTTGATTCAAGAAGGTAACATTGGCTTGATGAAAGCGGTAGATAAATTTGAATATCGCCGTGGTTATAAATTCTCGACCTATGCCACTTGGTGGATTCGCCAAGCCATCACCCGCTCGATTGCTGACCAAGCCCGTACCATCCGCATCCCTGTACACATGATTGAGACCATCAATAAAATCAACCGTGTATCGCGCCAGCTATTACAAGAAATGGGACGCGAGCCTACCCCTGAGGAGTTGGGCGAACGCTTAGAGATGGACGAAGTCAAAGTCCGTAAAGTACTCAAAATCGCCAAAGAGCCTATCTCAATGGAAACCCCAATTGGGGACGATGAGGACAGTCACTTGGGTGATTTTATTGAGGATTCGAGCATCTCAAGCCCAGTGGATGAAGCAACGGCACAAGGGTTAAAAGAAGCTACCCGTGAAGTGTTAGCCAACCTCACCGAACGTGAAGCCAAAGTGCTTAAAATGCGTTTTGGTATTGATATGTCTACCGACCATACCTTAGAAGAAGTGGGTAAACAATTTGATGTCACCCGTGAGCGTATTCGTCAGATTGAAGCCAAAGCGCTGCGTAAACTGCGCCACCCTTCTCGCTCGGAACATTTACGTTCATTTCTAGAGAATGATTAATGTTATATCCATCCAAAAAAGCCGAGACAATGTTCTCGGTTTTTTTATGGGAGGATTTATGAATGTGATTTTTCTATAAATGTGGCTTTTTATGAATTGGGTTATAAATGGGGTTATGGATAGGTTTATGGATGGGGCTTTTTTCAACGCCAAACCCCAACGTCTTGAAATTATCGGTTTTACCCTCATTTAGACCCTAAAGAAATTTATACAACCTTAGGTGATGCCATGAACGATAAAACAATTACGCTTAATAACTTGGAAGCCGCTGCATGTAGTACGCGAGCGGCGAAACCTACGGATATCCAGCACCCAGAATTGTGGAATTTTCCGATGGACTATCCGTTAAGTATCATCGGTCATGAAGGTCACAAAGAGACACTACTCGATGAAGTAAAATTAATTTTGGGTAGCTTATTTCCTGAATTTGATTTGGCAAGTTTGACTATTAATCCATCGCGTACCGGTCGTTTCCACTCCGTACGTGCCAATGTATATTTGACAGAAGCCGAGCAAGTCAATAACTTATATAAAATGCTGGATGAAGCGGCAAGTATTCGTACCGTATTATAAACCTGTCATGATTAAAAATGGCACGATTGATTGACGTACAAAAAAGCGGGATACATCAGTTATCCCGCTTTTTTTATCTGTTTTATATGGGTTATCAGCAGTTGATGCTTCGTTTGCCCGATTATTGGCTCAAAAGTAACAACTGATAGGCAGCTTTGTAGGCATCATAATTAAAATCATAGCTTGCCTCAAAGTGAGGTTTGAGTTTTTCAATTAACTCATCATCCCCCTCGTCAGATAGGCTGATATGCTTGGCTTGGGTCTGCATGTCTTCGATAGCGATTTCGCCCAGTAATTGATTAAACTTATCATGCGCCTGCGTTTGCTTGGCAATATCGGCAGCCGTCATGGGGACGGGTGCGGATGCAGCCGCGTCGCGTGATGCAGTATCAGCGTAGCTAGATTGCTGGCTCGCTGCCTGTTCTTGGGCGGTGGCTTTGTCGATTTTTTCACAGATTTTGGCAAGACGGGTGCGTGATGTTTTATCAAGTTTATCTGTGTACAAGAGCAGCGAACAAGCTTGTTGTTCTTCGCTTTCCTCTACAATATCTACTGCCGCTGCACTTTCTACATCGCTGGCTACATCGCTCGGTTTGTCGCTGATAGCTTGATACAACTGGCTAAAAATCTGGGCGTCAGATTTGCCTTGCGCTTTAAGTTTGGCAATCTGTTGCAAGTATTGTTGATTGCGATAGGTTTTATCAACAATCCCTGCGATATGTTCAGCAAGTTCCTCATCGACATAGGCTTCAACGTCTGTAACCGCTTCTTGCTGACGGCTATCAGTATTCATGACTGCATAATTATCGGCCTGTATTTTTGCAAGTTTGGTTGCAGCGGCGTTTAGCGCCGCCATATCTATTTCGCTCAGGCTTGCTTCATCTTTTTGCAACACAAACTGGTAGGTATAGAGGGTGACAAAGGTCTCGACAAACCCTTTGTTTTGTTTGAGCAAACTATAGGACAAAGCTTCTAAATTCTTATCACTGTCAAAGACTTTGGATTGTTTTGTCGCCGCCCATAGATTGTTATTTTTTGATGCTTGTTGCCAAGTGATTGCCTTGTTGAAGATATCAGGATTGACGCGGGCTTTGCCATAATCATAAAAATTAACCACTGTGCGCATTTGGGTCTTGGGCTGATTGGTAGTCGGCGTGGTTTTTTCAAATGCTGGCAAATCACTCATTGCCACCATATTGAGTAATTGATTTTGGCGGTTGAGTCCATAGCTGATACGGATGTCATCATCCATTGAGATAAAGCTGCTATTTGCCTCTTTGCTTATCTCAGCTTGCAGCGCTTTAAAGGCTTGCGGATTGGCGTCGATGATTTTTGCCAGTGCAGCAGCACTGACCAATTTGTCTGATTGGTATTTGTCAAAGGCTGCTAAGGCTTTTGCAGTTTGACCCAATTCATCACTGGTCGACTCATCAGTGGTTGACTCGTCAGTGGCTGTTTGAGTCTCTAAACTATCCATTGCCTCTGCAGCATCGGCACTGGCTGGGTCAGCAGCGCTGTCATCTGATTGCGCGCGCATTTTGTCAATGGCTTCATACAGGCGCATGGCAGATTCATACGCTTTTTCCTCAACGCTTGCCAACTCATGGCTGTCAAAGGCTTTTTTCATCAGATACCTTGGGCTAACGGCAAGGCTGCCAAGCTGCTTTAGCTCATCATCTTTGGCAAAATCGGCTGGATTGATGAATGATTTTAGGTAGCGCTCATTGACGTGGAAGAACAGCAAATACTCGGCTAGCATTTGATTGTAGCCAATGCGGTAGCCAATGCGCTGGCTCACACCTTTGGCTTTATCTTCAGTAGTCAAAGCCAATGTCTGATAATCGCTTTCTTTGGCAAGGGTGGCATTTAGCAGTGACATCTGTTCAAATACCTTGAATAAGGCTCTTTTATCTATCTTTTTATCTTTTAGCAGTTTGCTATAGTCATATTCAATGTAGCGTCCATCATATTGCGGGTCGGTAGCAAACTCAGAGAGTCCCGATAAGTCAGCATATACTTTTGAGCGCGCGAAATCAGCCGCTAGTGGCACTTTGATAAACGCCCCCGCATTGTTCTGCACGTAGCGAAATTCAGGCACGATTGACATTTGCCCTCTGCGAAGATCCACCACACCTGTGGAGGCAAACTCAAAGCGCTTGGTTAAAATATCCATCACTTGCCCCACTTCGCTTTGTTCACGGGTTTGGTGATTGACCCCCTCTGTGACCAAGGCTTGTTGGCGAGCATCAAGGTGCTGTGCTGTGCTAAGCTGCTGGATAAGTTTTAAACGATTAGGGCTTGCAGGTAGCGCTTGTGCACCACGCAGCGGTGGGCGCACCACATTGACTCGATAGTCATAAGCATAGCTTTGGCGACTCACCAAATTTTGGTTGGCTTGCAACACACGTTGAGACAGCGGCTGACTCGCGCTAGGCTGTGTGGCACAGCCATGAATCCCCAGCAAGACGATGGCAAAAGTGAGAGGCTTGATACTAAAGGCGATGGCTTGTTGCGCATTCATTGATCTTCCTTAACAAATTTTATCATAAATCCTATCTTTATAACTGAATTGATTTTTTTTGTAAACAAAAAGCCAGTGTTATGCTACCGTGTTTACAAAGATAATGGGTAATCTAACGGAGTTTTGCTATCATACGGATTAAATACCGCAAAATTGCTTAAAAACCACTCATTTAAAAACTAATCACTTAAAAACCAGTCACTTAAAAACCACTTAGAAGAACCCTTGTATGTCGCAACTTAATCTACCCGCTAATCTTAGTTTACCCACTAATTTAGAACACTTACTCACCCAATTTTTACAGGCGCAGCTGCCCAAGCCCATACAACTTGACCCAAGCGTGCTTGCCTACCGATGGCAATCCAATAGCCGCACGGGCAGCGGTGAATTGGTGCCTTTAACCGTAGATTTGCGATTGACGTTGGATGATTTGCTTGGCATTGATGGGCAAAAAAATAAACTGATGCAAAACACGCGCCAATATTTAGCAGGCTTACCTGCCAATCATGTACTCATGACAGGCACACGTGGCGCAGGTAAATCGTCGCTCATTCGGGCATTGCTCAATCAATATAAAGCGGATGGTCTTCGTATTATCGAAGTGTCACGAGATGATTTGGTGATGTTAGAGCCGATTCGCCAAGCGGTACGAGACCTTCATACAACCCAGCCCAATCATGGCTGTCATTATGTGGTGTACTGTGATGACTTAGCGTTCAATGGGCAAGATGAGAATTATCGTACGCTCAAAAGTGTGCTCGATGGCGCGCTAGATAGCGAGCAAGACAAGCTACTCGTCTATGCGACCAGTAACCGCCGTCATCTACTACCGCAACTGATGAAAGACAATGTGAGCATTTATAATGGGCAAACCGATGAAGTCAATCCGTATGAGACGATTGATGAAACCGTGTCGTTGTCTGACCGCTTTGGGCTGTGGCTGTCGTTTCATCCCATGAACCAGCCTGTGTATTTGGATATTTGTGCGCATTATTTGGCGCAAGCAAGTTTACCCTTTGATGAGCAAGCAAAAGCCGCTGCCTTGCGCTTTGCCAGTGAACGCGGTGGACGCTCTGGGCGCGTGGCGTATCAGTTTAGTCGGTATTTTATTGGCATGAAAGGGTTGGAAAATTAACATGTACACATCTCAAGACCAACTGACCGAACTGGTGCGCAGGCTGGAAGAAAAACAGCATATTTTTGCCGCCGACCCTATCCTTATCACGGAAAAACTGCAACATGAGTCGGGTGAACCGCTGAGCAAATTGCGCCGCCGCGCCTCACGTATTGATAATGACGGTAAACTTGCGCAGCTACTCACTATCATTGACACCCGCGTCAATGGCGTGATTTGGGGATTGACTGTGCTGTGGTTTATTTTGGGCTTTGTCGCGTTATTTGGCTTGATGCAAGCGCAGGTGGTGAACTTTTTTTATGTGCTAGCCAGTTTATTAGGGTTTAATACCATTATTTTGTTGGTTTGGCTCGGCTGGATGCTGTTCTCACCGCGCAACAAACCCAGTTTTTTTGGTGCTTTTTTCACCCCGGCAACCCTAGTGCGTGGCAAAGATATTGTCACCCAAACAGCGGTCGAGCTATATCAAGACCAGCTCAATCACGCTGGCACCAAATGGTACGTCAGTCGTATCAGCCACCAGTTTTGGTTAGCCAGTCTGTCGGGGATGTTGGTGTCGTTAATTCTATTATTATTGGTGAAAAATTATAATTTTGTATGGGAATCAACCCTACTACAAGACAGCAACGTGGTGGAAGTGGTCAAGCTGATGGCTTGGCTCCCCAACTGGGTAGGCTTTCCTACACCAACAGCACAAGATATTATCACCGCACAGATGAATCCTGAAACCACGCCACAGATGATTTCGTTTCGCTGGGCGATGTTATTAATTGGCAGCCTACTGATGTACGGTATCGTGCCACGTTTGCTCGCATGGCTATGTTGTCTGGTGATGGTGCGCTCAAGTCGTATGAAGCTTGATATCAAACAGCCGTACTATCAAAAAATTATCGACTTTTGGCAGCGCAAAGTGATTGACCCCGATGACAGCCCTGCTGAGCAAAAACCTATCGCGCCCACTGCGCAAATCAGCCTAGCCAATAAACTTGCCGTGTTGCTCGAATACCCGCAAGCCAACCCGCAATGGTATGCTAAAACCGTCGGCATGGCGGCGCAAGACTTTGGTCGTATCGATGATCGGGATGACTTGGAAAAACTGATTGCCTACCTTCAAATCAACCCTGTTCAAGTGCTAGTCGGTATCTCTAATCTCGCACTCCCCGACCGTGGCACCTTGAGAAAACTCGATAATATCGCAAGCGCGGCAAAAGGCGGCATGATTGTACAACTGCTCGATACCAATCAAGGCTACCTGCCGAGTCCGAGCGAAATTGAAACCATCAAAGCCCGTCAACTACAATGGGAAACCGCGTTGGCAGAACGCCAGATTGCCCTAGTAAGAGAAAATTAACCATGAATGCCACAATCAGCTATGCCGATGTGATTAATAGCATTGCCCAAACTACTGCACAGCTTACGCTTGCAGCGCAAAGCGCTTTTGTGCAAAATCTACTGCGTCAATTCGTTCAAAATCTACCAGCCGATTGGCTTGACAATGAACTCGACAGTGAAAAACCCTACTATCAAGCCCTGTTTGACGCCATAAATACTCAGACTTGGCAACCCGATAGCATCGAACAGGCGCTAAATGCGCTCGATGACATCATGTTTGCTATGGGCGATAGCTATCCACACAGCACCAGTGACGCGATTTTGCTGATGCTTGATATGCTTGGGTTTTATCTATCTCTGACAGCCATGGAAGAGAAATCCGCAGTGAGTGATGGTTGGGTGATTTTAACTGCGGAAGGCTATTTGGATTATTACGACCAACTGGCAGAAGATAGTAGCGAAAACACAGATGATGTTGCCCATAGTTTTGATGATTGGCTGGCACATCCACTCACACAAACTGCCTTCAATCATGTCACCCATGCCCTAGAACTTGCCAAAAGAACTTGCCAAAAATAGCTCGCGCTGAATATATAAAGGTTAACAAAATAATGGATAACAGAGACATAACCACCCAAGAAAAATTGACAATTGATTTAACCAAAGATTATTTGCCAGCGACGGCTACTGACAGCGCGACCCATCCAAGCACTGATATCGCTACGCAGCCAACCAATCATCCGTTAGCCCAAGCTGAACAAAACCCCTATCCAAGCCGCAAAATCAGCATTGGCGAAAATGAAGCGTTAAAATTGGCGATCGTGGGTCATACCAATACCGGTAAAACTTCGCTACTACGCACCCTGTTGCGTGATATGTACTTTGGCGAAGTCAAAAATGCGCCTGCCACTACCCGTCATGTGGAAAAAGCCATGATCAATGACAGCCAAACGGGTCAAGGCTTGGTGGCACTGTATGACACGCCCGGTCTAGAAGATGCATCAGGGCTACTTGATTGGTTAGAAGACAACACCGCTGCCCGCCGTGACGGTGTGGAGCGGTTACAGCAATTTTTGGCAAGTGCACCTGCGCAAGACGAGTTTAGCCAAGAAGCCAAGGTCATTCGTCAGCTGATTGCCAGTGATATGGCTGTCTATGTGATTGATGCGCGGGAGCCTGTGCTCGGCAAATATAAAGATGAGTTGACGGTGCTGTCATGGTCAGCCATCCCCGTCATGCCCGTATTTAACTTTACTAAGGGTCAAGATAGCAATATCAATGAGTGGCAGCAGATGCTCGCGCGCCGCAACTTACATGTTTCCACGCGGTTTGACTCAGTGGCGTTTGAATTTGATGATGAAATCAAACTGTGGCAAAACTTAGAAACCATGCTAATACAACCTGAAATTATCAAACAGCTGATTGAGCGTCGTAAAGCCGATTGGGATAATTTGTACGATGATGCCAATATTATCATTGCGCATTTTTTATTAAACGTTGCCGCCTTTGTTGAAACCATTCACGAGGAGGATGATCCGCTGCCTACCTTACAAAAAATGCAAGAAAAAGTACGCCAAGCTGAACGCAGTATGCAAGACGAACTATTAAACCTGTATAAATTTTATGACAATACCGTCACCACCACACCGCTTGAGCTGACTGAATATCGCCGCGATCCGTTTGATAAAGACGTACTAGCCAGTTATGGGATTCGTACCACAGGCGGTGCGGCGGCAGGCGCGCTGATTGGACTGGGTATTGATGTCGCCACCCTTGGCACGTCACTGGGACTGGGTACGGCGCTCGGTGGTTTGGCAGGTGGCTTACTGTCAAATACCAGCGCGATTGCCGACAAAATCAGTGGCGTCAAACGGCTGCACATAGACCCTGCTACCCTGACCTTACTGGCGACTCGAGCGATGGACCTACTGACTGCGCTACGCCATCGTGGTCATGCGGCGACTGATAGCATCATGGCGAACCAATCGCTCGCGCCTTGGTCAGTTGATAGATTGCCAAGTTTGCTCAAAAAAGCGCGTGGTAAGCCCGAATGGTCATCGCTCAACACAGATAGACAAGCCACTGTATCTGCCAAGCAGTCGCATGAGCTGCGCGATGAGGCAGCTTGGCAACTATCACGTCAATTAAGACGCTGATTTATTAGGGTAAAAACATGGTAAAGAATCTGGCTGAAAACTATCTAGCCTTGTTAAGGTTATTATTTGCTAAGCCCACTATAAGAATTTATTAAGTTAATTTTGTTATGTTTACCTTTTCATCTATCTTTTTTAATCTATGTCAATTTTTTGTTTTTGAGGGCAAGACCATGTATTCAGCACATCATGAACCGCATTTTAGTAATCGCAACAACTGGCTACGCGCAACCGTGCTCGGCGCCAACGATGGTTTAATTTCCACCGCTAGTCTATTAATGGGGGTTGCGGCAGCGCAAGTGGACAGTCACACCTTGCTGTTGACAGGGGTGGCATCGCTGATTGCTGGCGCAATTAGTATGGCAGCGGGCGAATATGTCTCCGTCTCTTCGCAAGCGGATACCGAAAAAGCCGACTTGGCAAAAGAAGCCTATGAACTTGAGCACAATTCAGACCGCGAGCTAAAAGAACTGACGCATATTTATGTTCAGCGCGGTTTAACGCCTGCTATGGCACATGATGTTGCGGTAGCACTCACTGCTCACAATGCCCTAGAAGCGCACGCACGCGATGAAATTGGACTTACCGATACCGCATCCGCTAATCCACTACAGGCAGCCGTGGCATCGGCTTTATCCTTTATCACAGGGGCGCTGCTACCGGTGCTATGTATTTGGCTGTTACCAAAACAATATTTGGTCGGCGGTTTGGGCACAGTGACCTTGATAGGATTAGCATTTTTGGGCTGGTTATCGGCGTATTTGGGGGGTGCCAAAATTTTCCCTGCCATTGTGCGGGTGGTCATTTGGGGCGTTATCGCGTTGGTTACTACTAACCTTATCGGTGAAATGTTTGGGGTAAAAACAGGTTAGTCAATCACTTTTTATCGCATTATTTATCGCCAATTTTTAGGATTACCATTTGCAAAACCAATTTTTTCTTATAAGATAAGGAAACTGTAATAATTCAGCAAGTTTATAGAAACTATTATTGGGTGATAGGTTATCGTTTCTATAAATTAAACAGTTGGCAAATAGTCAAAAATCCTATGGGATTTTAGCTTTCTACGGTAGTGGGAGATAAGGTAATGCAAGATTTTGTCAATGCGATTAATGATTGGGTATGGAGTCCCGCATTAATCTATCTATGTTTATTGGTTGGTTTATATTTTTCAATTCGTGGTCGTTTTTTACAAGTGCGCCATTTTGGTCGCATGATTCGATTGCTGATGGATGGCAAAAGCAGCGAACAAGGTGTGTCTTCATTCCAAGCACTCGCTATGTCACTCGCAGGTCGTGTGGGTACAGGCAATATTGCCGGTGTCGCAACAGCGATTACGTTTGGTGGTCCTGGTGCATTATTCTGGATGTGGATGGTAGCGTTCTTGGGTGCCAGTACCGCATTCGTTGAATCAACGCTTGCGCAGATTTATAAAGAACGTGATGATAAAGGCTTCTTTATCGGTGGTCCAGCCTATTATTTTGAAAAAGCACTAGGGCAAAAATGGTACGCCGTGTTATTTGCGATATCGGCAATCGCCGCTTGTGGTTTATTGTTACCCGGTGTACAGGCCAATTCGATTGCTGAAGCGATGAACAATTCACTGGGTGTCGCACCTAGTATTTCAGCCGCGGTAATTGCGGCATTACTTGGCTTTATCATCTTTGGTGGTGTCAAGCGTATTGCCTCCTCTGCTGAGTTGATTGTACCTTTTATGGCACTTGCCTATATCATCGTGGCGATTGTTATTATCATCATGCATATCGGTCAATTACCTGATGTGCTAGCGTTAATTTTCCGCTCTGCGTTTGGTATGGATTCGACGTTTGGTGCTGTGTTGGGTCTTGCCATCCAATGGGGTGTGAAACGTGGCGTTTACTCAAATGAAGCAGGTCAAGGTACAGGTCCTCACCCATCGGCAGCCGCTGAGGTGTCACACCCAGCCAAACAAGGCTTAGTACAAGCGTTTTCAGTGTATGTTGATACGCTATTTGTTTGTTCGGCGACAGGTTTCATGCTAATCATTACTGGTATGTACAATGTACAAGACCCCGCCAACAAAGAAGCCTTCTTGTATCAAGGGGTTAAAGGCGTTGCCGCAGGTCCAGGTTACGTGCAAACTGCGATGGAAAACATCATGCCAGGTTTTGGCGCAGTGTTTGTGGCGGTTGCGCTATTCTTCTTTGCCTTCACTACCATAATGGCTTACTACTATATTGCAGAAACCAATATCCGTTATCTCACTCGTACCGTAAAACTAAATTGGGCAATCCCTGTACTCAAAGTAGTGATTTTATTTGTGGTAATTTATAGCTGCTTAAAAACCGCCGACTTGGCATGGGCACTGGGTGACTTGGGCGTTGGTTTGATGGCATGGCTAAATATCATTGGTATCTTATTCTTGCAAAAACCTGCATTTGCCGCACTGCGCGATTATGAAGCACAGGTCAAACAAGGCAAAGATCCTATCTATGATGCGCGCGCCAATGGCGTACACAATGCGCCAGTTTGGGATGAAATTTCAGCCAAGTACCGTAAAAAATTCGGTGAACATCCCAACCATGATCGCTTTGCACCCTAATTTTAATATGTGACTGCTTTAATGCTTTCACTTAATAACCGTTAAAAAAAATAAGCCCCATTGATTGGGGTTTATTGTTGTGATGAATGATTATCTTTTGATTGGGATTTTAATTAACCCAAAAAACGCAATCAGTAAGGCGATGACTTGTACAGCCAGCAGTGTATAGACTGTATATAGCCATTTGCCTTGTGCATATGCCAGACCACACGCCCACGCCCCGATACTACCACCGATATAATACGCCATATAATATAAACCTGATGCCAGCGACCGCCCTTCTTTGACATTGACCGCGATATAAGTGATGGTCGCCGATTGGGTAATAAATACCCCCGTTGACATCACAGCAAGCGCCACAATCACCAAAGAGATAGGCGCAGCCAGTGTCATCAGCACGCCTATCATCGAAATCAACACGGCCACGCGCACCATACGCGCAGCGCCATATTTGGCAATTAAACTACTTGCAATCGGTGTGACCACCACCCCAATCAAATACACCGCAAAAATGTTAGCAAGCCCAGCACTCGATAGATTGTAGGGTGTATCTGCCAAGTGCAAATTAACATAGGTAAAACAGCCCACTAATGAAAACAATACACACGCGCCAAGCAGTCCTGCGGTCACCACATAACGGTTGCGCAGATGTTTACTTAGCATGTGCAGCGCCGATGTAAAATTTGGGTTGGCATGAAAATGACGCGAGCGCGGTAATAACCAAGCCACCAAACCAGCGCCTAGCACCGTCAACACACCCATGAACACAAAGCCTTTTTCCCAGCCGATAAGCTCTTCTAAATGCCCCAAGATAAAGCGCCCTAAAAATCCCCCAAATACGGTACCTGAGACATAGTAGGACATCATTTTTGCCATCTCTTTGCCGGCGTACTCTTCCCCGACATAGGCAATCGTCACCACTGTAATGCCAGGTACCGCCAACCCTTGCATAAATCGCCAAATAACGATACTAGAGAGTGAGTCAGATAGCCCAATCATCATCGTGGGTATTGCCATAAAGGCAATGGATGCCACAATGATATTTTTACGACCCACGGCATCAGACAACATCCCCATAAAAGGTGACATGATGGCAATGGCAATCACTGTCGCCCCAACTGTCATGCCCACTTGCGTTTCGGTCGCTGAGAACGCTTGCATCATAATCGGCAAAATCGCTTGAATCGAATAGACCTGCAAAAATGCAAACGCGCCAATCATGCCAATCATGATTTTGACTATCAATGAAGGTGGCATTGTCGGTGGTTTGGCATTCAGTTGTTGAGAAGGCGGTTGATTTTGCGGTTGGCTATTGGATAGATTGCGGCTAGTTAGGTTACTGGATATTAGTGCGTGAGTATTAGTATCAGTGTCAGTGGAATGATTGGAAGAATCCAAATGCCCAGTGGCATGTTGTGGTTGAGAAGTCATAGGTGACCTTTTTACAAAGTAGTGCCCGTGAAAGAAATGCCTATACTAGCACTAAAGCAGGCTATTTATTGTTAAAAGAAGTTTAACCTTAAGCTGTAATTTTCAAGCCAATCACGTGAATTGAGGGGTATTGGAATGCCCTTCAATGCCAAATTTGGCACCCTAGAGCATCATATTTTTAACACATGGCTGTTTGCTAAAACATCCGTATTTTTCAAAACATAACTACCCAGCCATGACGAAATTGCAGTAATATTTAGCACATTGTGGAAGTTAACCTTAAAATCAATAGGATTGAATTATGCCAAAGAATTTAAAACAGCCAATGCCCGCTGCCATGCAAGCGTATTTGACACAGCTGCATCAAGTGATTGTGCCGTATCTGTTAGCGCAAGGCGTTCAGCCCAATGCCATCAACGCACGTGAGGCGTTAGCCAATTTGACAACCGCATTTGTCACTGACGCACCCAATATGGCAAAAATCATCGATACGGTGCTGGTGACGCCAAGCAATTTTCGTGGTTATAACGTACCGCTTAGGCTATTTGTACCGAGCAACTGCCCCCTGCCAAATGAACAAGCAACGGCTGACGTGCCGGTAATGGTGTATTTTCATGGCGGTGGTGGCATGGCAGGTAGCGTCACCGTGTATGATAAACTCTATAAAAAATTGGCCGAAGCGACAGGCTGCGTGGTAGTAGCGCCCGAATATCGCCTTGCACCAGAAAACCGCTACCCTGCCGCGATTGATGATGCCCACTCGATTTTAACGTATTTAACAGCGACCCTACAGCAAGTCGGTTATGCCTGTAACGGCAAGCTTATCATAGCGGGTGATAGCGGTGGCGGTGCGATTACTGCCAGCTTGGTGCAAGATTGGCTTGCCAACCGTGTGAGCACAGACTTGGCTATCACCCATCAAATTTTGATTTATGCCAGTCTAGATTACACCATGTCACAGCCTTCGATTGAGGAAAATGGCACGGGTTATTTACTAGAATCTAGCAAAATCCGCTGGTATTTTGACAATTATTTTTCAGCGTATGATGACCGTGAGCTGAGCTCACCGTTTTGGACCGATATGGCCACCCTACTACATCATTCGCCGTATCAAGCCCCAAAGACACTGCACGTAACGGCTGGTTATTGTCCGCTGCGTGATGAAGATATCGGCTATCATGACGTACTAAAAGACGCAGGCGCGCCATCCCAACTCGTCCATTTTGCGGATATGCCGCACGCATTTTTGAATATGGAAAATCTGTGCCCTGAGCAATGCCAACAACTGTATCAATCCGTTGGCGAATTCTGCCAATAACCAAACGCCCCAAACACCTACACAGCCGGATAAAATTTGCCCAGTCTGATGACAAGCCAAAATAATCTAGCCAATAAAAAAGCACCCAATTAGGTGCTTTTTTTTACTGCTTATAACTTATAGCGGTTTGCCTGTGCTATTGCGGCGGCTACGTTTTGGCGCATCCCAACCATCTTGTTTACCAGCCGGTTTAGCGGATGGCTTGCTTGATGAAGCATAACGGTCAGACGATGACTTAAATCCTTCCGATCTTGATGATTTACCGGCAAATGGTTTGTCTGATTTTCTGAAACCCTCAGATTTAAACCCATTTGAGCGTGAATCGCCCGCACGTTGACCATCTTTTGCCGGATATGGTCTGTCGCTACGTTTTTTAAGCGGTTGACCAAAGGTTTCTTCTACGATTGGACGTGGCTTGCGAGCGCGGTCATCGCCACGAAACTCGCTAGAGCGTTCGGTTTTTTTGGCAAAAGGTTTGTCACCAAAACGGTCATTTTTTTCAAAGCGGTTAGGACGCTCGCCATGACGCTCACTGCTGTTACGGTCAGTGTTGTAACGTGGTTTATCACCTTGATAGCCTTTAAAGCCATCTTTGTTAAAGCTACGGTTATCATCGCGGCGACGATCTGCATACTCACCTTGGCGAGGCTCACGATTGCCTTGGCGTGAATCACGGTCAAAATTTGGTTTATCCGATGATTTAGCGGCGCGGTGAAAATCGCCCTGACTGTTGCCATGACGGTTATCTGAATCGCGGTGACGAGGCGGCGCACTCGCATCATCACGCCCAAAACGACTATCGCTGTTGCCTTGGTGACCTTTGTCAAAACGCTCGCGTTTTTCAAAACGTGCCGAACTATCGTTGCTCGCTGATTTGCCATAGCGTTCTTGGTTGTCAAAACGTGGCTTGTCCGCAAAACGACGCTCGCTCGAAGGTCTATCGCTTGAACCAGCAAAACGTTGTGAGCGACCGCCACGGCTATCACTGCCGCTGCGACCACGACCGCGACCATCACGACCATTAGGCTTACCACGACCTTCAAATTTTTCCACAAAACGCGGTTCTAAACCTTCAACTTGCGCTTCATTGATATCACGTTTTAGGTAACGGGCAATATTGCCAAATTGACGACGGTCATCGCGGCTACATAGGTTGATAGCAATACCAGTACGACCAGCACGACCTGAGCGACCGATACGATGCACATAGTCTTCCACTTGGCGCGGTAAATCATAGTTAAATACATGGGTAATATTAGGTAAATCAAGACCACGTGCTGCCACGTCTGTTGCTACCACGATGTCAAATTTGCCACTCCGTAAATCTGAAACGATACGATTACGCTTGCTTTGTGGCAAGTCACCATGCAGATAACAGGCTTTGTGTTCCCATTGTTGTAGGCGCTCAGCGACTTCTTCACTGCTGCGTTTGGTCGCGGTAAAGATAATCGCTTGACCACGCTCTGGGTCACAGATCAGCTGCTCTAATAATTTATTTTTGTGGTCAAAGTTGTCACAGAAGTACACTTTTTCATCGATGTGTGCGGTTTCAACTTTGATGTTGATACGCTCTGGGTCTTTGGTAAAGCTTTCAGCGATTTTACCGACTGGACCATCCCATGTCGCAGATGACATGATGGTTTGGCGATGCGGGGGTGTGGCTTCCAAAATCGCATTGATATCATCGGCAAAACCCATGTCTAGCATACGGTCTGCTTCATCAAGTACCAACATAGTCAAATCAGATAGGTTCACACGCTGCGCATTGATATGATCTAGCAAACGACCCGGCGTCGCCACGATGATTTGTACGCCTTTTTTCAGCGCACGGATTTGACCACTGTATGCCGCACCACCCACAAGTGGCACACTGTATAAATCTTTCATGGCTGAGCCATATTTGCGGATGCTGTCTTGTACTTGGTTAGCCAGCTCACGCGTCGGTGTCAAAATCAACGCTTGTACGACTTTTGGCTGTTGGCGACCACGTTTGCCACTTGCGGTTTTTTCTGCCGCTTTTTCTTTGGCTTGTAGTTCGCTTAGTTGATGCAAAATTGGTAATACAAACGCGGCAGTTTTACCACTACCTGTTTGTGCGGATAATAGCAAATCACGACCCGCTAATGCCGCAGGAATCGCGCGCGCTTGGATAGGTGTTGGTGTGGTATAACCCGTTGCGACAATACTTTTTAATAATGAGCCTGAAAGACCCAATGCGGCAAACCCATTTTCGCTAGGGTTAGCATCATCAGACGTTGGCGCATCCGTTGCTACAATATCAGTCGCTACAACATCCGTTGTCGCAGTTGCTTCTGTATCATTAACTGGGGTATTGTCAGTAGGCTCATTGCTGTTGGCTTGGCTATTGCTATTGCTATTGCTATTGCTATTGCTATTGCTATTGCTAAAAAAATTATCGATTGAGTTATCAGCAAAATCTGTGGGTAAATTAAAATCAGTCATGTAAGTCCTTAAAAAATAAGTTAATCAAAGTGTCGGTGGTAACCTTGATTGAAAACACGCAACAAGCAAAAGCCCTCAAGCTGAATGCACTTTCAAAATGGATAAGCAAAATGAATAGGCAAAATTATCAGCTATCATTAATCACAAATATCGTGTTAATCGCTTTAAAGCATTGTAATCGTGTCTGTAAGACTTATTTTCACTATAAAAATAGTGACAAAACCTACTGTCAGACTTATCAAAACTTTTGAAACAGTAAAACCATCAAAAAGTTCGTATCGCGGCATTCACAAGAATGCTTAAAAAAATACAATGCTAAATATTAGGTTATCATCGGAAGATTATCAGCGCTTACAATGGCGCGCTTGATATTAGGCAGATGGATAAGCTAGATTAATTGGAAAATTGACGTTGCTCTTAGCGTTTAGGTAGCGTATATGAGTCATTATTGGTCAGTTTTCTTTCGCAATTAAAAAACTTACCAAGTGAAATAGGCATCAAAAACACCTACTTAAAAAAGTGATAACCCCACTAGCACATCTTCGGCACACTGGCTGGCTGCTACCGTTGCTACCTTCCGGTCCTGGCGGGGTTCACAGCAGCTAGTTGCGAAGCTACCAATGGGGTTACCGAAGCGGTATTCTAGAGAATTTGGCGACCAAATGCAAACTCTTTTTATCATATACACCAAATTTTTGTATTTATTTCACTTTTACGCACGCTAACCCATCACCAAGCAACATTCGGGTAAATTTTTGTCGAACTTCTTACCCTTTTTCTACAATTCTTCCACTGCAAATGTTACAAAATATTTTATAATGCCCATTCAGCAACATATTGAATAAGCTAATACAGTATTTTAATCAGCAACAGATTCATGCCAACCCATATAAAGAAGTACTAGAAAAAACTAGGAAAAAAACAATAGGAAACACTATGACACATTTAAGCACCGCGACTACCAACCATCCCAATCATAAAGCGCATGGCAATCATACAATCACCAAAGGTATTGCAGCCAGCTTGCTTGCTATGGCGACGCTATTACCTTTTACCAGTGTTTCAGCCGCTACCTACCCTGTAAACCCATCCCCTGCGAACTCATCAATGACCAATACTTTAAACTATGGCTTGCTTAACTTTGCTGCCTCAGCGAGTAAAAAAGTCAGCAATGACCAAATCAATGCTACCCTTAGCAAAACTGTGCAAAACAAATCAAGCAGTGAGGTGGCTAATCAAATCGCTACTACATTGAACCAAGCGGTTGCCATTGCCAAAAAATACCCACAAGTGCAAGTCAGTACGGGCAACCAAACCACCTATCCACAATATGATAAAAACCAAAAAATCATTGGTTGGACGGGGACTGCAAGCTTGAATTTAAAGAGCACCGACACAGTCGCCGCTAGCAAATTGATTGCCGAATTGCAAAGTTTTATGACGGTTGATGGATTAGACTTTAGCGTGTCTGATGCCGCGCGCAAAGCCACCGAGCAAGAATTGATGATGGAAGCTTCCAAAAACTTCCAGCGCCAAGCGCAAACGCTGCTGCCTGTGTGGGGCGCGAAAGGCTATCAGTTAGTCTCGTTGGAGTTTAGTCAAGGGGGCGATTATCGTGCACCGCGTGCGTATGGCAGTGTAATGATGCTAGAAGCCGCCAGTGCCAAAGTCGCTGACCAAAACTTCCAAGCGGGCGATAGCACCATTACGGTTACTGCCAATGGTACCGTACAACTGGTAAAATAAGCCGATTTTAACCACAAAAAAACCTGTTGAATCAACAGGTTTTTTTGTTTGTCTTTTACTCACTAAGCAATACTTAGTAAGAAATTTCTGCACGGCGGTTTTTTGCCCATGCTGATTCGTCATGACCGGGATCGGCAGGTTGGTCTTCACCATAGCTGATGGCTTCCATACGTGAAGCTGATACCCCTGACGTAGCTAAATAGGCTTGTGCGGCTTGGGCACGGCGCTCACCCAATGCCAGATTGTATTCACGGCTGCCACGCTCATCGGTGTGACCAGCAATAGCGATACGGGCACTTGGGTTGGCTTGTAAGAATTGCGCTTGTTGATTTAACACAGCTTGACCTTGAGCGTCGATTTCACTGCTATCAAAGCCGAAATACACGGTATTTGGGTTAGCACCCGCGGCAGTGATGACTGACGTCGAGTTTGTTACCACAGCGCCACCGTTATAGTAGCCTACACCACCGGGAACGCCCATCGGCGCAACCACCACTTCAGACGTGCCAGTACGTTTGGCAGAACACCCTGTTAAGGCGATGGTTGCCATCATCGCAGCAGCGCTTACTACTTTTAGTATCGTTAATTTCATAGTCTTTCCTCAAAAATTATTATTTAACGCGTTTACCTATTTTGTTTGTTACTTTTCGATAGAGTAAATCAATCTCGCGCTTTTTGTAAACAGTATTACTGTAAATTTAGCCAACTTTTCCTCGAAATTCTCAAAGTAGTTTAATTTTTGGATTAAACGAATAGCTGAAGAAATCACCTTTTATAAGATAAGTGATAAAAAAACAAACTGTCTAAAGTTGTGTCTACAACCGCTACCAACGAAATTTATTCCATAATTCAGGGTTTGCCCAAAACTTGCTATTAAACCAATCTGGCAAATGTTTATAGTCAAACAGATTAAATTGCCATACTTGGTAGCTGGTTGCATGGTGATCTTGGTCATTTTCCACAATCGGCTGCTCATGTAATCGGCTAAAGCCAAAGCTCACCATATCCACACCTGTTTTTGGTTGGGATAAGTTTTGCACCACCAAACAATGCTTGGCAAACAAGTCGCGACAGCGCTGAATGATTTGGGTATCGATAGCGCTATCGTTTGATAAAATTATCACTGCCAAGTCATAGCGTTTGGCAAACCGATGCGCGATAAACTCTTGATAATCAAACGCTTCCCAACTCACGGCTTGATCAATAGCTTCATCAATGGCTTGAATTTGGCTAAAAACCGACTGCGTGTCATTACCAATAATCAATCCAGTGAAGGGTTGATTTGCTGCTGCGGCATTTTTATCTTCGCTTGAATCGTGTTTGCTCAAATCATGTTTGCTTAGGCTATCTTTACTTAAAAATGCCAGACTTTGTTGGATGACATCCGTGATGCTTAAGGTGGGATTGGTCAAAATAACATCCTTTTGATGAGTTTTTTTTAGCTACTGTTGAGAGATACGGTTGAATGATAGCCGTGATATAGCCATGATAAGGGTGGCTAATATGCCATTCTTTAAAACCAATTATAACTATCTATCATGAGCCATGACTAGCCCTTTTGGTCGAGACAGAGTACACTAAGTGCTAAATTTATCACTTGTATTGACTGTTAGAAATAAGGAACAACCATGCCACAATATCGCTCAAAAACTTCCACGTCTGGCCGCAATATGGCGGGTGCACGCGCACTTTGGCGTGCAACAGGTATGACAGATGAGGACTTTAACAAACCGATTATCGCGATTGCTAACTCGTTTACCCAGTTTGTACCCGGGCACGTACACCTAAAAGACTTGGGTCAGTTGGTTGCCCGCGAGATTGAAGCGGCAGGTGGTGTTGCCAAAGAATTTAACACCATTGCGGTGGATGATGGTATCGCCATGGGTCACTTGGGTATGCTCTATAGCTTGCCAAGCCGTGATTTAATTGCCGATAGCGTGGAGTATATGGTCAATGCCCACTGCGCCGATGCGCTAGTTTGTATCTCAAACTGTGACAAAATCACCCCTGGTATGCTGATGGCAGCGATGCGCCTCAATATCCCAACGATTTTTGTGTCGGGCGGTCCAATGGAAGCGGGCAAAGTATTGGCATCCACGTTGGGCGATGGGCATACCACCCATGAAACCGTGATGAATGAATTGGGTGAAAAAATTCGCAAACTTGACCTAGTCGACGCCATGATTGATGCGGCAGATGACTTGATTAGTGACGAAGATGTGGCACAAACTGAGCGCTCTGCTTGCCCAACTTGTGGCTCATGCTCAGGCATGTTCACTGCCAACTCGATGAACTGTTTGACCGAAGCCTTAGGCTTATCCCTGCCTGGTAATGGCTCGTTACTTGCCACTCACGCCAAACGTAAAGATTTATTCTTAGAAGCAGGTCGTCGTATCGTAACACTTGCCAAACGTTATTATGAGCAAGATAACGCCAGCGTATTGCCACGCTCAATTGCGACCAAAGCGGCATTTGAAAACGCCATGAGCCTTGATATCGCCATGGGCGGCTCAACCAACACAATTCTACATTTGCTTGCCGCTGCCCATGAAGCCCAAGTAGATTTTAAAATGGCGGATATTGACCGTCTAAGCCGCCGTGTGCCTTGTCTATCGAAAGTTGCTCCGGCAACACAAAAATATCATATGGAAGACGTGCACCGTGCTGGGGGTGTGATGGCAATTTTAGCCGAGCTTGATCGCGCAAACCTACTGCAAACCGATGTTCCCACCGTTCATAGTGCGTCACTCAAAGCAGCGCTTAGCCAATGGGATATCATGAATCCTGATAATACCGAGGCACGTGAGCGTTATATTGCAGCCCCAGGTGGGGTACGCACCACGCAAGCCTTTAGCCAAAACAATGCGTGGTCCAATCTTGATGTCAACCGCGAATCTGGCTGTATCCGTAGCAAAGAATTTGCCTACTCGCAAGACGGTGGTTTGGCGGTATTGTTTGGTAATATTGCTGAACGTGGCTGTGTCGTCAAAACAGCGGGCGTGGATGACAGCATCCTAAAATTTACCGGTCGTGCCCGTGTTTTTGAGAGCCAAGATGACGCCGTTGCAGCGATTTTAGCAGACCAAATTGTCGCAGGTGATGTCGTTGTGATTCGCTATGAAGGTCCGAAAGGCGGTCCTGGTATGCAAGAAATGTTGTATCCGACCTCTTACCTAAAATCAAAAGGTCTAGGTAAAGCCTGTGCGCTACTTACCGATGGTCGTTTTTCAGGGGGTACGTCGGGTTTATCCATCGGTCACGTCAGCCCAGAAGCCGCTGAAGGCGGTACCATCGGTTTGGTCAATGAAGGCGATACCATCGAGATTGATATCCCTAATCGCTCGATTCATTTGGCGGTTGATTTTGCCGAACTTGAAAAACGCCGAGAAGCGATGGTGAACCGTGGCAACCAAGCTTGGAAACCTGTCAATCGTGAGCGCCAAGTGTCAGCCGCCTTGCGGGCGTATGCAGCGATGACTACTAGCGCGGATACAGGTGCGGTACGTGATGTCAGTCAAGTAGAGCGGTAATTTTTTACTCCAAACTACATTGCTATAAAAAATTGGCAAAAAAGAATTATCAAAAAAGACCGATGGTATCTATCGGTCTTTTTTTTATCCCCATGAAAAACGTTGCAAACCTCATACTTTTGCCCAAGTTTCTAGATTCAATGTGCATTTTATAAAAAGTGCGGTTGTTAAAAGGTGTGGTTTATAAAAGATGCTATTTATAAAAGCATTATCCACATCGAATGAATTCTGCTAAAATACAATGTTTACATTTTTTTGATAATATATGCCAAATTTAATTTTGAAATATCTTAAGGAGCCGCTGTGAGCCGTCCGTTTTCTTCAGCCGATATACGTCAAGCTTTTATCAATTATTTTGCCGAAAATGGTCATACCCCAGTGGCATCATCGAGCCTAGTCCCACATAATGACCCTACCCTGCTATTCACCAATGCCGGTATGAACCAATTTAAAGATGTGTTCTTAGGGATAGACAAACGCGATTATAAACGTGCGGTATCGTCGCAAAAATGTGTGCGCGCAGGCGGTAAACACAATGACCTTGATAATGTCGGCTATACCGCGCGTCACCATACATTTTTTGAGATGCTCGGTAATTTTTCGTTTGGCGATTATTTTAAACAACAAGCCATCCCATTTTGTTGGGAGTTTTTGACATCGGATAAATGGCTTGGTCTGCCAAAAGACAAGCTGTATGTCACCGTGTATCACACCGATGATGAAGCCTTTGATATTTGGCATAATGTGGTAGGCTTGCCTGCCGAGCGTATCATCCGTATTGGGGATAATAAAGGCGGTCAATACCAATCGGATAACTTTTGGGCAATGGGTGACACAGGTCCTTGTGGTCCTTGTACCGAAGTATTTTATGACCACGGCGAGCATATTTGGGGCGGTCTGCCAGGTACACCTGAAGAAGACGGCGACCGTTTTGTCGAGATTTGGAACAATGTCTTTATGCAGTTTAACCGCCAAAAAGACGGCACACTTGAAAAACTGCCTGCGCCAAGTGTCGATACGGGAATGGGTTTAGAGCGTATTAGTGCCATCATGCAAGGCGTGCATAGCAACTATGAAATCGATATGTTTACCCATCTCATGCAGCACGCGGCGCAAGTGATCGGCTTGCCAAACGATATCGACTTACAGTCTGAGCCATCACTCAAAGTGCTTGCCGACCATATCCGCTCGGTTTCCTTCTTAATTGCAGATGGCGTACTGCCAAGCAATGAAGGCCGTGGTTATGTGCTGCGTCGTATCATCCGCCGCGCGGTTCGTCATGGCAATAAATTAGGCGCTAATGACAACTTCTTTTATAAGCTCGTCGCGCCACTTGCCCAAATCATGGGCGACGCCTACCCACAGCTTCGTGAACAGCAAGCCAACATTGAGCAAGCCATCTTAAAAGAAGAAGAGCAATTTGCCAAAACCCTATCACAAGGTCTTAAACTGCTATCCCAAGAATTAGATAACTTAAAATCTGGCGATACGTTGTCGGGTGCAACCGTGTTTAAATTGTACGACACGTATGGTTTCCCTGCCGATTTGACGGCCGATATCGTGCGCGAACGCGACATCAGCATTGATGAAGCCGGTTTTGAGCAAGGCATGGCGCAGCAACGCGCCCGCGCCCGTGAAGCGGGTAAATTTGGCGTTGATTACAACCAATTGATTCAAGTCGACAGTGCCACTGAATTTTTGGGGTATGACAAAGCAGAACACAGCAGCACTATCACCCATTTATACCTTGAGGGCAAATCTGCTGAACAATTGCAGGAAGGCGATGAAGGGGTCATTGTATTATCGGCAACGCCTTTTTATGCTGAAGGCGGTGGTCAAGCGGGTGAATTGGGTGACATCCAAACCGAAACCGGTGTATTTGAAGTTCAAGACACCAAAAAATCTGGTCAAGCCATCATTCATTATGGCGTGGTCAAAATGGGCAGTATCCGCCAGGGTCAGTCAAGCGAAGCACGCGTTGCAAGCCAAGTACGCGCCATGAGTGCCAAAAACCACTCCGCCACTCACCTACTGCACGCCGCCCTTCGTGAGCATCTGGGTACAGGCGTCACCCAAAAAGGGTCATTGGTCAATAGTGAGGTGTTGCGTTTTGACTTCTCGTATGACAAAGCCTTGACTGAGCAAGACATTATCACCATTGAAAACATCGTTAACCAACAAATCCTTGCCAACCAACCTGCCACTGTAGAAATGCTCAGCATGACGCAAGCGCAAGACAAAGGCGCGATGGCACTGTTTGGTGAAAAATATGGTGACACGGTTCGCGTATTGTCGATGGGTACGATAGATAAAGACGGCAAGCCTTTCTCCATCGAACTATGTGGTGGTCTGCATGTACAACGCACGGGTGATATCGGCTTATTTAAAATCGTCAGTGAGCAAGGTATCGCGGCAGGCATTCGCCGTATCGAAGCGGTGACAGGCATGGGTGCAGTCAACTATGTGCAGCAAGGTGAAAAACAGCTCAATCAACTTGCCAGTCAGCTCAAAGCCAAACGCGACGAAATCGCCGACCGTGTCAATCAAATGACCGACAAAACACGCGACCTTGAAAAACAGCTTGAGCGTTTGCAGCAAAAATTGGCCAGCAGCCAAGCCAAAGACTTAATCAACAACGTGCAAGATATCAATGGACAAAAAGTGCTGATTGCAAGTTTACAAGGCATGGATGGTAAAGCATTACGCACGATTGCCGATGACATGAAGTCAAAATTGCATAATGGCATCGTGGTGCTCGCGGGCGTGGCTGACGATAAAATTGCGCTGACTGCCAGTGTCGGCAAAGACTTAACCAGCAAAATCAAAGCGGGCGATATCATCAAACACTTAAGCGAGCAGCTTGGCGGTAAAGGGGGCGGTAAACCTGACTTTGCCCAAGGCGGCGCAACTGATGTGGCAGGCTTGCCAGCCGTATTAGAAGCGCTACCAAATTGGTTGGCTGAGCGACTTGCCTAATTAAAACTATGTCTAAAAAAACGCCGAATGACTTATTCGGCTTTTTTTATGGGGTTATTTTTTTATGCGGCTATATAAAGCGTTAGTTTAATTAGGCTTAATCAAAGCGCCATTTACTTTAGCCAAACATTCGGTATCATAAAGCTTAAAGCACATTGTGTATAATCGTTCCTATAATCGCATCTATAGTCGTGTCTATAATCATATCTAACATCTTATCAACCAACGAAGCTTTAAATCATGCTTATAGCTTTAAAATACTCATAATCAATAAGGAAACATCATGGATAATCATTACCAGCCCCCCAAAATTTGGACAAATGATAGCCAAAACGGTGGCAAATTTGCCAGTACCAACCGCCCTACCGCAGGAGCGACCCACGAGCAACATTTACCGATTGGTAAAAATCCTTTGCAGCTTTACAGCCTTAACACCCCAAACGGTATCAAAATCAATATGTTACTTGAAGAGTTGGCAGAGCTCGGTATTGAAGGCGCACAGTATGACGCCTACAAAATCGACATCATGAATGGCGATCAATTTGGCTCAGATTTTGTTGACATCAATCTCAATTCTAAAATCCCTGCACTAGTGGATAACAGTGTTAATCCACCGATTAAACTGTTTGAATCAGGCGCTATATTGCTATACCTTGCCGAAAAGTTTGGGCAGTTTATCCCAGCAGACACCGCCAAACGTGCCGAATGTTTGTCATGGTTGTTTTGGCAAATGGGCGCTGCGCCATATGTCGGTGGCGGCTTTGGGCATTTTTATGCGTATGCCCCAGAGAAGTTTGAATATGCTATCAATCGCTTTACCATGGAAACCAAACGCCAATTAGATTTACTCGATCAACATTTAGCGACTCACACGTTTATGGTAGGTAATGACTACAGTATCGCGGATATCGCGATTTGGGCATGGTATGGTCAGTTGGCACTGGGCAAATTGTATAACGCTGGCGAGTTTTTACAAGTGCAAGACTACACCCATCTACAACGCTGGGCAAAAAACCTGCATGACCGTCCTGCCGTGCAACGCGCTGTAGCTTTACCGCTACAACCGATTGCCTAAACTGATAACGTTTTGTTCACGATAACCCTGCGCTTTGAGCCAGTCATTTGACGATTTTTGGCAATTTTGCCTTGCCCCAAAATTGGGAAATATGGTATAAAGTACCGTTTAATTTACGTTTCGTGACATTGTAAACAATCTGCTAAGCAATCCATCAAGGACTTGGTATGGCAAGTCTTGCATAGCGATGGCAAACAATGTGCACGATATTATAGGGTGTATTGACAATGGCTTTAATCGTACAAAAATACGGTGGTACGTCGATGGGTAGTGTCGAACGTATCAAAAATGTGGCACAGCGCGTCAAACGTTGGCATGACAATGGTCATCAAGTGGTGGTTGTCGTCTCTGCCATGAGTGGCGAGACCAATCGCTTGATTGATTTGGCACGTCAAATCAGTAAAGAGCCGAACGCTCGTGAATACGACCAAATGGTGTCAACCGGCGAGCAAGTCTCGATTTCTTTACTTGCTATGGCATTAAATGAAATCGGTGTGAGCGCCAAGTCAATGACGGGTGGACAAGTGGCGATTCGTACGGATGACAGTCATACCAAAGCCCGTATTCAACATATCGATGATAGTCAGCTTCGTGCCGCACTCGATGCTGGCATGGTCGTTGTGGTGGCGGGTTTCCAAGGCGTGGATGAAAAAGGTGACATCAACACTTTAGGTCGTGGTGGCTCAGATACCACAGGCGTTGCACTGGCTGCTGCCCTATCTGCCGATGAATGTCAAATCTATACCGATGTCGACGGCGTGTACACTACTGACCCACGGGTGACACCAAAAGCCAAAAAATTATCAAAAATTACCTTTGAAGAAATGCTAGAAATGGCAAGCCTTGGCTCAAAAGTGTTGCAAATTCGCTCGGTTGAATTTGCCGGAAAATACCAAGTACCACTGCGTGTTTTATCCAGTTTTGATGAAAACGCCGATGGTCAATTCGATGATGATTTTAAAAAGAATGTAGGTACATTAATTACCACCGATGAGGGAGACAGCATGGAACAACCAATTATTTCGGGCATCGCCTTTAACCGTGACGAAGCTAAAGTATCTATCTTAGCAGTGCCTGATCGCCCTGGTATTGCATCATCGATTTTAAGCCCAATCAGTGCTGCCAATATCGAAATCGATATGATTATCCAAAACATCGCAGAAAACGGATTGACCGACTTTACCTTTACCGTTAATCGTGGTGACTTTGATAAAACCCTAGCGATTTTGGGTGACAATCTTGCTGAGATTGGCGGCAAAGAAATCGTGAGCAACAACAATGTGGTTAAAGTATCACTGGTGGGTGTTGGTATGCGTTCACATGCAGGCGTGGCAAGCAAAATGTTTGAAACACTGGCAGAAAACAACATCAATATCCAAATGATTTCTACCAGCGAAATCAAAATCTCGGTACTGATTCAAGAAGAACAACTGGAAAAAGCGGTTAAAGCGTTACATACTGCTTTTGGTCTTGACCGTGAAGACGGTGAAAGCAAGGTTGCTGGATTATAAGAAATTTGTAATTCTCCACAAAAACAAGGTTAATATCCGCGTTTTGCGGGTGTTAACCTTTTTTTTACTTCAGCATTTCGTTTATAATGGCATCTCGTTTATTGGGCACAAACGCAACTGACCCCTCAATGCCTATTTTGACTGTTGGCAAATAGCCGCCAAGCATGATGAGTTCGCTTAAATTATGCCCTTGCAGTCTGTCTTTAACGTATCATTGGGCAATGATACATGATAATATATTTGACGAATTTAGCTAATTTATCGTTGAATCATCATAGGACATTGATGGTACTTGTTGCGACATAAGGAGTGTGACGCATGTTAATTTTGACTCGCCGTGTTGGCGAAACGTTAATGATAGGTGACGAAGTCAGTGTCACCGTACTGGGTGTAAAAGGTAATCAAGTCAGACTGGGCGTCAATGCGCCAAAAGACATTGCCGTACACCGTGAAGAGATTTATCAAAGAATTCTGCATGAACGGACTGGGCATGAACGCATGGGTTATGATAATCACCCAGTCGATTTTGCCGCCCATGATAGAATGGGTCAAGACCGCAGTGGTTTTGGGGCAGCCAGTCATGAGGCCTTCCCCCAAGAGCGCAGTAAACCCTCTCAACCGCGTAACAGCGGTCAGCAAATGCGTCATTTAGAAAACCGTGTGGAAAACCGCGGTTTTGGTCAGACCAACAATAATTTTAACCCAGCTTTTGATCCGTTTGAGGACGATTATTTTAACCGTTAATCACCTTATTTATTTTGACTTTTGGAGTAACTATGAGCGCTATTGATAAGCTAGAACTATCAAAACTATTAGCTAAACTAGAAAACAAATCGCTAGATTTTGCTTCCGTGCTAGCTATCATCGATAGTTACTATGACTATCGACCAACTGAGTTTAACAATGGCGAAGTGCACAATGCGGCGGGTGAAAATGAAGGCAGTGCGAAAGTGTTTGGCTTTGCCCTACTCAACCATTTGACCCAACAAGATACGCTAAAACTGTTTGCTGAGCACTATGACAGTGTTAAAGCAGAGCCGAAAGGTACGAACCATGCCAATATCCGTAACTTTAGCTTTTTTGGCTGGCAAGGCTTTTTGATGCAGCGTAACTGTTTAACGCCAAAAGCATTAACACCAAAAGCGTCATGACATTCTCTAACATGCTTTAGTCTAAAAATCTAACTGTTTTTTGCGTCAAACAAGGCAGCCGATGGGTTGCCTTTTTTTATCCAATATTTTTTATTTTAAAGAATGGTTTTGAGAGACTCATTGGTTATTGGTTTGCCCTTAACTGCTCGCGCATTTGTTTTTTTTGCTCACGGCGATGGCGAAAAAAATCCTGCAACAACGCGCGACTTTGCTCTGCCATCACGCCTTGTTTTACGGTCAAAAAATGATTATAAAACGCCACTTGGCTAAAATCCTGTTGGCTGACAATCATGCCTGCTTTCGGCTCTGTCGCTGCAAACACCAAGCGCGACACTCTGGCGTGAATAATCGCTCCTAGACACATGGTGCAAGGCTCAAGCGTGACAAACAGTTCACAATCCGCTGGCAGACGGTAATTATCAAAATATTGACATGCCTGCCTTATTGCCACGATTTCGGCGTGGGCCGTGGCATCATGACTTAAAATCGGTTGATTGTAGCCTTTGGCTATGATGGTGCCTTGATGCACAATCACCGCACCCACTGGCACTTCGCCCCTCTCTCCGCCCTCGGCTGCAACGTCAAGCGCCGCTTGCATAAAGGCGTCATCGCTGTCATAAAAGCCTGTGTCACAAAATTCTTTTTCATAAAAGCTGCTTTCACAACAGTTATGTTCACTAGCACCCATTTTTTATACCACCCAAACTACTGTGGCAACTGCCAATCTATTGGGCTTTTGCCGTGAGCTATCAGATAATCATTGGCTTTGGAAAAAGGACGCGTGCCAAAAAAACCACCCCGATTGGCGCCAAGCGGTGATGGATGCGTGCCTGTAATGATTAAATGCTTAGAGGTATCAATAAAACGGCCTTTTTTCTGTGCGTAACTCCCCCATAGGATAAAGACACAGTGCTCGCAGTGCTGATTGACAGCCTCAATCACTGCATCAGTGAATGTTTCCCAGCCAATACGCTGATGGCTGCCTGCCTGCCCTGCTTCTACGGATAACATACTGTTGAGTAGCAGCACCCCTTGGGTTGCCCAATGGGTCAAATCGCCATGTTTTGACGGGGCGATACCCAAATCGGCGGCGAGCTCTCGTAAAATATTTTGTAGACTCGGGGGTTTGGGGATGGCTTTGGGCACAGAAAAAGATAACCCCATCGCTTGTCCCGCGCCATGGTACGGGTCTTGACCCAAAATCACTACTTTAACCTGCGACAAAGGCGTCAAATTAAACGCATTGAACATCTGACTACCCGAGGGATAAATCACTTTTTGCGCATGATATTGATCTCGCAAAAACTGGCGAATCTTATCCATATTACTGCTCGTTAGCTCTGTCGCCAAGGCCTGCTTCCAGTCGTCCGGCATTTTGACATTGGCTAAAATTTGTTGTTGTTCAGGCGTTAATGTTTTCATGGTTTATCTGCTATCAAAAAATTATAAAAAAAGCCAAAGAATCTCTTGGCTTTATTGTAGCAAATAATTGTCATCAATAACTGCAACACTTCTATGTTGTCTACTCTATACCGGCTGATTATTCTGTGAAGGTTTGACGCAGGGTAAAATCGTCTAATTTTACCGCTTCACGGCTGCTTTTTTCAGTAGGGGGAATTACTTGTGCTTCGCCTGTCACTACCGCTTTACCCTCTTGATTAGTCACTTGGCAATCTAACACCACCCATTTTTTGCTATCGTCTTTACTTTTCACCGTCAAGGTCGCGGTTAAGGTATCATCGATATGCACAGGACGACGGAAAGACAAACTTTGGTCCAGATAAATTGTCCCCAATCCTGGAAATTTGGTACCAATCAAGGCTGATAATAGACCTGCTGTCCACATACCATGCGCAATCACACCTTTAAACTGGCTCTGCTCGGCATACTCATTATCGAGATGCGCTGGGTTGTAGTCATGGGTAACAAGCGCAAATGCTTTGACATCATCTGCGGTCACTTGGCGGGTCATGCTGGCAGTTTGCCCGATAGTTAATTCATCATAGGTAAAATTACTAAAAGTTGTCATTGTCCGTCCTTTTTTTGTTGATTGATTTCATAAAAAACCACGATTGCAAAATCGTTTTAATGGTTTGACTATAGTTTGACTATAGCATAAATTTTTCAAATTTTTATGACAATGACTACGCATTCATGAATCCATCTGACTTTAACAATTACAAATTTTTTATCTTTTTGCTTGACTTGATGAACTGCTAATAAAATCAAGCGTCTAGGATTTTTGCAGAAAAATAGGCAAAAAATTGAAAAAAATACAAGCTAGAATTACAAATTTTTTTAGGCTATATTGTGCGAAATAATAAAACAACCCCTAGATATAGTATTTTTTTGCAAAACCTTGCAATAGTACGGCAATGACTTTGCGATGCTATATACGTGGTGTAGCTTTGGCTCAAAAGCGGTCGTTAAAAGCGGCATACACACTCACTATACTTTCGGTTAGCTGTTTTATTTGACATTTTTATCTCACCACCTCTCACTCAGCGCCTTTTTAATACATACAGATATGACGTTGATAAACAGGTAAAAAAAGGAACGTATTATGACTCGTACTGAAGACATCCTCGTGCAAAAACGCGACGGGCGTTTGGAAAAAATTGATTTGGATAAGATTCACCGAGTCATCGAGTGGGCAGCAGAAGGGCTTGATAATGTGTCTGTTTCTCAAGTAGAAATCAGCTCACACATCCAGTTTTATGACAAAATCACCACCAAAAGCATCCATGAAACCATCATTAAATCAGCCGCGGATTTGATTTCTGCGGCAACGCCTGATTATCAGTATTTGGCAGCGCGATTGGCAATTTTTCATTTACGCAAAATCGCGTTTGGTCAATTTGAGCCGCCGCATTTGTTTGACCATGTCACCAAACTGACCCAAGAAGGTCGTTACGATGCGCATATTTTGCAAGACTTTAGCAAAGAAGAATTTGATATACTCAATGACTATATTGACCACAACCGTGATTTAAGCTTTGCGTATGCCGCCGTCAAACAAATGGAAGGCAAATACTTGGTGCAAGACCGCGTCAGCAAACAAGTCTTTGAAAGCCCACAATTTTTGTACATGCTCGTCGGTATGTGCCTGTTTGCCAGTTATGACAAACAATATGACAAGGCGGCGCGATTAGATTATATCAAGCGCTTTTATGACGCCACGTCTACTTTTAAAATCTCACTGCCAACGCCAATCATGTCGGGCGTGCGTACCCCATCGCGTCAGTTTAGCTCATGTGTACTTATTGAATGCGATGATAGCTTAGACAGTATCAATGCCACCACCAGTGCCATCGTGCGGTATGTGTCACAGCGTGCCGGTATTGGTGTCAATGCGGGTCGTATTCGCGCATTAGGTAGCCCAATTCGTGGCGGTGAAGCGCAGCACACCGGCTGTATTCCTTTTTACAAACTATTCCAAACTGCGGTTAAATGCTGCTCACAAGGCGGCGTGCGCGGTGGTGCAGCGACCTTGTTCTACCCGATTTGGCATTTGGAAGTGGAAAATCTGCTGGTGCTCAAAAACAACCGCGGTGTGGAAGATAACCGTGTTCGCCACATGGATTATGGCGTACAAATCAATAAAACCATCTATACCCGATTGATTAAAAATCAAAACGTGACCCTGTTTTCACCATCGGATGTGCCAGGTTTGTACGATGCTTTTTTTGCCGATCAAGCCGAGTTTGAGCGTTTATATGAGCAATATGAGCAAGATGAATCTATTCGCAAACGCAGTGTGCCAGCGCAAGAGTTGTTTAGCCTAATGATGCAAGAGCGTGCCAGCACGGGTCGTATCTATGTGCAAAACGTTGACCATTGCAACACCCACAGTCCGTTTGACCCAAGTGTCGCGCCAATTCGCCAATCCAACCTATGTATGGAAATCGCGCTACCGACCCAACCGCTTGACAACATCAATGATGAAAACGGTGAAATCGCCCTTTGTACGTTATCAGGCATTAACTTGGGTGAAATCAACCAACTAGAAGACATCAAAGAGCCAGCGGAACTCATCGTGCGTGCGCTAGATGCGTTGCTTGACTACCAAGACTACCCTGTCATCGCTGCTAAAAATGGCTCTATGAAACGCCGCACGCTGGGTATTGGTGTCATCAACTATGCCTATTATCTTGCCAAAAATGGTACCAAATATTCAGATCCTACAGCGCTCGGTTTAACCCATCGCACTTTTGAAGCCTTACAGTATTATTTGTTGGTGGCATCCAATAAACTGGCTAAAGAGCAAGGCGCTTGTCCTGCATTTGGCGATACCACATATTCACAAGGTATTTTACCGATTGATACGTATAAAGCAGATATTGATGCGATTTGTAATGAGCCGCTACAACTCGACTGGGAAGCACTGCGTCACGATATCAAAACCCACGGTCTTCGTAACTCAACCTTGACCGCCTTGATGCCATCAGAAACCTCTAGCCAGATTGCTAACGCAACTAATGGTATTGAGCCACCTCGCGGTCTGGTATCTGTCAAAGCATCAAAAGACGGTATTTTAAAACAAGTGGTGCCTGAGATTGATAAGCTCAAAGATCAATACGAGCTATTATGGCAAATGCCAAATAACAAAGGTTATTTGAGTCTTGTGGCGATTATGCAAAAATTCATTGACCAAAGTATCTCAGCGAATACCAACTACGACCCAACCAAGTTTGAAGATAGCCGTGTCCCGATGAAGGTGATGATTCAAGACTTGTTGATGGCGTACAAATTAGGTGTTAAGACGCTGTACTATCATAACACCCGTGATGGCGCAAATGATGCCCAAGACGACCTTGAAAATGGCTGTGCTGGCGGCGCTTGTACTTTATAAGAGAGTATTTAGGGATAATACTGATGGATTATCCCTAGTTTTTTATTCAGTGATTTATCTTTTGTAAATACAAATAAAAATGGCATAACCCATTAAATTGATTGTCTAAATCTTTTTGACGTAATATCTAGGTTTTTATTATTAAAAGCCTAGAAATTTTCATTGCATGGATTTTTATTACATAGGATGTTTGAACTTGAAAAACCCGTTGATTGTTTATGCCATTTTACTCATGAACCTTACCTCGTGTGCTTCTTTGCCGCAAACATACGACAGTCCGATTCCTGTGTATGTTGACTTGGGTGATGCCACACCTGCCACCACCCTGTCCAATTCAAAAGCCAATGTCAAAACTATGAGTCACTAAGGCTTGGTATCAGGCTTGTCCGATTGTGCCAGTTTTTCTGACCCCGCTACTTTATCTTTCACAGGTACAGTATTAGCAAAATTTGAATAGGTAACATCAATCGGTTTGCCCATCATTACACGGCTGGTCGGTAACGCATTTTTGAGCCCCACTTCTTGCATCATCTCCGCGATTTTTAAAATCATATCAGTTTGTTTTTGATTAAAATCCATCGCGCCTTTCACATTGAGATAACATCTCACTTCGACAAGATACGCGTCTTGCTGAGTGCCAGAGATACGCACTTGATTCCACACGCTGTTGGTGTCCGGATGATTGGTGATATAAATTTGCGTCTGCTCGATAAATTCCTTGATCTCACTGATTTCGCTATCACGCGAGATATAGAACACTTGCGAAAAATGAAACATATCGCGCTGAGAGACATTTTCAATGCTCATAGATGAGAAGTTACCATTGGGAATCGTTACCACCGTGCGATCGGTGGTGCGCAGACGGGTGGAGCGGATACCGATGTCTTCAACCGTACCTTCTTGTGTGCCAAAGCGGCAGTAGTCGCCCACATTGACAGGCTGGTCAGCAACGACCGATACGCTGCCCACCAAGTTTTCAATCGTTTTTTGTGCACCCAATGCCAACGCCACACCACCAATCCCCAATGCGGCAATACCTGTGGTTAAGTCGTAGCCTAGATTACCCAAAATCACAATGGTCGCAACCGCAATCAAAATCAATTTTACCACTTTTCGCAGCAGATTTAGCACCGATAGCCGCTCTGGATGATGGTTATTACTGGCATAGTTTTCTGCACGTTTAAAAATCAAATCCAAAATACGTAAAATCAACCATACCATGGATACCCAAGATAAAATATCGGCAAGGCTGGACGCCATATTGCGCACAACCAAATTGATACCCACCAAAATCATGGCTTCTTTGATAATCAGCGCCGTTAGCACCATTGCGGCAGGTACGACCACTCGCCCATCAATCGGAAATTGTTTTTCTTTATCTGGGTGAGTCGCTAGATAAATCCGCGTGATAATCATGTATAAGATTTGGCTAATCAATAGACAGGCGAGATAAGTCGCTATCATGAGCGCAATCACTGCCCCGATGTGCCCAAGACTATAGCCTTTAATATCTTTCTCAATCCATTGTTTGGGAATGTACTTTTCTACCAGTGTCGGCTGGGTAACCTGTGATAACGACGCCACTTCTCGCAAGGTTTGTTGTGAAATCAGCCAAATATAGGTACCGTTAGATTGTTTGACACGCTGCATTAAGATGTCGATACTCTTTTTGTCAGCGGAGGGATTGTTGATCTCCCCGACCTTATCGAGATTGGGCGCTAGTTTGTCATCGAGATTGCCGGTAGGATCATTGCTGATTTGTAGCTGCTCGTTGATACGTCCGCCGCTATCAAGTGCCGATTTTAAAGATTCGAGCGTGCCACTGGGGTCTTTGGTAGAACTTAAATCCACATAACGGCTAGCGAGCATCCAATCACTTTTTGCCAAGGCTTGAATAAAGCCTTGCACGCTACCGCGCGGGGTGTCACGCCCAAAGGTATCTTGTGGGGTTGCTGTGCCGCTGGCGCTACTGGCTGATTTACTGCTATCAGCCGCCCATACAGTGGTCGGTTTGACACTGGTAATAACCATGAGTAAGGCAAACAATGCCATCATAAAACAACGGCGGTATAAAGATGGTGCATCAGCATGACGCTGACATTGGTTAAGAGACTTTGACAACTGCATAAACTTCCCAAAATTTGTAAAACGCTCAGACATAGCTAGGCTAATACTTAGGCTAATAGTTAGGCTAGATGATAACGGCCTTGCTTTATGCTTTAAGAAACCTTAAATTGCAATGCGCTTATTCTGAATAAAGTATTTCGTCTTGTAGGTATAACTGCTAAAATACGCGAATTATTTGATTTTATCAGTTTTAAATTCCAAAAACACTTTTAAATGCATTGAGTTATTATGTTTAATTTACATCCACAACTAGCAAAAGATACTTTTTTGGTGGGCGAATTTCCGTTATCTACTTGCCGCTTGATGAACGACTGTCAATTTCCTTGGTTGATTTTAATTCCGCGTGTACCCGGTATCAAAGAATTATACGAACTATCCGCCAGTGACCAAGCCCAGTTTTTACGTGAATCCAGCTGGCTATCAAGTCAGCTTGCCAAAACTTTTCAAGCCGACAAAATGAACATCGCCGCGCTTGGCAATCAAGTGTCGCAATTGCATTTTCATCATATCGTGCGCTACCAAAATGACATTGCTTGGCCCAATCCAGTCTGGGGTAATCCAGCCATCCCTTATACCCCTGAAGTACTAAGCCATATGCAGCAGACACTGATGATGGCACTGCGGGGTCATCGTGATATGCCATTTGATTGGCAAATGAACGTCTAAAAAAATTTTACTACGAGGCACGAGGTAGACGAACTAAATTGCGTGAATCCATTCAAGGTCTTTCGACCAATCTAAAACGTCCGAAATTCATTGAACTGGCGGCATTTTTTATTTTATTGCTTACCTTAACCTCTCTTGATGTACCGCCTATTTATCATACGCTCAGTATTTTGCTGTTGGTAGCGGGCGTTATTGTCACTGCTTTGAGTGTTATCCGGCCCCATCACTACATTACTTCGGCAAGTGTATTAACCCTGATGGCGTTGGCAACGGGTATGTTGCAGTTTAACTATATCCCAAGCCTTGCGTTATGGTTGTTAATTTTAATTCGTCTGATTTTTTCAGATACCAAACATACTGTTTCGTTGGTATTATTAACTGTAGCAGTGGGTCTACTTAGTCTGATATCTGCGCATTTTTTATTACCCGCCATTAGTTTGACCGCCAAACAAGAAGATATTTTAAATTTTGTCATCGTATTTACCGATATCTTAATTGTTGGTTATCATATTTGTTCTCTGGTGATTCGCTTACGCCAAAAAAATCAAATGCTTGCGCAGCAACAAGCACGGATTGATACCTTGGTCAATGTGACCAATAAATTAACCCGTTTTCTGCCCCCCCAGATTTGGCAACCGATTGTCAAAAATAACACCAAAGTTGAAGTCATTAATCAACGGCGCAAGCTAACTATTTTTTTTTCCGATATTGTTGGTTTTACTGATTTGTCAGATCATATTAGCCCCGACCATTTAGCCAATATTTTAAATACTTACCTTGACCGTATGACCCAAGTGAGCCAAAAATATGGGGCTACCCTCGATAAGTTTTTGGGGGATGGGTTATTGTGCTATTTTGGTGATGTGGGTGGTAATGACCGTGATAACGCGATTGCTTGTGCCAGTATGGCAATTGAGATGCGCCGTGAAATGGAAGTGCTGCGCCACCAATGGCGATTACTCGGTTTTGAAGGGCTGCATGTACGTATGGGTATCAATACAGGGTATTGTTATGTCGGTAATTTTGGCAGCCGCAATCGTATGACTTATACCGTGGTTGGAAAAGAAGCCAATTTTGCCTCTCGCCTTGAATCTGCCGCGCAAAACAATCAAATTTTGATCAGTGAAAGTACGTTTAATTTAATTGGTCATATCCATCATTGCCAAGCCGTGGGGCAATTTAAATTTAAAGGCTTTCAAGATGCCATGAATGTGTGGGAATTGCTTGAACCCAAAAGCGAATCCATGCAACAAACCGATTGGGTGGACTTCAGTTTACCTGGGTTTAATTTGCATTTAAATTTTCATGATATTCGTAATTATGATAAAAATGATATTACTAACCAGCTAAAATCTGCATTGGCGCTAGTTGAAGAAAAGCAAAAATAATGATGTTGATGGTTTTGGCTCAGCTATGTTTAACCATTTACAGATACTAAAAAAGCCAGGCACTAAAAAAGCCGAAGCATTCAGCTTCGGCTTTTTTTATACTATTGAATTAGGCATCAAACGAAGCCAATGCTTGGTTAAATGTCGCACTTGGGCGCATCACCTGGCTTAGCTTTTGTTGGTCTGGTTGATAGTAACCGCCAATATCCGCACCTTGACCTTGAACCTCATTTAATTCCGCCACGATTTTGTCTTCATTTTCTGACAACGCTTGAGCAAGTGGCGCAAACTTGGTCTTAAGCTCGCCATCTTGGTCTTGGTTCGCCAATTCTTCTGCCCAATATTTGGCTAGATAATAATGGCTGCCACGGTTGTCTAACTCACCAGTACGGCGTGACGGTGATTTGTCGTTATCCAACAGTTTACCCGTCGCCAAGTCTAGGGTTTTTGCCAGTAATTTTATGCGTGGGTTGTTTTCTTTAATCCCTAAGTCTTCTAAAGATACCGCAAGCGCAAGCATCTCGCCGAGTGAATCCCAGCGCAAGTGGTTTTCTTCAACCAACTGCTCGACATGTTTTGGGGCTGAACCGCCTGCCCCTGTTTCGTAAAGACCACCGCCTTCCATCAATGGGACAATTGATAGCATTTTGGCTGACGTGCCTAATTCTAGGATTGGGAATAAGTCAGTTAAGTAATCACGCAAGATGTTACCTGTGACTGAGATGGTATCCAAACCACGCGCCACACGCTCAAGGGTATAACGCATCGCACGAACTTGAGACATGATTTGAATATCTAGCCCTGTGGTATCATGCTCTTGTAAGTATTTTTTAACTTTCTTGATGAGTTCATTTTCATGTGGGCGGTATGGGTCAAGCCAGAAGATAGCTGGCATGCCTGAGTTACGTGCACGCGTCACTGCCAGTTTTACCCAGTCACGAATTGGCGCATCTTTGACTTGACACATACGCCAAATATCGCCTTCTTCAACATTTTGCGACATCAGTACTTCGCCTGTCTCAATGTCAGTGATATTGGCAACGCCTGCCTCTGGGATTTCAAAAGTTTTATCGTGAGAACCGTATTCTTCCGCTTTTTGTGCCATTAAACCTACGTTTGGTACGGTACCCATGGTCGCTGGGTCAAAGTTGCCATGCCATTTACAGAAGTTGATGACTTCTTGGTAAATACGGGCAAAGGTCGATTCTGGCATCACCGCTTTACAGTCGTAAGGCTTGCCATCCGCTGCCCACATTTTACCACCGTTACGAATCATCGCTGGCATTGAGGCATCTACAATGACATCATTTGGCGAATAAAAGTTATCGATTCCCTTCGCTGAGTCCACCATTGCCAACGCGGGGCGATGTTCTTGACAGGCATGCAGGTCACGGACGATTTCTTCACGGATAGTGGTCGGTAGGGTTTCGATTTTTTCGTATAGGCCTGCCATACCGTTGTTAACATTAATACCTAGTTCGTCAAAGGTTTTGTTCCATTTTTCGAATGCATCTTTGTAGTACACTCTCACGCAGTGACCAAATACGATAGGATGTGATACTTTCATCATCGTGGCTTTGACGTGTAGAGAGAACAGGATTTTACCTTCGCGGCAATCTTCTAGCTCTTTTTCATAAAACTCGATTAAGGCTTTTTTGCTCATAAACATCGAGTCAATCACTTCACCGTCTTGTAGGGCAACTTCAGGTTTTAGCACCAAAGCTTTGCCACTGTTGGTGATGAGTTCCATTTTGACTTTACGCGCTTTATCAAGGGTCATTGATTTTTCGCCATGGTAAAAGTCCCCTTCTTCCATGTGAGAGACGTGGGTTTTTGACCATTGTTTCCATTCACCCATTGAATGCGGGTGTTTTTTGGCATAGTTTTTTACGGCAGCGGGTGCACGGCGATCGGAGTTACCTTCACGTAATACGGGATTTACCGCAGAACCTAAACATTTACCATAACGGGCTTTGATGGCTTTTTCTTCGTCTGTGGTTGGGTTTTCTGGGTAATTAGGAATGTTGTAGCCTTTGGCTTGTAACTCTTCAATACATTCTTGCAGCTGAGCCACTGAGGCACTGATATTAGGCAATTTGATAATATTGGTGTCTGGGTCTTGGGTCAACCGACCAAGCTCAGCAAGATTGTCGGTCACTTGTTGTTCTGGGGTCAGGTAGTCGGAGAACTCTGCCAATACACGCGCGGCAACGGAAATATCGGTTTTAGTGATTTCAACGCCAGCAGGCTTGGTAAATGTTTCAATAATAGGAAGTAGTGAATAAGTCGCCAGTAGCGGTGCTTCGTCAGTTAAAGTATAGATAATATTTGACTTTCCACTAGCCATAGAGAACCTCTTTTATATGAATGTTAATTGAGAGACTAGATGATGCATCTAGCAGCGTGAGAAATTTCACAGTAAGTATTACTAATTAGGGGATAAAATGTGATTGACCATTTTAAACGCAAAGTATACGGTTACCGCATAATGAGTCAATAATGTATCTAGGAATACCTATATTTAGGAGAAAAATAATGCAGATGCGATGTATCCCTATCGATTAAGACAATCCCTTTTTTTGTCATAGTGTACCACAGTATCACAGTGACGAATACATCCAATCACTGACAGATGCGATGGCAACATCCTCAAATGTATAAAATTTTGGCTTTAAAATTGCTTCGTTATTTTACCTCTGAGAAACAATAAGTTTACACTACATCCCCCAATCATCTGGCCGTACGTACCAATTTTTCACTCACTTCTTTTTCAATTAGCGCCATCTTGTTATTATCTAAAGGTTGCTGCTCGTTGTTGTAGCGCCAGCTATCGGCAGAACGGGTCAGACTGGCAAACCATAATGCCTTCGTATTACTTGGCAGTTTGGCCAAAGCTAATTCACTAATCACATTGCCTTCATCATCACTGAGCTGACAAGACGCTTGTTTCGCTTTGCTAAGCGCATAGCCGTGATAAGATGACACAATCATCACCACATGAAATACTTGCGGCGGAAGCTTACTTAAAAAAAGCACCATACTTTCTTGATTGAGGTTGGCATCATTGACCTTGGTGCTTTGATTGTTATAAGGGTCTTCTTTGCGTTCATCGATAGCGCTAAATGGCTTTTTGCCCAATAATTCATCGCCTTGATGACGTACGGATTGCGCTTTATCACGGACATTTTTGAACCAAACGGTTTCGATTACCTCGCCATATCGGTTACAAAGTAAGCAGGATAAGTCTAGGTCCATGGCTTGTGTGCGTTTTTTAAATTTATTGTAAAGCCCTGATTTTGGCATCTGCGTTTGCTGCCATTGCACGGTAAAATACCACTGCTTGAGTACCACATCCATATGCTCGACGGCTATACCTGACGCTGTTTTATCATCTTCAAGTTGATCGTCTTGGGTGATTGCTAGCTGATGACTTTTTTGAAGAATCTTGTCATCAGTCATTGAGTTGATTTTTGGCGCTTTGTGTAGCGAATGGTGCAGCGGCGAGGTGCTTGTCACTACCGCGTCATTGCTGTTTTTATCGGTCAAATTGGATGAGTTGACAGGCGCTAGTATTTCAACCGTCTGTGCTGGCGTTGGGTCGGCAAACTGCGTCGAAATAATCTGATAGGTCTCTGTAGTAGTGCTGGGTGTCAGATTATCAGGCGATTTGGCAGCGGTAATAGGTGAATCATCCGTCAAATCACTGTATAAAATTGTGGTTTTTGGCTTACTAGGCTGCTGCAAGCTGGTGTCGGTGGCAGTGGATTCAAGGGTGTTATTATCAGTATGTTTCATAAGATTCTCGAAAAATCGGACAAAGTAGTTAGTTTACTTGGGCGTTTGTTAGTTATTCGCTTATTGTTTGGACGGTGGGTTGTTGGTCGAACGCTTGTCGATTAGGCAGTTGCTGATTGGGCGTTTGGGTCTCAAAGACGGCGATTGATAAAATCTCAGGCTCGATTTTTCGCAGTCCTTTACCAAAGCCGCGTAGCCACCATACTAGCTGCGACGTCATGTTCACTGTGGCTGTGATATGCAATCCTTCGTCATCTTCCCAGCTTTGCTGGTCAGTTGATAATGGGCTTTCAAGCAAACTTGCCCCCGATAATGGATGAAACAGTAACTGCACTTGCTGTATGGGGGGCTCGTGGTTGTTTTTTTCGCTGTCAGGCATGAGTTTTTGGAACAACGGGTAATTAAACCCCATCGCGCCTGTATTGATATAATTGTCTAAATTAAAATCTTTCGGGGTTTGCGCGTCGCTTGCGCTCACTTCCGCACTTTCAAAACGGTGCAAAGCAAATTGACGCACATCGTCAGACGCTCTGTCAGTTCGCGAGGCAATCAAGTAAATCACCACGCCACGCTGCACAATGGCTAGCGGATTTAAAGTGTATTTTTGCGCCTCCTCGCGCCCGCGCGCTTTATAACAGGCGATGAGTTTTTTATTTTGAAACAATGCGTCATACACAGCGTCTTTGGCGGCTGGATTGACCGATGGCGGGATGAGCGGTTGATTGGCTGACAGGATACGCACTCTATCAAGCCAAGTGTTTACTACTTTGCTTTCTTTGAGTTGTCTATTCGCTAGATCAAACCACGGAATTAATTCATCCAAAATAGCCGGCGGTAATAGCTGGGTCAAATTATGGCGCATCATACTAAACGCCACCGCTTGCGACAAATTCATGTGCGGCAAGCTTTGCATCGGTGCATCTTCTCGCCAGCGCCAACCTTGTGGATTGGTGTTATTTTTTTCAATCGGAAAACGCGTTGCCAAGGCGTTTAAATCTCGCTGAATGGTTCGCAAACTGATATCAAACCCCATCAAATCAAGCTGTTCTTTGATATGGGTGGTACCGAGCCAACGTTTGCGATCCAGCTGTGAGAGGATTTGCCATTGCCGAGCCGTCGTTGCGGTTGCATTGTTGGCAAGCGATTTACTCATGGCAATTCTCCATACGCAGGTAAAAGACAGATAGTTAAAAGGCAAGCGGTTAATAATAAATAATAGCCAGCTAAGCGCCAAAGCTTTATCAAGCTTTAAAAAATTAACACCTTGATACCTGCATAATTTATCAAAATTTAGCGCGGTATAGGTGATAAATTATATTAACATGTCATTTTATGTCGTTTATCATCTTTATTGGGTGTTATGGTTATCAGATTGTGTATGAATCAGCAAAAACGCTTGTCTAGAGGAGTACACCCTTTTTTACCCTTAGCTGCAATTTAGTTTGTCCATTAAATAAATTTTTCTCAAGCTCATAGAGTAAATGCACTTTTGACACACTGCGATTGATAGCAGACAAAGCTATCGCGTCAAAGTCAACATTAAACCAAATCGCTTCGATAGTAAAAGGCACATCGGGATACGACAACCATAATTTTAAATGACGCTCTTTTAACACCCGATAATCTTGCACCACAAACACCCCATCAAATATCGGTGCCACAAACCCATGTCCCCAAATAGCCAACGTCTGCAAGCTATCTATAAAATCAACCGTGAATTCACCGGCTGTCAATTCGCCATCGCTATATAACGTCTCTGCAAATACCTCATCAGCCACCGCTGCAATTACCTCATCAAACGCTTTACAAAATGGCTCAAAGTTTTTCCGTTTGATGGTCAGGCCTGCCGCCATCGCATGCCCACCAAAGTGGCTAATGAGTTCGGGGTAGGTTTGCGCGACTGATTCAATGGCATCACGGATATGAATGCCTTCAATAGAGCGTGCGGAACCTTTGATAGCATCGTCATCTTCAATCAATGCTGTATCAGCAGGGGCAAACACGATAGCGGGCACATGGTAGCTTTCTTTTAATCTGCCTGCGACGATACCAATCACCCCTTGGTGCCACTCATCTTGATACAAAATAATACTGCGTTTGCGGTGCGTTACTTGATTTACAGCGCTTTGCTCAGATGGATTCTCAAGCGTCCTCAACACACTATCGGCTTGTTGTCGCATGCCCTGCTCGACTTGGCGGCGCTCTTGATTGAGTTTATCGAGCTGATGCGCAAGCCGCTGTGCCTCCCCCCAATCATCGGTCAGTAAGCAGTCAATGCCAATCCGCATACTATCCATACGGCCTGCGGCGTTGATGCGGGGTCCTAAAATAAAACCAAAATCTTGAGCCGTAATGTCGGCTGCCTGCCGACTCGCCTGCTCCAACAACGCCAAAATACCCACACAGCAACGACCTTGCTTGATGGCTTGGATACCTTGGTGCACCAAAATGCGATTATTTTGGTCTAATACGCCCACATCCGCCACCGTGCCAAGTGCCACCAAATCAATATAGCGACTCACTTGGGTGGTGGATTTGTTGGCTTGGCGTCTGACTTTGGCAAGATTGCCTAGCACATAAAATGCCACCCCAACCCCTACCAATGATTTACTAGCAAAATCACAGCCCAGCTGATTGGGATTGACCACGGCATCGGCGTTTGGTGTCGCCTGCGTCGTCAAGTGGTGATCGGTAATAATCACCGTTAGCCCTTCGGCTTTGGCAAGTTCGACCCCCGCATGGCTAGAGATACCATTATCAACCGTGACAATGACATCAGGATGATAGGTTTCAATACCTAGCGCAACAATTTCTGGCGTCAGTCCATAACCGTACTTAAAACGATCGGGCACCAAAAACTCAACCTTCGCGCCCATTTCACGTAACACCCTTACCATCAGTGCCGTGCTGGTCGCGCCATCGCAGTCAAAATCACCCACAATCAGTATTTTTTGCTGCGTATCAATCGCCTTATCAAGTAGCGCCACGGCCTTGGTAATGCCTGTCAACGAATTTGCAGGTAACATCTTATTGAAGGCGGTGTCTAAATTTGCCACATCTTGCACGCCCCGCCCAGCCAAAACGCGGGCTAATGTCATCGATGTCTGCGCCAAGGGCTGTAAATCGCGGGGAATCTCGTCAATATGGGTCGCACTAAAACGGGGAGTCACAGTCAACATAAATTTATCATGGTTGTCAAATAAAGTAGAGAGAACAAACTAGCATAATGAGACTGAATAGGCAAAATTACAACAGCGAAACGGTGAAAAACATCTCATCAGCTTCCGTAGCTATTTGTGCGTTTTGCATATCGTAATAATGCCACTACAAACCATTAGCATTTTTTTGCAAAAAGATGCTTATTGATACGTTTACACTCAGTTATAATCAAACCAAAGAGTCCTCACTTACCATTAATGAAACAGTATCACCAACCATTAATGAATAATCATCTCTTGTTGCAAGCGTTTTGCAATACTACCTTTACTATTGATAATTGAAATTTTTTAGAAGGAAAAATTATGTCAGCAGAAAATTTGACCAAAACCATTGACCCAAAACTTGACTTAGAAAAAATCAAACGCGAATGCGAGGCGATGATTAAAAGTAAAGCTAAAATGTCTGCCGTAGCCGCAGTTGTCCCAGTGCCGTTGCTAGACGTTGCGGTTGACGCAGGTCTATTATCAAAATTGCTACCTGAAATCTCCGCTAAATTTGGTTTAATTGAACCCGCCCAAGCAGCGGTAGATTTGAACAACGGCACGCAAATCAACCAACTAAAAGATAAAGCGGTTGATTTTGCAGGGCTAGTGGTGTCGCGCAGTATCGCCAAAAAAACTTTCCAAGGCTTTGGTAGCCGTATTATCGCCAAGCAAGTCACCAAATTTGTACCATTTGGCGGTCAATTAGTGGCAGGTACCATCGGTTATTTGATGTTTAAAAAAATTGCTGAAAATCACATCAATGAATGCTACCAAAAAGCTAAAAAATTACAGCAACAAGCCAGCTAACTGTTGATACGAAGGCTTTTATCAAAACCCCTTTAGTTGCTAAAGGGGTTTTTTATTGAAAAATCCTCAAGCTTTGATGAGAAATAACCAACCCAAAGTAATAGCTTATGTAACGATATTTTTCTACAATGTATCTTTAAACTATTTTTTTGGGTCAAGTTATGCGTTATACCTGTCAGACATCACCTCGTTTTATCAAAAAGCCATTTTTTAATATCCATCCAATGACGCAAAGCGTTTTGGTGATTATTGGCATGTCCATGACTGGTGTTAGCGCTCATGCAGCGACTAGCGAAGCTGCTATTGGCGAAGCTGAAACGACTTTGCCGAGCCTTACTTTTACCACCACGGCAACCAAAACGCCGACGCTTGTCAAGAATACCATCGCCCAAACCACTGTGATTGATGAAGAACAATTGCAACGTTATCGCGGTCAAAGCGTGATAGATGTACTTCGTGGACAAGGTGGCATATATGTTACTCAAAATGGTGGGGATGGTGCGAGCAGTGGTGTCAGATTGCGTGGTTACTCCAATAGTCAAGTCTTAGTATTAATCGATGGGATTCGTTACAGCTCTGCAACCGCAGGTGGAGCAGCATTATCGCTGTTACCAGTCGACCAAATCGATAGAATAGAAATAGTTTATGGTGCTTCTGGCTCAAGTCTTTATGGCTCAGATGCGATGGGCGGCGTGATTCAAGTCTTTACTAAAGGTCAAAACGCCCAACAGTCTAATGTCGCATTGACTGTTGGCGGCGGCACAGAAAACAGCTATAAAGGGCAAATTACAGGACAACTGGTTAATTCTGCAACGACTTTAAGCCTTTCTACGGGTTATGAAAAGACCAATGGCATTGACGCGACGAAACCTTACGCTCAGTTCGGCATACATCATGCTGACAAAGACGGTTTTGAGTCCAAAAACGCAAGTTTGGTCGCCAAGCATAAAGTCAATGACAATGTTGAAATTGGAGCAACAGGATTATTTGCAAAATCCACTACAGATATTGATAGTGGTTCAGAAGTGCCAAACGCGTATGCTGACCAAAAAAACGCGGCTGTCTCAGCTTTTGCCGATTATCAACAAGATAAACTGTCTGCAAATATTAAATATGGTCAAAGTTATGATAAATCTACCACGTATGATGGTGCAGATTGGCAAACAGGTCGCCTAGACGATGTAATCAATACGACTCAGAAACAAGTAACCATACAGCTTGGCTATCAGTTGCCACTCGGTAAGCTTATCGGTGGTTATGAGAATTTAAAACAAGAAGTTGATAGCTCTAATGATTATGACGTGACTCACCGCACTATCAACAGTGAGTTTTTGGGATATCAGCTCGCTCAAGATAAATATGATGTGCAATTAAATGTGCGTCACGATGATAACTCACAATTTGATAGCAAGACCACCTACAATGTGGGCGGTGCGTATCGTCTTAGCCCCAACACTCGCATTGGTGCATCATACGCAACCAATTTTCGTGCCCCCACATTCAACGATTTGTATTGGCCAGGCTCAGAAAATCCCAACTTAAAACCTGAAACCAGCAAAAATGCAGAAATCTTTATTGAAAACAGCAATCATCATCAACACACACGCGTAACAGCCTACCAATCTAAATTTACCGATAAATTAGCTTGGGTAACCACCGACCCACTTACTTATGCAGGTCAAATGCAAAATATAGATAAAGCGGATATTAACGGTATTTCGTTAACCAGTGACTGGCAGTTAAATAATACTTTATTTGGTCTAGGTTATGATTATCTAGATACTGAAGATAAAAAAACGGGCAAAGAATTAATTTATCAACCCAAAAACAAAGGTATTGTTTACCTAGGCTATCAACAGCCAAAATATGACATTCGAACGGAGGTACAATACGTCGGAGAGCGTTATCGTGATGCCAACAATTCACAAACTCTAGACAGCTACACCTTGTTGAACCTGACTGGGAATTATTATGTCAGTCCCAACCTAACCATTAGCAGTCGTCTTAATAATCTCACAGATAAAGATTATGAGACCGTTTATGGCTACCGCCAAAAAGGCATTAATTCATTCGTCTCACTAACCTACCAATGGTTCTAAATTTTTATAGCTACAGTACATCAAAGGGCATAGATTTTATGCCCTTTTTTTATATGTCTTTTTTTAGCAATTAGGCTTTAACTTTTGCACTATTTTGGTTCAAAATATATCATACTACGATTAGCACGTTGCTATAAATGAGTGATTTTTTAATATCAAATGACTGATTTGCTGCCCATCACTCTAATTATTTATCTGTTATGACAATAATCCAAAAATTATCCAATAGTTTATTGGCATTTAAATTGCACTTTAACCATTGCTCAAATTTGTGGTAGTTATCCAATGACCCATCCTACTTTTTTACATAGTCTCGAATCCAACCAGAACCTGTTTGAGGACATGTTCAATAACCTACTATCGGGGTTAATTGTCGCTGACATCAACTACGAGTGCGTCTATATCAACGCGACGGCTGAGCAGATTTTGTCAGTCAGTCAGCACCATTTACTTCATAAAAATGTGATCGATATTTTAACCCCCGCAAACTATGAAAAATTACTAACGCAAGCATCAGAGCAATCGCATACGGATGATGACCCGATAACCCATAAAAAAACCAAAGCACAGGTCAAATTGGCGCTGCAAAACCAATTTGAACATACCAAAAAAATGTACCAAGCATTCATCCATCATGATTGCACCATTTTGGGGCTAAGCGCTCAAGGGATTGGTGCACCATTATTGGTCGATTATGGGGTTTCCCCGTTAGAAACCGAGGCGGGTTTTTTCTATTTGATTGAAATTTGGGCAAAAGATCGCGAAAGTCGTATTCAACAAGAACAGTATCAAAATCACCAACATTTGATAACCCGTCAAATGATTCGCAGTATGGCACACGAAGTCAAAAACCCTTTAGCCGGCATCCTTGGGGCAAGCCAACTGCTTGAGAAGAATTTTAATCAAATCATGAAGTTTGATGGGATTGTGCGCTATATTAACGACACCAAGGCGCAAAAGGTCGCGAATTATCTCAGTATCATCATGGATGAGACCAGACGACTCAATAACTTAGTGACCCAATTGCTGGGTGCGCCAAATTTGCCCAACTGGCAATTAATCAATGTACATGAGCCCCTGCAGCATGTACTAACGTTGGCAGAGATACAAAACCCCAATATTAGTCTAGTCAGAGACTTTGATTTATCGTTGCCAGAAATCACCGCTGATAAAGACCAGCTCGTACAAGTATTTATGAATATCGTCAATAATGCGATACAAGCGCTCAATGAAAACGACATTGTATCGCCTATCATCACGGTAAAGACCCGTATTCAGCACCAACAAACCATTGGCGATATACGACATAAAAGCGTATTGCGGGTTGATTTTATTGATAATGGCTTGGGCATTGATAGTGAGTTGTTACCGCAAATTTTTTATCCTTTGGTCACAGGACGCGCCAATGGTACAGGGTTGGGACTGGCACTTGCTCATGACATTATTCAGCGCCATCAAGGGCAAATCAGTGTGACCTCTCAGCCAGGTGAAACCCTATTTACGATTTTTTTACCTTGGCAAATTCGGCAAATAACCAAATGATAGTTTAAGCGTGATACACCACAGCATCATGACTGATCGGCTATGAATTTTTAAACACTACAGTTTCCCATATAGGGTTTTTATATGACTTATACCAATAATAAAACGCCAACCACCGAGCCTATTGTTTGGGTCATCGATGACGACCAAGCGCTACGTATGATTTTAGAAGATACGCTGACAGATAGTGGGTTTCAAGTGCAAACCTTTGGCAATGCGCAATCGGCGTGGCGGCTACTACAAGATAGCGAGCAAGACAGCCAACCGAAGAGTGACAATAGTGCCTCCTTGCCAAGTGTCATCGTCACCGATATTCGAATGCCGATGATGAACGGATTGGACTTTAGCAGTAAAATCAAACAAGCCTTTGCACAAATCCCTGTCATCATCATGACCGCGCATGCCGATGTGCAGTCTGCGGTGGATAGCTATCAATCAGGCGCATTTGATTACTTACCCAAGCCGTTTGAGTTGGATGATGCCATTGCCATGGTGAAAAAAGCTTGCCTGCAAAGCCAGTCAAACCAAACACAAAAGCGCAGTAAGTCTGAGAACTACAACGACTCTCTGATTCGTGATGCACAGCAGCCGCCAGCGCAAAAAGTAGCAGTCGCGCTAGAAAAAGCCCCCACCAACCCATCGGGCATCATCGGGCAATCCATTGCCATGCAAAAAGTATTTCGTGCGATTGGTCGCTTGTCGCATATGCCGATGACAGTACTCATCACCGGCGAATCAGGGACGGGTAAAGAGCTGATTGCCAGTGCCTTACACGAACATTCGCCACGCAAATCCAAACCATTTATCGCCCTCAATATGGCGGCGATTCCGCATGATTTGATTGAAGCTGAACTATTTGGTCATGAAAAAGGCGCGTTTACGGGTGCGACTACCACGCGCCAAGGGCGTTTTGAGCAGGCGCATGGCGGCACTTTATTTTTGGATGAAATCGGCGACATGCCTTTACCGACCCAAACGCGTTTGCTGCGCGTCTTAGCAAATGGTGAGTTTTACCGTGTCGGTGGGCTCAAACCCATTAAAGTCGACGTACGTATCATCGCAGCGACCCATCAAAACCTAGAAACTCTGGTGCAGCAAGGCAAGTTTCGTGAAGATTTGTTTTATCGGCTCAATGTCATTCGACTGGCGCTACCTTCCCTACGTGAGCGCCGCGAAGACATTCCGCTGTTAATCGATTTTTTTATGCAAAATATCGCCAAAAGCATGCATACCCACACCAAAACCATCACGCCGTCTGCGATGCATATTTTGCAAAGCTATCCTTGGCAAGGTAACGTGCGTCAACTTGAAAATACCTGCCGCTGGCTCAGTGTGATGACAACAGGGCAAACCATTCAGCCGAGTGATTTGCCACCCGAGATTTTACAAGCGTTTGAATTACAAGATAGCAAGCCTGTAACTACGCGTGAGCCCAATACACATACGACACATAACTATCAGCCTGACACTCAGTTTGAGGCACCTGCTAGCGAACATCCGTCATCTTTGCCAGCTCCGAGTAACAGCCCCAGTGCTAGTGCTAATCTGAATGTCCATTCGAGTGAGCTGCCAACGCCTTTATCCGCTACGACGGTCATACCGACCTTGCACGCCTCACAAACTGGCGCAACCGCAGATTGGATCACGCCGCTGCAAGTTTGGGCACAACAAGCACTCGCTGAAGGACAGTACGACATTCTGCAAACCGCTTATCCGATGTTTGAGAAATGTTTACTTGAAGTGGCACTTGCCCATACTGCTCAGCATAAAGGACAAGCGGCTGACCTACTGGGTTGGGGGCGCAATACCGTGACCCGAAAATACCAGCAGTTGATTGAAGGTAGACTCGTTAAGCCATCATGATTGAGACAAGGTCAACTCACAAAGTACTGGTTATCATAAAAAATGGCTGTCAGTCGCTCGTTACTGACTTACAGCCACTATCAGCTTCAAATCCACTCAACCATACCGAGCTTTGGTACGGGGTATGGCATTCAACTCACTCCCCGCCTACTGCCGTTGTCGTTAAACAATTACTACCTCACTTTAATGCAACCAATCTCGCCCATTTTGAGCAAGAAATTAACGCCCTTCATCATTGCCAAAGCCTAGCGATTGACAGCACCCATCATACAAGCGGTATTCCCACGCTGTATGCTTCAAACCTTCTACCTGATACCCTCATCTTTGACCAACAGCAGCCGCAGCAATCTGTTAGTCCGTGTCTAGTCATGTCGTATCATCCAGGCGAGACGTTAAAATCCTTGCTGTATGCGCATGCTAAATTGCCAATACTTAATCTTCCGCAAAAAATGACCATTTTTTTACATAGTTGCCAAGTGGTCAACCGTTTGCATCAATTTGGGCTGATGCATTTGGATCTCAAACCCGCCAACTTTATTGTAAAACCCAATCTTGAAGTGGTGTTAATTGATTTTGGTCTGAGTGATTTTAGTTTTAGTGATATTGGTCTTGGCGATGCTATGGGGAAAAATGCCTCACTGAACTGCAAAACTTACACCGCTGGTACGCCTGCCTATATGAGTCCTGAGCAATTCACAGGACAGCCTTTTGACAAGTTTAGCGACTACTATAGTTTGGGGGTGATATGGTACGAATTATTGATGGGATGTCTGCCTTTTATGGCAGATGATTATCCTGGTTGGGCAATCGCGCATCGCCAACAGCCCGTGCCTTTTCTATGCCCAAATCATCAGTTATCAGAATTTGCTTGCCAAGCTTGCCAGCCTTTTATTGACAAGCTGCTGGCAAAACGCGTGGAAAACCGTATTAGTAACTTGGCAGATATTATCAATGCGCTAAAAATTTTACTTAACCAATAAAAAAATGCGTTTTTTTTAAAAAACCCCTTGCCAAAGCGAAAATTTTCTATATAATAGCCAACCACAAAGACACTGATACAAATATTGAGTCAACACTTTGAGGCAACTCATGGGGCTGTGGCGAAATTGGTAGACGCACTGGATTTAGGTTCCAGCGCCGCGAGGTGTAAGAGTTCGAGTCTCTTCAGCCCCACCACTCAAATCGGTATTAGTTAAATTAACCTGCCTCTTGCAGGTTTTTTTATGCCTAAAATTCCTGTCTATCTTATCTCACCATTGCTTACTGCCTTACTGTTAGCCAGTATGCTGCTCATTTTGTTGCTAAAAATTTTTTAACTGATTGCCAACTAGCTAATTTTTAACTTGCATCTAGTATTAACTGCCCCATCTCTATAGTTAGCTTGTTTACTACTAACTATGTTAATTTTTCTACTGCCTTTTATAAGCCTATATTCCTATGAAAATTTTACAATCGCCCTATTACCAGCCGCGAAAGCTGCTCAGCGCCTCCTCCGAGCCGCCCTATACTGTTCAACTTATTGAAGACAACCTCCAATACGCTAGCAAATATAATCCTTTTGAGTCGCTACTCGATGATATTTTCCCTGGGGTGCATGTTGGCAACCATGATATGGTAATTCGCAAAGAGCAGCTTAAAGATTTTGAGCGTTGCACTGATTTTACCACCGTCGCCTATTCGCATAAAAATAATACCTTGTATGAGCGTGAAGCTTGCTATTTTCATCCCAAATATGAAGTGTTCATGCTCACCAATGAAGATTTGTCCAATGACTATGACGAGTACATCTTTGAGTCAGGCTTGTTAAAAGTCGTCAGTATTTACTATATTTCGACCAATCCGCATTCGGCGGCCAGTGTCAAAAACGTGTTTGATGAATACTTGCAAAAGTATGTGTCGCAAGAGGCTAAAGTATCGATTTTACTCAAAGAGGTTCATGGTTTTGTGTTTAAAACCCATCGTATCAAACCATTTCCCATCAATTTAGATACCATGTATCACGAGGATTTTCTGCCCGTGCATCAGCATATCAAAGAATCGCTCAATCACGATGGTAAAGGCGTGGTACTGTTGCATGGCGTGGCGGGTTCAGGTAAAACCAACTATATCAAATGGCTAACTAGCCAAGTGCCTAATAAAAAATTCATCTTTGTGCCCACTACCATGATTGGGTATTTGACCAACCCTGAATTTATGTCACTGTTGGTGGATAACAAAAACTCGGTATTAGTGCTTGAAGACTGTGAAAACTACATTGCCGAGCGTAGCATTGATAACGCCAATACCGATGTGGTATCGGCGATTTTGAACATTGCTGATGGTATGCTATCGGATGTGTTGGAGTGCCAGTTTATCTGTACCTTTAACTCCAATATCTCAAAAATTGACCCCGCGCTGCTGCGTAAAGGTCGATTGATAGCTGAGTATAAATTCAAAGAACTGTCCGTTGAAAAATCCAACGCGTTTTTGGCATCCATTGATAAAGTTATCACCGTCAATAAACCGCACTCATTGGCAGAGTTAACCAACATGGATCATCTGTCCTATCGAGAGAAACAAGCAGAAAAACCCAAATTTGGTTTTGTATAATTATTAAGCCCATTTATTAAGTATAGTCGTTCAGTATCATCAGTAGGCATAAAAAAAAGGAGCTCAGTGGCTCCTTTTTTTATACTAGATATTACTAAACCTAGACCTAGACATTGTCAATTTGCTTTTCATCAATCGGCACAAGCTCAATCGCTGTTTTATCGGCATTCATACGAATCGAAACCGTACCGCCATTCACCAAATCACCAAATAATATTTGCTCTGCCAATGGTTTTTTGATTTCATCTTGAATCAAGCGGTTCATTGGGCGGGCACCCATGAGACGATCGTAACCTTTTTCTGCCAGATAATTTCTGACTTCATCATCAATTTCAAGCACCACTTTCTTGTCATCAAGCTGGGCTTGCAGTTCAACCAAGAATTTATCAACCACAGATACAATGACATTTTGATCCAATGGGTTAAATTGAATGATGGCATCTAAACGATTGCGAAACTCTGGGGTAAACATCCGTTTCATCGCCTCACTATTGTCGCGGCTATGATCTTGTTTGGTAAAGCCCATGCTGTTGCGACTGATGCTATCAGCGCCGACATTGGTAGTCATGATCAGTATCACTTGCTTAAAGCTTGATGTGCGACCGTTATTGTCAGTGAGCGAGCCATGATCCATCACTTGGAGCAGCAAGTTAAATACGTCAGGGTGGGCTTTTTCAATCTCATCTAGCAATAGTACACAATGCGGGAATTGATTGATTTTTTCGGTCAATAAACCGCCCTGATCAAAGCCCACATAGCCTGGCGGTGCCCCAATCAAGCGTGACGCCGTATGTGCTTCCATATACTCAGACATATCAAAACGAACCAGTTCAATGCCTAACAAATTCGCTAACTGACGACTGACTTCCGTTTTACCGACACCGGTAGGACCGGCGAACATAAACGAACCAATCGGTTTATCATCTGGTTTTAAGCCTGCACGTGACAACTTGATGGCATCTGCCAAGTTTTTGATGGCTTCATCTTGACCAAACACCAGATGTTTTAGGTTGCTTTCAAGATTTTGCAGCACCGATTTGTCATCCGTTGAGACGGATTTTGGTGGGATGCGCGCAATTTTTGAGATAATGTATTCAATTTGCGGAACATCAATCACCACCTCGCCATTTTGTTGTGCCGCGTCAATCACTTTATTGTCGGCTTCGCTTAACATAGCCTCAGGTTCGACAACACCATCCGCTGCATGGCTAACATCTAAGTCATCGACAAGTGCGTCTTCATCCACCACAGGCTGATTTGATAACTTGTCATTTGCGACATTATCAGTGGATTGATTGCTGTCCACAGTAGATTCAACCTGATTTTCGGCTTGTTTTTGCAGGCGAACAAATGCACCCGCTTCATCAATCACATCAATGGCTTTGTCAGGTAAAAAGCGTTCGTGAATGTGTTTTACCGCCAGATGCACCGCACTTTGTAGCGCCTGATCGGTATAGCTGACGTTATGGAATTTCTCATATTGTTTTTTCAGACCGCGTAGAATATCAATCGTTTCATCAATGGATGGTTCGTTGACATCAACTTTTTGGAAACGACGACTTAAGGCATGGTCTTTTTCAAACACTTGGCGGTATTCGGTAAAGGTGGTTGAGCCGATACAACGCAGCTCACCGGATGCCAACGCAGGTTTGATTAAATTTGACACATCCATATTGCTGCTCATCGATGAGCCTGCGCCGATAATCATATGGATTTCGTCAATAAATAAAATCGCATTGGGCTTGGCTTTTAAGGCATCTAATAGCGCTTTCATCCGTTTTTCAAAATCACCGCGGTATTTTGTACCGGCAATCAGCGCACCAATATCTAAACTATATACCACACAGCCTGATAATGGTTTTGGTGCTTTGTCATTGACAATCAACCATGCCAAGCCTTCCGCAATCGACGTTTTACCCACCCCTGGGTCACCCACCAGTAGCGGATTATTTTTGCGGCGGCGGCATAAAATCTGCGCGGTACGCTCGATTTCTGCTTGGCGACCAATTAACGGATCGGTGCCACCCGTAGAGGCTTTTTGATTGAGATTAACGGTAAATTCAGTCAATGGGTCTTTATTGGCTTTTTCACCCGTTTCTTCAGTTTCAACACTGGTTAATTTGTCGCGCACTTTTTTGTCTTGACCATGCGACAGATACTGGGTCAACTCAAGTCGCGTCACCCCTTGTTTTTTAAGCAGGTACACCGCGTAGGTGTCATGCTCTGAGAACATAGACACTAGCAAATCTGAGCCTTCTACCAAACGGCTGCTGGCAACCGATTGCACATGAAAAATCGCCCGCTGCAAGATACGGTCAAAACTGCGCGTTGGTTGTGGCGAGTAATCTTCGTTGATATCGACCGTTGGGGTATGTTCATCAATATACTGGGTCAAATCTTTGCCAAGCTGATCCACATTGACTGCACAAGCCACCAAGGCTTCTACCGCATTTTCATTCTCTAACAGTGCCAATAGCAGATGCTCGACCGTTAAATATTCATGTGCACGTTGTTTTGCAAGTGTCACTACCAACCGCAACGTGCTTTGTAATTCTAAACTTAACATAAGATATCCTTAATACTTGTCACCGACGGTTTTTGATTTTGCCCTACTTGAAAAATCATGCGTTATCTAATTGATTGGTTTGATGTCGTTATAGGTGTTGATGGTTATTTGCGTTGATGTTTTCTCAAGTTTCATTTGCCGTCACCTCAGCACCAAATATCTTATGGATATCTGGCTAATCATGCTAAGTTCGGTTAAAAGGAAGTAAAAATGAAAGATGACAAAATGGGAAAAATCAAAATCATTACGTTTAATATAATGACATTGCTAATAAATTCAAGTGATAAAACGTAGTTAATGGCGGGTTTTAAAATGGCAAAAAATTCAATGATGAATAAAAAATAGAAATAAGGTGCTACCAAAAATAAAACTGGGTTAAATAGCAAACTGCCACTAACCTTGCGGCTCAATTTGACTCAGTAACGGATAACCTGCCTGACGCGCCTCACGGTTGACGGCTTGGGCTTTAGTTTCTGCGATGTCTTTAGGGTATATACCGGCAATTCCTTTGCCTTGTTGATGAATGGCAAGCATAATACTGATAGCCGAGTCTAGCGAATGTTTAAAATGATTTTGTAAAACATCCACCACAAATTCCATCGGCGTATAGTCATCGTTATACATGACCACCGCATACATCTGTGGTTTTTTCAGTTCAGGGTCAGCCAATAGCACATCTTCGACGGGGTCAGTATTTGGCTCGCCTTCTATGTCGGTCAAACGGGCTGGCAATGAATTTGGTGATTGGCTAGGTGGATGTTTAGGGGACTGTGTTGGCAACCATGCCGGTAGATGCCAATCCATATTCGTGGTGGTTGGCTGTGACACAACTGATTGACGAGAAAAATTAAGCGTTTGAAGCATCATTAATTGAACATTTACCTAAGATTAGACGAAACATTGATTATACTACTTTACAGCAGTCGTTGCGGCAGGTTTTTGCGTATTGGCTGTGCTTGCCACTGGCGTGCTATCGGTCGAACTCACAGGTCGTTTATCCGCTTCAGGCGTTTCTTCAAGCGTATACGGCATGTTATCAATCGGTTGACCGAGTTGCCAATCATACACTTGCTCAGTTTTTTGGTTGCCGGCGGCTAATTCAAGTTTCACTTGTTTGGGTACAAAGTTTTTGGGCATCAAAAAACGCCCGCGAATTCTTGCAATCCCATGAATCGAGTAACTATTAGGTTGCAATGGGACTTCGACCATATTAACTTCATCGAGCAAGGTCAATTTTGGTATCAGATTTTTTGGCTGATTTGATGGATCGACCATACCGACATCAAAGCGGTATTCATAGGCATTTTCTGGCAATGGTGCGATTTTTGCCCCGATGACTTGTAAACTCATACCGCCTTTTTTGGCAAGCGACGTGGTTAAGAATTGCTGACCTTGTTCAAGCTGTAAGTTGGTGACTTTTAGATCTTGAATATCGGTACGCAGCGCTGATAGGTTCGCCAAGCTGATATCACGCTCTTGCTGCGCAGTGGTTAATTGGCTTTGTAACGTATCAGATTTTAGCTTTAATGATTTGATGTTTTCTGCTGAGATTTCAAGACCTGCGGCGGTTTTTTTCGCTTCTTCAGCAGCAAAGCTCAAGCCGCGATGATAACCAATGCGTTGACCTAACACCAGTGCAATGATGGCAACTAACAACAAACTAACCCCAAACGCAATCAGCCACCCCGACACCTTGTTGGGTTGGGCAATATAATTGCGTTGTGCTTCTGGCAAAGATTGAGAAGAGTTATTATCTTCGGGCAAATCCATAGAGATACTCAAATTGAAAAACGATCAAAACATGGATAATCACAGTACTGATGATAGCTCAAAAAGGGTTGATGAATATGACATCCATTAAAGCGAACCCCATTATAAACAAAAATTATGATGAATTCAGCTAAATTTATTGACTGAAAAAATAATAAAGTTAGCCCATTTCATCATAGCGTCATATTTTTTTGGCTAAAAAAAATAAAGCAATGCTTGTTATGGCATTAACATTTTTAAATAGGCTGACCATAAATAGCTTAAGAAAACCACTTATTAAAGAAATAACTTAAGGCACGACGGCAACTAACGCCAACCCTGTTTGCTCTGCAAGCCCAAACATCACGTTCATATTTTGCACGGCTTGTCCTGCCGCACCTTTGACCAAATTATCTTGTACCACCAAAATCGTCGCCATCGGGCTATTTTCTAGTGTTTGCACCGCAATTCTTAAATAGTTGCTACCCCGTACACTACGGGTATCTGGGTACATCCCTTTTGGCATGACGTCTACAAAATATTCGTTTTGATAGCTGGTTTCATATAAAGATTGTAAATCTAACGCTTGACCCGCCGCCGTCAAGCGAACATGAATCGTGGTAAACATACCGCGAATCATGGGTACTAAATGGGGTACAAAGCGGATATCATGCGACTGAAAGCGTTTGCTTTGACCCAATATTTGGTCAATCCCTTGGCTAATCTCTGGAGCGTGACGATGACCTGCCACGCCATAGGCGCTAAAACTATCCGATGTCTCGCTAAATAACAAATTCATTTTGGCTTGGCGACCTGCACCTGAGACGCCTGATTTGGCATCAATAATAATCCAAGGCTCAATCAATGCCTGCTGCTGGCTGTTTTGGGCGTCGATTAGTGGTTTTAATCCCAAAATCGCCGTGGTGGGATAACAACCTGGGTTGCCAATGACCTTGGCTTTGGCAATGGCATCACGATTGACTTCGGGTAACCCATACACAGCTTCTTTTAAAATATCGGGGCAAGTATGTTCAAGTTTATACCAAGTTTCAAAATCTTGTAGCGACTGCAAACGAAAATCTGCCGCCAAATCGATGACTTTAGTGCCATTTTCGGTTAAAAATTTGGCATGCTTCATGGCAACGCCGTGGGGCGTAGCAAAGAATACCACATCACATGCTGCTAATTTTTTTTCATCCAAATCCGAAAACGTTAAATCGGTCACGCCCCGCAAACTTGGAAACATATCATCAACGCGTCGGCCCGCTTCTGAGCGCGATGTCAGCATCGTCACTTGTGCCTGTGGATGACGACTCAATAGTCGAATTAGCTCTACGCCAGTGTAGCCTGTGCCACCGACAATACCTACTTTGATCATGGTCGTCTCCTGATGTTGGTATTAAAGTTTATATTCATGCACCGCATCAATAAAAGCTTTGGCATGGTCAGGATTAACCCATTGGTTAATACCGTGACCTAAGTTTGCTATATAGCCTGTTTTATCACCGAGGCTGTAGGCGTCCTGTAGCATCAAATGCGTCTGCTGGCGAATATGCTCAGGCGATGCAAATAATGTCGCGGGGTCAAGATTACCTTGCAGCGCGATGCCTGTATGCAGCTTTTTGTGCAATTTGGTCAATTCTTTTTGTTGTTCAAAGACGATGCTGCGGGCTCTATCTAGTGGCATCGTCCAATCAAGTCCTAGCGCATCCGCGCCACTGTGGCATTGGGTATCTAACCACAAGCCGCCACCTTTGGTAAATAGTACCACAGGTACCTCTGGGTATGTTGCTTTGATCGCCGCGACAATTTTAGTATTGTAATGGTGCGAGAATTCAACAAATTGGCGATGCGCCAATGCCCCACCCCAACTATCAAAAATTTGTAATAACTGCGCCCCCGCTGCTATCTGCGCTAGCAAATAATCAATCACAGCATCAGTGATTTTAGCGAGCAGCGCATGCAAGGTTTCAGGCTCGCCATACAACATGGCTTTGGCATAGCGGTATTCTTTAGAACTACCGCCTTCAATCATATAGGTCGCTAGCGTCCACGGACTACCCGAGAAGCCAAATAATGGCGCACGGCCTGCCAGCGCATGACGAATACTGGTCACCGCTTTCATCACATAGTCAAGTGCATCTGCCATCGCGACGGTTGGCAAGGCTTCAACCTCTGCCATGCTTCTGACAGTTTTGTGAAATTTTGGACCTTCCCCTGCCTCAAAATACAGACCCAAACCGAGCGCATCAGGAATGGTTAAAATATCACTAAACAAAATCGCCGCATCCAACTCAAAACGGCGAAATGGCTGAATGGTGACTTCCGTCGCCAAATCGGTATTTTTGCAAAGCGATAGAAAATCACCGGCTTGGGCACGGGTTTGTTTATACTCAGGCAAATATCGACCGGCTTGTCGCATCATCCACACAGGGGTCACATCCACAGATTCAAAACGCATGGCTCTTAAAATGCGGTCATTTTTTAACATCGGAAAGTTATGGGTCATGTCATTGCCTTCAAAAATAATCTTGGGTAAAAATACTATTGGGTAAAATAATATTGAATCAGTCTAAAAGTAGTCAAATTTCAATCAAGAATTGTCGAAAATTATACGATAATCGCCATATTATCACGATGTACCATCACGTGCCGTTCCTCATTTTTACCCAAAATCGCTTCGATGTCGCTATTGCGTTTGCGAGCGATGCGCTTAGCTTCATTTGATGAGAAATCCACCTGACCGACCGCGATACGCACCCCTGTTTTATCAACGCACTCCACCACATCGCCCTCATCAAAATCACCTTGCACTTCAATCACCCCGACAGGCAATAAGCTTTTGTTATTTTTAATGATGGCATCCACTGCGCCATCGTCAATCACCAAGCGACCTGCCATACGCAGATGAGCGGCTAGCCATTGTTTTTTGGCAATGCGTTTATCATCGTCATTGGTAGTGAGCATCGTACCTAAGGATTCCCCTTTGACCACGCGATTAATCACGTTATCGATGCTGCCGCTGACAATCACGGTGGGACAACCACCCATTGCCGCAAGCCTTGCCGCGCGAATTTTGGTAATCATCCCGCCACGACCCAATTTGCCACCATCTCCCGCCACGTCAAACAAATAATCTGCCATTGCCCGTTCGCTCTTAATCAGCTTCGCATCCGGGTTGGTGCGAGGGTTATCGGTGAATACGCCTTGCTGGTCGGTCAATATAATGTATAAATCAGCTTTGACCATGGCTGCCACCATCGCACCTAGACTGTCATTATCACCAAATTTGATTTCATCGACACTGACGGTGTCATTTTCATTAATGACCGGTAGCACGCGCCATTCAAGTAGCTGATTTAACGTATTAGCGGTATTGAGATAACGATTTCGGTTGGCAAGATCGTCATGGGTCAGTAGCAACTGGGCGCTTTGTACACCATACTGAATCAACGCCGACCACCAAGTTTCAATCAAGCCCATCTGCCCAATGGCGGCGCAGGCTTGCAAGGCTTGCAATTTTTTGGGGCGTTCTTCCAAATTCATCCGCACCACCCCTTCTGCCACTGCCCCTGAGGACACTAGCAATACCTGATAACCTTCATTATGCAGCTTGGCAATTTGCTTCGCCCATTCATAAATTGCGGTGCGATCCAAGCCTTTACCATTATTGGTTAGTAGCGATGAACCAATTTTTACCACAATAGTATTTGACTTAAGGGCTTTTTTAGTTGAGCTAGGTGAGGCGTTGGCAGTCATAAGTTGGCAATCATAATTAGTCAAGTGCAATTTTTTAATCAAATTAAATGCCATAATGGCTTGGCTGAGCATTGTAACAATTTTTACTGGCTTTATAAATGCTAATTCGATGCCGGTAGCCGTTAAATATCACATGTTTTTATCATACGCATTTCTATCCCAATCAAATAGTAACCATTGAAAAAACAAATTGACATTGTCAACTAAAAAATATTGACTTGAGGTTTTCTCAATTTAGATGAGGATAACTTGCTATCAACATTGCTTTTATATAAATTTGCTCATCGTCATGTGCTACTGGGTTTATCAAATTTATGAAAAGCGCTGTTGTCACCACTTCCTCATCTTGTCTTGAAGCCCACGGATTGTCGCAAGGCATAGACATTCTGCGTTTACACGTAAACATCAACAACGTTGATTTTATCGATGGTAAAAATATCACCAGTGAGCGCCTAGCAACCATCATGAAAACCAACCTCAAATCGGTAGCGAGTACATTTCCGCCATCCATCCATGAAATGCATCTGTTGTTTAATGATTTGATTGCTCGCGGAGTCACTGAGGTATTTGTTTGCGGCATCTCGTCCAAATTTAGCCAAACCTTGCCCATGCTAGAAGAACTCAAAGTACATTATGCCAATCGTCTGCACATCTTTGTGTATGACACCAAAACACTCAATATTGCTGAAGGGGCGCTGGCGTACGAGGCAAAAGTGTTGATTGAACAAGGTGAATCGTTTGAAAACGTGGCAAAAAAACTTGACGATTTGCGACGTCGCAGTGAATTTTTATTTACCCTCAGTGACTTGGACTATATTATTCGCAACAAAAAATTGTCCGCCCCTGCCGCATTTGTTGCCAACTTATTTGATATTAAACCGATTATGCAAATTAATCAAATTGGCGAGATTATCGCGGTGGAAAAAGTGCGCAAGCTTGAAAAAACCCTGATCACCATGGGAAAAACCATCGAAAAACTTGCCGCAAATCAACCCGCGTTTATCTATTTGACAGATACGGGGCATCATGAAAGTACCGAATTTTTTAAAAAAATATTAGCGACCCATTTTGGTTGGGATGATTTGCTTGTCATTCGCGTGTCGACTATTTCGCTTGCCAATCATGGCTTGATGGGGACAGGCATTGGGGTGTTTTATGGTGAATTACCGCATATTGTCAAAGCATTAAAAAAATGACCCGTCCTTATCTAAATTCACTTAATAAAAAGGTTAGCCCGGGCTAACCTTTTTAAAGCTATTTCCATCACCGCTAAGGTGCGTATACTACTTCCACGCCATCATCGTCATCGTAGTCGTCGTCATCAAAATCATCTTCATCCAATGCGCGACCTTCACGCTCAGCTTTACGTTTGGCACGATATGCTTCTTTTTGCTCTTCCGTATTGGCGCGCACTTCCGCTTCCAGTCGTTCAAAACGCAACCGCTGACTTTCAGCAAAGTCGGGATCAGTTTCTTCCATCTCGCGCTCTTGCTCGATTTCATTCATCAAATGCCAAACCACGGCATCAACCCCTTCCCCTGTGAGCGTGGAAGTACGAAAAACCATCCCTGTCCAACCAAGCTCTGCCACGATATGAGTGCAAAGTTGGTTTAATGACTCTTCGGGCACTTGGTCGATTTTGTTTAAAATCAAAATTTGTGGCAGTTTTGACAGCTCTGGCGAGAATTTTTCTAACTCATTAAAAATCACTTGGGCGTTTGCCACAGGGTCGCTACCATCAATGGGCTGTACATCGACAAGATGCAATAATCGACGGGTACGAGCGACGTGTTTTAAAAAGCGAATACCCAGTCCAGCCCCTTCAGAGGCGCCTTCAATCAGTCCTGGGATATCTGCCATAACAAATGAGCGGTGTTTGCCCACATCCACGACACCTAGATTCGGTACCAAAGTGGTAAACGGATAATTGGCAACTTTGGGTTTGGCAGCAGAGACTTGACGAATAAAGGTGGATTTACCCGCGTTTGGCAGACCGATAAGACCTACGTCCGCTACCACTTTTAGCTCAAACTTCAAGACTTTTAATTCACCTGCAAAACCTGGGGTGGCACGTCGTGGTGCTTGATTGGTGGAGGTTTTAAAATGGGTATTGCCTTGCCCGCCGTCACCGCCTTTGGCAATCCTCGCCGTTTGCCCTTTTTTGGTCAAGTCTGCTAAGACCTCACCTGTTTCAGTATCAACGACGGTGGTACCGATGGGCACAGATAGATAGATATCATCCGCGCCACGACCTGAACAGTTTTTGGCGCCGCCATTTTCGCCGCGTTTGGCATCATAGCGACGGGTAAACCGGTAATCGACGAGGGTGTTGGTGTTGTCGTCGCACACCACGTACACATCCCCGCCTTTGCCGCCATCACCGCCATCGGGGCCGCCTTTGGGGACGTATTTTTCTCGGCGAAAACTGACGATACCATTGCCGCCGTCGCCTGCTTTGACTGTTACGATTGCTTCATCGATAAAACGCATTGAAGACTTTCCTTAAATTCTTGAATAACCAAATATTATAGCATGAATTTTAGCAAGAAAAATTTGAACTCAATCGATGTTTGAAATTTTATTCAATAAAAAACCGCCCAAACTTGAGCGGTCTTGTAATCGTTCTTAACGATTAGGAACACTTAGGCATTTTTTGCCATGGTTTCAGCAACTCGCAATACTTGAGTGCTATAGCCCATTTCGTTGTCATACCATAGGTACATCACTGCACGGTTGTCTTGCGCAAGCGTAGATTTGGCATCCCAAATCGCCACTTTTTCACAGCCAACAAAGTCGGTAGAAACGGCTTCATCAGAATCTGAGTAAGCAATTTGCGCTTGCCATTGTTCGCTCTGACTGGCTTCTTTGATAAAGGCATTGAGTTCATCGCTTGAATTGACCGGGTTTTTGAAATTCAAATTCAAAATCGCCAGGCTCACGTTTGGCGTTGGTACACGTACCGAGCTGCCTGACAATTTGCCTTTTAATTCTGGAATCGCTTTACTGACCGCTTTGGCAGCGCCTGTGCTAGTCATCACCATATTTAAGGTTGCAGCACGCCCACGACGCTCGGCTTTATGGTGGTTATCGACCAAGTTTTGGTCATTGGTGAACGCATGGATGGTTTCCATGTGACCGTTTTCAATGCCGTATTTATCGTTTAAGAGTTTAAGCGTAGGGGTAATCGCATTGGTGGTACAGCTTGCCGCTGATACGATGGTATCACTACCGATGGTGTCATCATTGACATTATAGACGATGTTTTTGATATCGCCCGACGCTGGGGCAGTCAATAGCACTTTTTTGGCACCTTTTGACTGTAAATGCTTGCCAAGACCTGCTTCATCTTTCCATTTACCGGTGTTGTCGATGATTAAGGCATTGTCGATACCATAAGACGTGTAGTCGATTTCGCTTGGGTCAGCGGCATAAATGACTTTGATAAAACGACCGTTGGCGATGATACCGCTGTTTGCTTTATCAACCACCACTGAGCCATCAAACCAGCCATGTACCGAGTCACGCTCAAGCAAGCTTGCACGTTTTTCCAAATCGGCTTCACCGGCTGGACGGACGACGATGGCTTTTAATTGTAAGCCTTTATCTGAGGCAGGACGGCTCATCAGCAACCGAGCCAAGATACGACCGATACGACCAAAACCATACAACACGACATCTGTCGCAGGCACTTCGTCACCGCTGGTAAAGCTGTCGGCTTGTTTACCTGATTTTAGCGCTTGACCCAAGTCCACGGTGGTATGGCTTAGATCTTGGTCGTTTAACGCGGTGACAAAGGCGAGCGTATCAGCGATGTTAAGGGCGTTTTTGTCATGATGGGCGATGATATCAACAAGGTTTAAGGCAATGCGGTTGCCAAAAAACAGCACATCGACGCCTTTATTGGCTAGGGTATTTAGCTCAACTAACAACTGAATCGCTTGGGCTTCTTGATTTTTGCGAGTAGTGAGGTGGTCTTGGTAGAGATTGGCAGACATAGTATGACCTTTTTTTGTGAAGGAAAAATAAAATCTGTGGAAAATGCAGCAATAAATAAACGCCTAAATTGTAACGGAATTTAGGCGTTTTAGCAATTTTAAAGCAGGGTGTTTCAGCTAGCAAGCTTATCGGCTGTTTTGTACGGTTTTTTGCAATTTACTGACATCGTACCCTTGAGATTTTGCGGTAGCGACCATTGTTTGATAAGTGTCTTCATCCATCGTGGGTGTGCGTGACAAAATCCACAAGTATTTTTGGTTTGGCGTACCTACCAACGCATGGTTATAATTGGGGTCTAAAGCAAGCACCCAATAGTCGGCTTTACCCACAGGCAACCAACGCAATCCTTGCGGCAAGAAAGTAACTTTAAGTTTACTGCCACTATCGCCATTTTTGGTGGCTTCACCAATGCTTTGCATGGGTTTGCCGTCTTTGCCCATACACTGGTTATTAACTTCCACCTTGCCTGTCGGTTGTAGGGTATAAGTGGCGGTGACATCACTGGCACAGTTACGCTGAAAAAACATCGGCAAACGGGCGATTTCGTACCATTTGCCCGCATAACGGTTTAAATCAACGCTTTGCACCGCCTGAGCTTTACCAATGCCTGTGGACTTGGCGGTGGTTTCGGTTGAGGTGTTTTTGGTGGGGGTGGTGGTGGAGCAAGCACTTATCGCAATTAATGTACCTGCAATACCTGCCACTGCTAACGTTTTTTTACTCATTATTTTCATTGTCTATATCACCTTATTTTACTCAGTGTTATTGCGCATTAAAGTAGTCATTTTAGCCCAAAATAAACGCTCAAACGGTGACTATTGGGGCATTTTTTGTCAGCCAGTTGTTACAACGAATGCGCTATTGTTAAATAGCAAACGCCCAAACGCTTATGGGCTTTTTTCATTAGGTTAAAGATTGTACACAGTTTCGCTAACAAACCAACTCAGTTAAAAAGCAAGTTAAAAAAGCAAGTTAAAAAAGTAAATTAATAAAGCAAATCGCTCTACCGCCCACAAAGTATGTCACCAAGTTGTAACAAAAAGTCAACCTGTTGGCTACTTTTTATACCTTGTCGAACAATAACCGAATACCCGCGATTCCCATCGCCCCATGCTCATAGGCGGTGGCTAAATCTGCCTGCCCCACCCCGCCCAGCGCAAACACCGGCACATCACAGATTTTTGCCAATTCACCCAAGGTTTGCCAGCCCATGCCCCCACTTTGAAAGGTTTCTGGATGTGTCGGTGTGGCTTTCACCGGGGATAAAAAACAGCCCATGACAGTGTGCGAGGTTGCCAAGGTATTTAATCTGCTTAGGCTATGTTGGTCATGGCAACTGGCAAAATAGTGATAATTTTTTGATAAACTTGAGAAATCAAGCGTCATGAGTTGTTGGTGATTTAAATGTACCATGCCGTTTTTTAACCACGCATCTAAACGCTGAAATAAGCGCTCAGGTAAGTACTCAAATAAGCGCTCAACTGTTGCATATTGAATAATCGGGGTGATATCCGCCCTTATCGTGAGTAAGCCATCAATCATAGCGGTGGCATTTTCATCGCTGGTTTGCGGGCGAAGATAACAATGGGCACTTTGGGGCAGTTTTTGGCTATAAAAATCAACCCACTTATCCACACTAACCAAGCTATCTAAAGGCTGGGTGATATAAATTGTATTAGGCAATTTTAACCACTCTAAAATGCGGGCATTGGCATCGGGCAAAGGGTACTGATTGGCGACCAAGTCTGACTGATGAACCCATGTGACGGCTTGACCTTCCTTGCCTTTACCCTGTTGTAACCCATCAAACTGGGCTTGGCTCACTCGAATTTTAAAGACATGCAATGCCACGGTTTTATCAGCATAATCATGGCGTATCACCCCCATTTTGACTGCGGTATTTTGCGCGATATCCAAGCCAATCTCTTCATAGACTTCACGAATTAACCCTTGTGTTGGGGTTTCATCTGGCTCAATTTTCCCCCCAACAAATTCATAGCGATTGCCTTGGTGTTGACTAGCATGACGAAATCCCAGTAGATATTGATTGTTAAAATGTATCACCGCGACTGCCACATTAACGACTTTTGACATATTTTTCTCAAACTGTTGATTGTTACCCATTATAAAGCATTAAATTTGATGAAAAAGTGAAAAAAGTCACTTGACGACCCATTAAATATAAATGATAATCATTATCAATTAAAAACACTATTCGCTTCATCCTCAGAGAAAAGGAGTATCCCATGCTACACTTATTAAATCGTGCCAATCTCATCCAACAAAGTTCCTTGCCAACGCTATATTCCAATCATTTATTTGCGCTGACCAAAGAGATTCGCATTCAGCATGACGGCGAAGAATACCGTCTTCGATTGACCCGTAATAACCGCCTAATACTCACCAAATAGTGACTTACCAAATAGTCCCGGTGAAATTGTGAAATTGTTAATAAAAAAAGCCAATCTTCTTGAGAGTGGCTTTTTTAGAGGACTAAGTTGATATTTACTGTTGCTAGTCACTGTGCGCAGTTACTGGCAACAATCAACTGAATTAACCCATGCGAATAGCCCCGTCCAAACGAATAACGTCGCCATTGAGATAGCTATTTTCGATGATGTGTGCCACCAATTTAGCAAATTCTTCTGGATTGCCCAAACGTTTGGGAAAAGGCACGGCTTGCTCAAGACTGGTACGGGCAGCTTCTGGCAGGCTTGCCATCATCGGTGTGCCGAACACCCCTGGGGCGATGGTCATGATACGTATTTGATGACGCTGCAGCTCACGCGCGAGTGGTAAGGTTAAGCCCACCACACCTGCTTTGGATGACGAATAACTGCCCTGCCCGACCTGACCATCGAATGCGGCAATTGAAGCGGTGTTGATAATCACACCTTTATCTTCATTATTATCTGCAGTATTTTTTGCCATCGCCGCCGCTGCCAGTCGCACCACATTGAAAGTGCCGATGAGGTTAATCTGGATACCACGGGTAAAGGTGGTTAAATCGGCTGGGTTGCCTTCCTTGTCCAGTAATTTTTGCACCACCACGATACCGGCACAGTTGATTGACCCTGATAATTTACCAAATTTGTTCACACCCGCCTCAATCGCATTTTTGACATCCGCTTCGCTGGTGATGTCACATTTTGCAAAAATCACGTTGTCGCCCAATTTCGCCACTAATTTCTCACCGGCTTCTTGGTTCAGATCGGCGATGATAACATTTGCGCCATGCGCCACCAAATAACGGGTTGTCGCCTCACCTAGACCTGACGCGCCGCCTGTGACCAAAAATGTATTATTTTGTACTTGCATTGTTTTTCCGTTAACCTGTTATTTTTGTTGGTGTTAAAAGCAGTGGGTTTATGTGATTAAATTTTTCACGGTTATGGCTGTCGGTGTACGGGGCAGCATGGTTGATACCCGATCGCCTTTTTTCACCCCCAAAGAAATAAACAGATTGCGGGGTTTGGGTGTCAAGATTGTCCATGACAGGCTCCTAATGTCGTCCATGAGATAGGAATAAGTGCCAGTGTCAACGGTCACCCACTAGCTTAAAATAACGCTGACTTGAAATAAATCTGGCTTGGAATAAATTTGAGTTGATACAACCAGTTTTTTTACGATGGGCTCACAACTATTGCCGATTTACACTCACGCTGATTTATTTGTATCTCGATTTACTTGTCTCAAGTCAAGCTAACAAATTCCTTTTGTCAGCTTATGATGCCTAAAATTTTGGACAATTTCAAGTATTATGATATGAATTGTATCGTTTTAAAAATTTTACTGTTAACCAATAAATTTAAAAAAATGCGCTTTATAGTGGCGCAGTTCACGAATCGAATCACGGATATCATCAAGTGCCAAATGATTTCCTTTTTTCTCAAAGCTTGACAAAATATCGGGGCGCCAGCGATAAGCCAGCTCTTTGACCGTTGACACATCTAAGTTGCGGTAATGAAAAAACCGCTCAAGCGTTGGCATTTGACGTGCCAAAAACCGTCTGTCTTGGCAAATCGAATTGCCACACATCGGTGAGCGTCCTGATTCGACATATTTACTCAAAAATGCAATGGTTTCGCTTTCTGCTTGAGCCATCGTCACATTACTACGGCGAATACGGTCAATCAGTCCCGATTGCCCATGTTGGCGCGTGTTCCAATCATCCATGCTGTTGAGCACGATGTCAGGCGTATGGATGGCAAACACAGGACCTTCGGCTAGGATATTGAGTTCACTGTCAGTCACTATCGTCGCTATCTCGATGATGGTATCGTTGAGGGTATCTAGACCTGTCATCTCAAGGTCAATCCAAATCAGATGTTTTTTATCAACCGCCATACTGCTGCCTTTTCATACGCTTTAACAAATAATCCGCCATCTTAGCAGATTTTACAGGTAAAATATCGGTTTTGTTGGCGATTGCTCATGCCTGCCCATGTAGCGAGTCCAAAAGTATTGTAAAATTTTATAAGGTGTTAGTATGGTAAAAAATCCCCTAGTGGCTGAGGTAGTAGATAGCGTATGGCGTTAATCCGTAAACGTAAACTCACTGACCAGCAAACCCGCCGCATCCAAAAACAGCAAAAATCCCAGCAAGTGCTGGACGATGCCCAGCTGATGGATGGCATTGTTGTCGCAAACTTTGGCAAGCAGCTTGAAGTCCAAGCCACTAGCCTACCGCAAACCCTGCCTGAAAAACCGATTGTCGCCGCTGACGAGCCAGAGCCGTTTTGGCAACCCATCACCCTGCACAGTGTTTGGCGTTGTCACACCCGTACCAACTTGCCACTGATTGCCACTGGGGATAAAGTCCGCTTTGTCGCTGACCCAAATACAGGGCTTGGACGCATTGAAGCGATTTATGATAGACAAAGCATCATCTACCGCCCTGACCGTTACCACAAGCTCAAACCCATCGCCGCCAATGTCGATATTTTAGCAGTCGTATTTGCGCCGCTGCCGCTGCCGTCTGCCCAGCTGATTGATCGGTATTTGGTGGCTTGCCATCACTCAGACATCACGCCATTACTGATTTTAAATAAAGCCGATTTGTTGGCAGATGGTAGTCATAGCGAGGTGACAGAGCTACTGTCAGCCTATCAACAGCTTGGCTACGCCACCTTGGTGACCCAATCGAGTGGTGACTTAACCCACCTAAAAAACACCGTTGCCGGCAAGAATGTGATTTTTGCTGGTCAATCAGGGGTTGGTAAAAGCAGCTTGGTCAATCAGTTATTGCCTGCCGCGGGACAATCAGTCAATGAAATTTCAACCATTTCACAGTTGGGTCAACATACCACCACTACCAGCCGATTTTTAGCGTTTGACCCGATGGCGCTCAGCAAAGGTGCCATTATTGATACGCCCGGTATTCGCGAATATGGGCTTTGGCATTTGACCCCTGATGATATTTTACAAGGCTTTATCGAGCTTGCGCCGCTTGCCCCCTACTGCCGTTTTCGCGATTGCAAACATACCGAGTCCACGCCCAATTGTGCGATGTGGCAGGCAGTAGCAGACGGACAGGTGCTAGCAAGGCGGGTGGAGAATTTGGTACTCCTGCAACAAGAAGCGGCCTCGCAGGATTTTTAAGCTTGCGATTTTAGACTAAATATTAGACTAAATAAAAGTTTCTTAAAATTGACAACTACCGTTATAATACAGTCAATTTTTTATGGGCAATCAAACGATAATTTTGAAGCAATGCCCCTGTGGAGGATATCTTGGAACGTTGGTTTGAGTTTATGGGTCATCACCCATTTTTATTTGGCACCATGTTTGTGCTAATTGTGCTATTTTTTATGCTTGAGAACAAACGCGGCGGCAAAAAAATCAATCCAAATGCAGTGGGCTTGATGGTTAACAACCAAAACGCTCAGCTGATTGATATCCGCCCACGAAAAGATTTTGAAAAAGGCTATATCAAAGGCAGCCGCAATATCCCGTTTACTGAGCTAAAAGATCACGTTGACGCACTTCGTAGTGCTGACCATCCTATTATCATCGTTTGCCAAATGGGTATGACTGCAGGTACCGCAGTGGCAATGATTGGTAACGACAACGTTTATCGTCTCGATGGTGGTATTACCAATTGGCAAGCCGCAGGTTTACCTTTAGTGGTAGAAAAAACCGTGTCCGGCAAAACCAAATAAGACTGGTTGGCTGTTCACAATTTGAAATTTGAATCGCCAAGCCCCATAACCATCAATAACGCTTTATTATCTCATCGGTATCTGATAATAAGCTTTTAACCCATTTTAAAAAATCCAGAAATAAGGAGATTGTTATGGCTATGGTGAAAATTTATACCACACCGACTTGCCCCTACTGTATGCAAGCTAAAATGCTATTAAAAAACAAAGGTCAAGCATTTGAAGAAGTTAACATGTATGATGTGACCACAGAAGAACGTCAGGCATTGGCGCAAAAAACCAATAATTATCGCACAGTACCGCAAATTTTTATTGGTGATAATTTCATTGGTGGTTATGACCAACTCGCTGGTCTTGAGCGTCAAGGCAAACTTGATGGTTTATTAGCGGATTAATCGTTCGCAGATTAAAAAAATTTACTAGAACTTTACTAGATAAATAATGCCCATTATAAATACAGTTGATAGTTTTTAGACTAGTTTTTAGAAAAATTTAAAGCTGTCATATTGTTATAATTCCCGTAAAAACAGTTAATTGAGGACACTATCATGGCAGACGAACAAAACTTACCACAACTGGCGCTAGAACGTATCTATGTTAAAGATATGTCATTAGAAGTACCGGGTGCAGAGGTATTTACCCGTGAATGGCAACCAGAGCTTGATATCAACCTATCAAGTGCCGCTGAAAAATTGGACGATGACCACTACCAAGTAATATTAACCGTTAATGTGACTGCCAATAACGGTGGGGAAACCGCGTTTATCGCAGAAGTACACCAAGCGGGCATCTTTATGTTGCAAAATATCCCTGAAGAACAATTGGGCGCAATTTTAGGTGCGTATTGTCCAAACGTATTGTTCCCTTATGCCCGTGAAGTGGTCAGTGACATTGTGACCCGTGGTAGTTTCCCACAATTGTTACTTGCGCCAGTCAATTTTGACCAAGCCTATCAACAAACGCTTGAGCAAGGTAACTAATTTTTTTAAAGTTAACTATTTTAAAGCTAACTAATTTTTAAGTGTCAAAAATTAAGAGCAGGCTAAGCCCTGCTCTTTTTTTATGTAAATTTAAGGTAAATCGTTAGGACTTGGTGCGCCATTTGGTGATGCTTGCCAATGACATAACGCTGCTTCAAATACAGCATAGTCAACCCCAATTGCCTCTGCCGTTTGTACCGCCAAACGCTCTAACTGAGGGTCTGTGGTGTAATGACCAAATAGCAATTTTGCGCCACGTTTTGGGCCTGTGGCTTTAGTCAAATAGCAGTGATCGGCTTTGATGGCTAAAACTTTAAGATAGCCAAGTAGCGATAAAAACTCAAATTTGGCTAATCGTCCAAATCGATAGATGTTTAGGGTTTTATACCAGTGGGCAAAGCGTTGTTCAGCGCTCAAATCTTGTTGTATCCCTCCATTGGTTAAATTTGCTACCCCACCTATATCAGCAAGCCAATGCCCGTAACTATCCACTACTTGGGGCAGCTGTTTGATTGACTCATATTTGCGATGTTTACCGAATTTAAAGCTTATTTGATGACTTTGACACTCACGAACCCACTCTACGATTACTTGAGGGTTGGCGGTCATCGTTGCCCAACTTAGTAAGGGTTTACTAGGTTCGTCAGCACCACTAAAATTGCCATACAACAGGCGTAAATATTGCCATTGAGATTGACGGTTGCCCTGTAACTGTGGGCTATCACCGACATGAATGAGTAAAAAAGCCAACCAAAGCGACTCGGCGATATCGATACTTTGCCAATATAATATGGCTTTGACAGGGTCAAAAAACGCGCTATTGGGATTGGCTCGCTGCGTTGACCAATAAGTGGGGGTAACTAGTGTACGCTTGGCTAACGCGGTCAAATACTGTGCTTGCCGTTCGCTAGCGACCAAATGATTAGCAAAAGCGGTCAATTGCCGCTGTGACGTCTGGCTAAAGGCATGGGTGCTTTGCTGATAATCCTGCAGCGCTTGATAAAGTTGTGTCGCTCGTTCAAGGTGTGTGATAATCATGGGGTTTTCCAATCCCAACCAATTGGGCTCATATGGATTAAAGCATGAATGATTAAAACGACAAACCGATTAATCAAATAAACGCTTAATCAAATAGACATAGGTAGCAAATGATGTTGAATCCAGCCGCGATGAGCGAAGTATCCAATCCGTGCCGTGTGGCGTGTGTCACAGGTGGCGCCAAACGAATTGGTCGGGCGCTTGTGCTGGCACTGCACCAAGCCAATTATAATATCATTATCCATTACCATACCAGTGAATCAGAAGCCATCGAACTTGTTAATTACTGTAATGCCATTCGCCCACAGTCAGCAAAAAGCGTGCAAGGGGATTTAGAGAACTTTGAAACGTTGCCACAATTGACTTGGCGCATAATCAACAGTTTTGGTCGATTGGATTGTTTGGTTCATAATGCCTCACGCTTTTACCCGACGCCCTTTGGTCAAATCTCTCAGCAAGACTGGCAAAATTTATTTTTGACCAATGCGCAAACCCCGTTATTTATCAGCCAATATTTATACCCTTATCTAAAAAAATCGCAAGGCTGCATTATAAGCATTTTGGACATTCACGCCAATGGCAAGCCATTTGGGGGTTATACAGTCTATAACATGGCAAAAGCCGCGCACCAAATGATGGTGCAGTCGCTAGCAATCGAACTAGCGCCCGATATTCGCGTCAATGGTATCGCGCCGGGTATTAACATTTTACCCATGGAGGGCTCTGAGCAAGCGCTCACCGCCCAAACGATTGAAAAAATCTGCCATGCCGTACCGTTAAAAAGAATTGGCACACCGCAAGATATCGCGCAAGTGGCGGTATTTTTGGCAGCTGCCCCGTATATCACAGGGCAGATTATTGCCGTGGATGGCGGTCGTAGTTTGACCTTAGCGGGTAACGAAAGCAGGCAATGAAAACAGCTAATCACAGCCGGCAGCCAGAGCAAGTAAAGCACCTGACTAACCGCAGCGCATCAAACTTTTGAAGTTTTGAATAACGTTTAATGATGTTTTTTGAGTAATTCCATTAATTCTGCTGGAATGTCATCCTCATTGCTGGCGCCATTTTGATTAGCGCTGTCATTGTTTTGGTCAAAGTTTTGTGACGTGGGTAGCTCGGTCAAAGCCTCTTGGGGTTGTCTTTCACCTAGGGTCACATTGACGCTGCTTTGCGCTTTATTACGCATCACTTGTAGATTAACCACACTGTTGGGGGCTTTACGTGCGACCATTTGAATCAGTGTATTGGCATCATTGACAGGTTTATTATCCATTGCGGTGATGATATCCCCTTTTTGCAAGCCCGCTTTGGCAGCAGGACCATCACGCATCACGTTCATCACTTCAACGCCCTGCGTGTCATCACTGAGTTTGGTTGGGTCTTTCATCGAACTTTGTAATTCAATCCCAAGCCAGCCGCGGTGCACTTTACCATTTTTAATAATGCCATTCATCACAAGCTTAACAATCTCGGTAGGAATCGCAAATCCAATCCCCATCGAGCCGCCCGAGCGTGAAAAAATCGCGGTGTTGATACCAACCAGCTGACCATAAGCATCGACCAGCGCACCCCCTGAGTTACCGGGATTGATAGCGGCATCGGTTTGGATAAAATCTTCCACCGTGTTGATACCCAGTCCCGTGCGCCCCGTTGCCGAGATAATACCTTGGGTGACGGTTTGACCGACCCCAAACGGGTTGCCAATTGCCAACACCACATCGCCCACTTGGGTCGACTGTTCACGAAATCCTAAGGGTTTCAGCCCTGTCAAATCAACCTTAATCACCGCCAAATCACTTTCCACATCGTTGCCGATGACTTTTGCCGTTGCCTTGCGACCATCATTGAGCATCACGATAATGTTATCGGCTTTAGAAATCACATGCGAGTTGGTGACAATATAGCCATCTTGCGAAATAATAACCCCCGAGCCTAAATTGGTATTATCGCTTTCGCCATTAGGGATACCGTGATATTCAAAATAGCGGCGCATCATCGGGTCATTCATATAGGGATGCTCCTCGATTTTTTGCGTGGTATAGATATTGACGACTGACTGGGCAGCGACAGCGACAGCATTGTGATAAGATGCCACCGCAGCATTTGGATTGTCACCGAGTTTTTTGGTATCGACAGGCTCAGATTTCGGCGGCTGCCAACCGGGCTGACTGGCTACCACTGCTTGATTTTTTTGCCAAGGCAGCTGTGGCTTGGTCATCATCCACAAACCCGCCAACAGCACTAGCAGTAACAAAATCCAGGGTAGTATTAGAGTAAATTTGTTAGGTTTACGATAAGTAGGCGGCAAAACAGGTGGGGTTTCCAAAGGCTTGTCTGAACGGGGGTCTGTCATAGTCAACGTTTCTCAACGATAGGTCAGAAAATAGACGGGTTTGAGCGAAAAATACAGTTTAGTCTAACATTGATTATTTAGTGAGTTGAGCCGATTTTTTATTAGTTTTGTTTCAAAAGATATCTTTGATATTACGGGCTTCATTATTGTATTCAATGATGACTGGATTATCATAAAAAACCGCAGTCACAATAATGACTGCGGTTTTGAAAGCTATCGCTATATTAACGCTGTATTGGAATTTTTCAGACGTCTTTACGACGCATATGCGGAAACAAAATCACATCACGAATACTTGGTGCATTGGTAAATAACATCACTAAACGGTCAATACCGATGCCCTCGCCTGCAGTCGGTGGCAAGCCATAGGACAATGCTTCGATAAACTCTGCATCATAATGCATCGCTTCATCATCGCCTGCGTCTTTCTCAGCCACTTGTTGTTTAAACCGCTCGGCTTGGTCGATTGGGTCATTGAGCTCGCTAAAGCCGTTGGCAATCTCACGCCCGCCGATAAACAGTTCAAAACGGTCAGTAATTTCGCTGTTGTCATCGTTACGGCGTGCTAGCGGTGAGGTTTCGGCAGGATATTCTGTGACGAAGGTTGGTTGACGCAGTTTGGTTTCTGCGGTTTCTTCAAAGATAATGGTTTGCAGTTTGCCAATCCCAAAGATATCTTTAACGTCTTGTTTGAGTACATTTTTGGCATAATCCGCTAGATAATCACGGTCTGCGATTTTGCTCATGTCAAAATTATCCGCGTATTTTTCAATCGCTTTGGTCATTGGCAAGCGTTCAAAAGGTGCTTTAAAACTAATTGCTTCACCTTGATAATCAATCTCTGTGGTACCTAAAATATCGTTTGCCAGTTTTTCAAACATATTTTCGGTTAGTTTCATCAAATCTTCGTAATCGGCATACGCTTGATAAAACTCAATCATGGTAAATTCTGGGTTGTGACGCGCCGACACCCCTTCGTTACGAAAATTACGGTTAATTTCAAACACACGCTCAAAACCACCCACGACTAGACGTTTTAAATACAGCTCTGGCGCAATGCGTAAAAAAAGCGGCATATCAAGCGCATTATGATGGGTGACAAATGGGCGAGCCACAGCGCCCCCTGGGATGACGTGCATCATCGGGGTTTCAACTTCCATGTAACGCTCGTTAAGCATATACTCACGAATCCCTGCAATGACTTTACTACGGATAATAAAGGCGTTACGGCTGTCTTCATTGGTCATCAGGTCAAGATGACGGCTACGATAGCGAGCCTCCGTATCGCTTAACCCATGGAATTTGTCTGGTAGTGGGCGTAATGATTTGGTCAATAATTGTACTTCGGTAGCATGCACAGATAATTCACCGGTGTTGGTTCGAAATACATACCCTGTCACACCAATAATGTCTCCGATATCCCATGTTTTAAAGTCATTATAAATCTCTTCGCCCAAGTCGTTTTTGCTGACATAGGCTTGGATACGACCTGTCATGTCGGCAATGGTCACAAAGCTGGCTTTACCCATCACCCGTTTGAGCATGATACGACCGGCGACTGTCACCATGACTTTATCGCTGTTTGCCAATGCTTCTTTGTCTTTATCAGCAAATTGCTGCTGCAAGTCTTGGGCGTATTCTTTGCGTTTGAATTGGTTTGGGTAAGGGTTTTTGCCTGCTTGTTTGATTAAATCAAGTTTGCTGTGACGTTGTTTGATAAGTTCGTTGACGTCTTGGATGTCTTCCACATGCGCTTCGGTTGCTGCATTTTCAGTTTGGTTTTGCTGTGACATGATGTTTTCCCACAATTTTAGTTACGCTATCAAAAGTTAAAATTTTTATGCCAAATGGTAAAAATACCGAACTTGCCGCGTTTTTCTTCACCACCCTTTTCACTACCAAGTTGAGTCAAACGCAATTCGCCTGCAATTTCTTGTAAATAACCATTTTCAATCATTTTGGCAGAGAGTTCTGGGGTTTTCATACCCAACTGACTCGCTAATTTAGCAATCGTTATTTTGCCATACTCTTTATTTTCTGATGTCGTTGACATTTCATTTACCTTGTCAACTGACATTCTCACTTCTTCACTAATACGAATAATACGCTGTGCTTCTTCATATGCATCGCTATATAGCTGATTATCTGCATCACGAGCGATTAAAATGCCCATTTCATTGTTATTGATTTGGCTAAATTCATATAAATTTAAACTTGTGATAATGCATTCATTCTCGTTCATGTAGCATTTGGCATGCAAATTTTTGCAAAAACTGGTTCGAATGAACGTTAAATTTTTGAGCCAATTAATTTCTTCAGGTTGCAAGTCGCTCTTACCATATACGATACGAATATCAATTTTTAAACGATTTTTATCTTCAAGTAACTCTTTAATTCGTTCATTTAATTTAAGATAAGGGCTAATTAAAATTAAACGGTCAGATGACTTTTTGATGAGTTCTTCCAAATGGTAAGTAGTACCACTGGTATTTAAAAATTTTGCCATCTTATTCTTCCCCACTCACCGATGCCATCAAGTCAGCTTGGTGCTCACGCAGTAGGCTGTCGAGAAGCTCATCTAAGTCACCCTGCATAATGGCATCGAGTTTGTACAAGGTTAAATTAATACGGTGGTCGGTCATCCGCCCTTGGGGAAAATTATAAGTGCGAATGCGCTCCGAGCGATCACCACTACCGACCAAATTGCGACGCATATCGCTTGACGCATCGATTTGTTTTTGTACTTTTTCTTGCTGAATTTTGGATACCAGCATTTTCATGGCTTTATCGCGGTTGGCGTGTTGGCTACGCTCTTGCTGACATTCAACCACCGTGCCTGTTGGAATATGGGTGATACGCACCGCAGAGTCGGTTTTATTGATATGCTGACCACCTGCCCCACTGGCACGATAAGTATCGATACGCAAGTCGGCAGGGTTGATATCTACGGTATCATCAATTTCAATCTCTGGCATCACCGCGACCGTGCAAGCCGAAGTATGCACCCGTCCTTGGCTTTCAGTCTCTGGCACCCGTTGCACCCGGTGTGCGCCCGACTCAAATTTTAAGCGCCCATATACGCCCGTGCCCGATACACGGCTGATGATTTCTTTATAGCCGCCATGCTCACCTTCATTCTCGGACAATACTTCCACTGTCCAACCTTGGGTTGCCGCATAACGCTCATACATACGGAACAAATCCCCGCTAAAAATTGCCGCTTCATCGCCGCCCGTCCCTGCTCGAATCTCCAAGAAGGCAGGCACTTTATCATTCGGGTCTTTAGGCAGCATCATCACATTGAGCACGTCTTCAAGCTCATTGATGGTGTCTTTGGCGGCTTGGATTTCTTCTTGCGCCATTTCTTTCATGTCGCCATCGCCCGTTGAATCTGACAGCATTTCTTCAGCGGTTGCCAAATCTTCTTCCGCTTGGCGGTATTTGCCCCAGACATCGACCAATGCGGATAAATCACTGTGCTCAACCGATAATTCACGGAATTTTTTGTTGTCATTCATGGTTTCTGGCTCAGACAGCATGGCGGTGACTTCTTCGAAACGGTCAGACATTTGGTCAAGGCGAAAACGTAAGGATTCTTTCATAATGATGGCTTAAAAGTTTTGGCTTAATTTAGGGCTTAAAAATAAAAATGGCAAAATAATCGGATATTTTGCCACATTTTGGGGGGATTTGCATGGGTTTCGTGAGAGACAATAAAAAGCTTAGACTTTTTTGACCAACACACCCCCAATTGAGTAACCTGCGCCAAACGAGCAAATCACACTCAAATCACCTGACTGCATATTTTCTTGGTGCTTGTGAAACACAATCATAGGGCTGGCTGAGCTGGTATTGGCATATTCCGCCAGTACCATAGGCGCAATCGACTTATCCGCTTCTTTGCCCAATACGGTGCGTAAAATCAAATCAATCATGTTGGCATTGGCTTGGTGCAGCCACATTTTTTTGAGCTGTTTGGGCTCAATGTGGTTTTTATGGAGCAGTTCAAGGATTAAATTGGACACGGCAGGACATACTTCACGAAATACTTTGCGACCTTCTTGCAAGAACAATTTGTCGGTCACAGGTGCGTCGATATCAGGATACATCGGTGTGCCAGCGGCTAAGAATTCACTGCGATCCAAAAAGCCGTATTCATTTTTAATATTGGTTGAAAACTGGGTAAACAGATGACTATCTAAAATTTCATAGCCTTTGGGTGTGGCTGTTTTTTCGTCAATCTCTTCGATAATCGTCGCGGTTGCCACATCGCCAAAGATAAAGTGGCTGTCACGGTTGCGCCAGTTGAGGTGCGCTGAGGTGATTTCGATATTGACCATAGCGACACGTTTGGCAGTGCCAGCTTTAATCAGACCGACCGCTTGGGCGATACCAAAGGTTGCTGCGCTACAGGCGACGTTCATATCAAAGCCAAAACCGCCTTGCATACCAATGTATTGTTGGATTTCGATGGCGATGGCAGGATACACGCGCTGAAAGTTTGAACAAGCAACAATAATGCCGTCTAAGTCTTTACCTTGTAGACCTGCATTGTCCAGTGCTTGTTTGAGTGCATCTAGACCCATTTCTGCCATGATGGACATCTCTTCGCCAAGCTTGCGATAAGGAATCACAGGCGCCATGATATCTGGATTTAAAATTCCGTCTTTTTCCATCACATAGCGAGATTTGATACCTGAGGCTTTTTCGATAAATTCAGCCGTCGAATGCACGAGTGCCGTCTTCTCACCACGGGTGATGGCATCGGCATTTTTGGCATTATAGTTGTCAACGTATTGGTTAAAAGTAGTGACCAACTCTTCGTTACTGATGCTGTAAGGCGGGGTGTATAATCCTGTGGCAGTGATACAAATACTCATATTAGGATTCCTTTTCTAAACGTAAAACGGCAAGGTAATCATCTAGCTGTTGTTATCAATAATAATGCCGCGATGCATGCCATCGGGGATGGTATTGAACAAACAGATGATTAAAAATAGGGGTGTGGCTTATTATGCCTTGAAAATAGCGATAATGCGATAACTATGTTACAAATTATTTCATAGCCTTAAAGGTACAGAAAACAAAGGCGAGGGTTTTTTGCGAACATACACTCCATACTACTGTATCCCTGCTACTGTCTGGGTCAATCGGTGCTGCGATAAAGCACTACTTGGTTAAACTGCTTGGCTTCGTCCATATCGGGCAAAGTGGTTGTGTTATCTAACGTCGTTACCTTGTGGTAGCGCGGGTGAGCAAAGTTTTTGACGCGGCTATCAGCGACCCAAACCTCATGCGCGTATTGTAAGAACACATCTAATAATGGCAAATTGGCTTTGTCATACAGCACATCCGCGACCAACAGCACATCGACTTTATCCATGCCAAATTGCTGTTTTAACTCGAATAAATTATCTAGCAGCTCAGCCGTTACCCCATTTAATTGCGCATTGGCTTGGCAGCTAGTTAGGCTCACGCTATCGATATCACAGCAAATGACTCGTTTGGCACCGGCCATTTTTGCGGCAATACCGACAATCCCCGACCCTGCGCCAAAATCCATCACCACTTTATTGCGCACCATCTGTGGCTGCTGCAAAATATACTGCGCCAACACTTGCCCTGACGCCCATGCAAACACCCAATATGGACAATTATTCCACAGATTTTCTATCACCGTTGGCGTCAAATCTTCATGACAAAAATCTGCATCAATGAGCCATAAATAAAAAGGTTGATTCGGCTTAGATAGTAACGGCACATATGTCTTGGCAAGATTAGCGCTAGGCAACACTTGCTGCAATGCGGTAATCAGTCGATGAAAAACGATTGACGCGTCAGAAGCATTTGATGGCGTTGAAGTTTTATAGGGGGACGTTTTATAAGCGGAAGTTTCAGCATCAGTCACGTAAAGATTTCCAGTCATGAGTCATAGTGAAAAAATGAATACAAAAAAAATGCACAAAAAAAGGAAGCTTTAAACACTTCCTTTTTTAATTCAAACCCATTATTTTGCTGCTGCTTTTTCTGCCGCTTCTACCGTTTGACGGATGAGTGTATTGATGGTCATTGGACCTACGCCACCGGGCACTGGGGTATAGCTTGAGGCAATAGCTTCGATACCTGTCAGCTCAATATCACCCACGCCACCGCTCGTACCATCCGCATGGGTACGCGGATGAAACCCTGCATCGACCACAACAGCGCCCGATTTAATCCAATCTTTTTTGATAAGTTCTGGTTTGCCCACAGCACCCACCACGATATCCGCTTGTTTGACCAATTCTGCCAAATTCTGGGTACGTGAGTGGCAAATGGTCACGGTACAGTTGGCGTTTAATAGCATCATCGCCATCGGTTTACCCAAAATCGCGCTACGACCTACGACCACCGCATGCTTACCAGCAAGCTCAACGCCGTTTTTCTCTAATAAATACATAATACCTTGCGGGGTGCAAGAACCATACGCAGGCTCACCCATCGCCATATTGCCAAACCCTAAACAAGTCACGCCATCCACATCTTTTGCCAGTGCAATGGCATCAAAACAGGCACGCTCATCAATTTGGCTGGGCACAGGGTGTTGTAGCAAAATCCCATGCACGTCTGGATTGTTGTTAAGCTCGGCAATTTTTGCCAATAGTTGCTCGGTGGTGGTGGCTTGTGGCATGGCAACTTTTAAAGAATCCATACCCACACGTTGACAGGCATTGCCTTTCATTTTGACATAAGTTGCCGAGGCAGGGTCATCACCCACCAAAATCGTTGCCAAAATCGGCGTGCGTCCAGAGTCTTGTTTTAACTTGGCAACCCGCTCGGCAAGTTCAGCTTCCATTTGTTTGGCATACGCTTTGCCATCTAACACTGTCGCAGTCATGGTGGTTCCTCAATCAATAACGAATCGGTCAACAAAAAGTCGGTTAGCAAAAAATTTGCGTTATTTTAACCGATTTTGCGGTGTGATAACATCCATTGAAAATGTTTAACCGCTAATTTAGCGCTCTAATACCCTTCACAATCCTTCATTACATTGCTCAAATGGCTAAAAAAGTCCTTGCACTTTTAAAAATTTTTGCTATCATAGCAAACCTAAATGAAATGGCTGGGTAGCACAGTGGCCATGCATCGGATTGCAAATCCGCGGACGCCGGTTCGATTCCGGCCTCAGCCTCCATTTTCATTTTGCGGTACTATTGTTTTATTATTATGGGTGTTTTGTTATTATGAGTCAGCAATAAACGCGAAAAAATATCGTAAAAAATTGCTTGCAAAGTTAACAAAACTGATTATAATAGCACCCACTTCTGACACAGACACCACACGACGCCAAGCGTCAGTGCTGTGACTACCCTGCCCGGGTGGTGAAATTGGTAGACACAAGGGATTTAAAATCCCTCGCTCTTACGAGCGTGCCGGTTCAAGTCCGGCCCCGGGCACCATTGATTAAGCCTAAACTTTTACGTTTAGGCTTTTTTGTTGCCGGCTATTTTTTAACTTTTACTTTTTGTCTTTCAAATAATGGTTAGCTGCCTAAGTTAATGGCACCACTCTCATCACTTCTTCAAACGTCGTCACCCCTTCGGCAATCTTTTTTGCCCCTGCCAGTCTTAACGGTTGCAACCCATCTTGATAGGCTTTTTGCGCGATTTGCGACAAGTCAGCGCCTTCGCTAATCAATTTTTTAAGCGCATTACTGAGCACCATGATTTCATACAATCCCACTCGCCCAAGATAGCCAGTGTTACGGCAGTGTTCACAGCCAACGGCATGATTGATGGTATCTGGGGCGGCGGCTTTCCAAGGACTGACTAACGCCTGCCATGTCTGCTGCTCAATGTCATTCATGGGCTTATTGGATTTACAATGTGGGCAAAGGGTACGCACCAAACGCTGTGCCATGATGCCCAAAATGGTCGCTGAGGTTAAAAACGGCGCCACGCCCAAATCATGCAGCCTCGTCAACGAACTGGGGGCATCATTGGTATGTAAAGTCGATAACACCAAGTGCCCAGTTAGCGAGGCTTGTACCGCCATTTCTGCGGTTTCGGTATCGCGAATCTCGCCAATCATGATGATATCGGGGTCTTGACGCATCAATGAGCGAATACCGTCAGCAAAGGTCAAATCAATGTTATTTTGAATTTGCATTTGGTTAAATGACGGCTCCACCATCTCAATGGGGTCTTCGATGGTACAGACATTGACTTCTTCTGTCGCCAGTTTTTTGAGGGTACTGTACAGCGTCGTGGTTTTACCCGAGCCTGTCGGACCTGTGACCAAAATAATACCATTGGCTTTACGGGTCATGTCATCCCATTTTTGCAAATCCCGCCCTGTGAGCCCCAACTGTTCAAAAGAGCGCACCAGTACCTCGGGGTCAAATACCCGCATCACCAATTTTTCGCCAAACGCAGTGGGGAGTGTCGATAACCGCAGCTCGGTTTCTTGACCTTTGGGGGTACGGGTTTTGAGCCGTCCGTCTTGCGGTTTACGTTTTTCAGCGACATTGAGTCTTGCTAAAATTTTTATCCGAGCCACTACCGCGGTCATAATTCCAGTCGGCATTTGATAAACGGTATGCAAAATACCATCGATACGAAAACGCACGTTGCTTTTATCTCGGCGCGGCTCTAAGTGAATATCACTGGCACGCTGGTCAAAGGCGTACTGTAATAACCAATCGACAATTTTGACGATGTGTTGGTCATTGGCATCGGGATTTTCAATATTGGCGGCATTGCCCAGTTGTAATAATGCTTCGACATTGGTGATATCGGCATCCGCGCGTTTTTGCTGATGGTTTGCCCCGGCAATGGCTTTGGTGACTTGATAAAATTCTTGGCGATAGCGGTTGATTTGCTCGGGACTGATTAATACGGTTTTGATTTTTTTGGGCGACACGATATGCGCAATATTGAGCTGCCAATCTTGATAAAATGGCTGGTCAGTACCGATTTCCACCGTATCTTGGGTGACGGCGACTGGCAAAATGTGCTGCGAGCGCGCATATTCAAATGACATAATTGATGTCACTGAGGGCACATCGGTTTTCAGCGGGTCAATACGTACATAATCAACGCCTGCTTTTTGTGCCAACCAGCGATTGAGCTGGTCCAGACTGAGCGCGATGTGCGTGGTTTTATCGACTAGATGAAAGCCTGCAATCACTTGCAGGGGATGCAAGGTTTTGCGGTTATGGGTCATCACCAAATTATAATCACGTTGGTCAATGACGCCATCTTTTAGCAGTTCATTAAGACACCAACGGGTATCAATTATCATTGAAAAAGCATGGGATAGCATAGGGTTTCCAAAACGATTGCGCCAATAGAATAGCAATTAGGGTCAATTAGGGACAATCGGGTTAAAGGATTAAAATTATCATAAAAATGAGTGAAATATAAGGCCGACTACTGGTATAGTCCTTTGCCATCAAATCGGTGCAATCGCAAAAAATACAGCCCAGATAAAATCGTCATGATACCCAATATGATAAAACTGTATGAAAACGCGGTTTGCGTCTGTGCCAGCGAGGCGCGAGCGGGCGTCAGTAAATGTAACAGCATCGCCCCAAAGCCAATCCCAAAACTAATCGCCAACTGTTGGTTGACGGACAATAAACTATTGCCACTGCTGGTTTGACTTGGGCGAAGCCGTGCGATACTGATGGTGTTCATCGTGCTAAATTGTAGCGAATTACACGCCCCCATAAAAGTCAAAAATGGCACACTTAGCCAAATCGGCGTGGTTTGATTGAGTTGTGATAGCAGCATGATATTAACCCCAATCAACAAGGTATTGCCCGCCAATGTTCTACGATAGCCAAATCGCTTCACAATACGCGTGACCAGCGGCTTGGTCAACAGCGCGCCCACCGCAATCGGTGCCAACATCCAACCCGCTTGTGACGGCGAATAACCCTGCACCACTTGCAGTAGTAGCGGCAGTAGAAAAGGAATCGCACTCATCCCCAAACGGGTCAGCAAATTGCCAACAATGCCCACCCGAAAGGTACGCACTTGAAACAAATCCAAGCCAAATAGCGGTTGTTGCCCATTACGCGATTCTGAGTATTTGGCGTGATAATAATAGCCAATGAGCAGCATAATCGCCAATAAAGCAACCATCACGGGAAAAACCGCTGAAGCCAGATTATCGGCATGAATATTATTGGCAAACTCGAGCGCAAAGGTAAAGCTTGCCATCGCGCCACCAAACAGCAAAAACCCAAGCAAATCCATACTGGGATTGCGCTGTAGATAGTTGGGCATCAGTTTCCACCCTGCCCACATCCCCAATGCCCCCATGGGAATATTAATCAAAAAAATCCAATGCCAGCTTGCCAGCTCCACCAAATACCCCCCGACCAAAGGCCCAATCACTGGCGCAATCATCGCAGGCATCACCGCATAATTCATCACCGACAGCATACGTTCTCGCGGATAGCTTTTAATCAGCGTTAACTTGCCCACAGGCATCAGCATCGCACCGCCCAATCCTTGCACCACGCGAGAAAAAATTAGGCTATTGAGGGTTGGTGACACCGCACACATCATCGAGCCTGCGGTAAACACGCCAATTGCCACCATAAAGGTGGTCTTAGTGCCATACTTATCGGCAATAAAACCACTAATCGGGGTAAAAATTGCCAAAGTGAGCGCATAGCTAATCACTGTCCACTGCATTGATAACGCAGGCTGATTTAAATCATGCGCCATCGCAGGCAAAGCGGTATTGAGCACCGTTGAGTCTAAAATTTGCATAAACAAAGCGATTGCCACCACGATTGGCAAATATTTGGTTTGCGCGGGGGTTAAGGCAGCTATAGCAAATAGGTCATGCTGTGGCTTTTTGTCTTCGGTAATGATGGAATTTGGCATGGTTAACTTTTAACAATTGCTAAAGGGGCTGTAGTGAAGTGCATGTAATCAAGTAGCTATATAATTGCTTGTAATAAAATCACTAGGGTTAAATGACTAGGATAAATTGGCTATAAGCAAGCAAACTTACGTAACAACGTGGTTCACGATAATTGTTAACTTTCTAATGTTTTGACAGCAAATCCGCTAGTTTTCACTGCTGTGCGCAATTAGGGCAGTCACATAGTGATTTTGTGGTTGGGTGAAGATATTGTCTGTCGTATCATACGCTTGTGTCTCGCCATTTTTCAATACCAGTATCGTTTGACACAATGCCTTAACCACCTGCAAATCATGGCTGATAAAAATATAGCTTAAGCCAAATTTTGCTTGAATATCTCGCAATAACTTCACTATTGCCACTTGGGTGCTGCTATCAAGCGCGGATGTGGGCTCATCGAGTAACAAAATTTTGGGTTTCATCACCAACGCCCGCGCAAGTGCCACCCGCTGACGCTGACCGCCTGAAAGCTCATGCGGATAACGACTGATAAAATCTCGTGGCAACCGCACCGTGTCTAAGGCTGCTAACACCGCTTTTTCACGCTCCGTTTTTGCCATACCTTGAATGGTTAGCCCTTCTTCAATTATCTCAAACACACTAAACCGTGGATTGATACTGGCATATGGGTCTTGAAATACCATTTGAATATTTGAGCGATACGGCAAAAAGGCTTTATTCGACAACGCTAAAACGTCCGTCATGTGAGCATTGGCTGACAGCAAAATCTGACCTTGCACCTTGGCAGCATTCGCCAATAATTTGATGAGTGCCAAAGCCGTGGTGGTTTTGCCAGAACCCGACTCGCCCACTATACCCAAGGATTGCCCTTGCGCAAGGGTCAAATTTAACCCTTTGACCGCCTCAAACCATTGGGTGGTTTGACCCAATATATTGTTTTTTTGGGGGAAAGCAATGGTTAACTGTTTAATTTCCAAAACGCTGGGTGAATTGTCAATGATTGGCAAACTTTGTCCAAAATCTTGATAAATCAATGAGCGAGTATAATCCTGCTGCGGCTGGTCAAAAATTGCTTGGGTAGCCCCCTGCTCCATGACCTTGCCTTGTTGCATGACGATGAGGTTGTCGCTGTAGCGTTTGACAAGGTTTAAATCATGGCTAATCAAAATCATCGCCATGCCCCGCTCATTTTTTAGCCGATGCAATAACCCCAAAATCTCATGGCGTAAAGTCACATCTAAGGCGGTGGTTGGCTCGTCTGCGATAATAATGTCAGGGTCTTGCGCGAGTGCCATCGCTATCATGATACGCTGTCGTTGTCCACCCGATAGCTCGTGCGGATAGCGGGCAAGTTTGCTTTCAGGGTCGGCAATATTGACTTGGGAAAGCAGCTCTAGGGTACGCTGTCGCCAGTGTTTTTTTGCCACACCAGCCAGACTTAACGATTCGGCGATTTGTTTGCCCACCGTGTGCAAAGGGTTTAAGGCGGTCATCGGCTCTTGGAAAATCATGCCGATGCGTTTGCCGCGGATTTGGCGAAAAATATTTTCGTTTTGTTTAGGTTTATTTTTATTGCTTAGGCTATTTTCAATGGGTAAGTTGATGGTTGTGTCAGTTTGGCTATCTGTTAAACTGGCTTGTCCTGTGATACTTAGGCTATTTGGCAGCAGTCCGAGTAAAGCGAGGCTTGATATGGATTTGCCCGAGCCAGATTCGCCGACAATGGCGAGCGTTTCACCTGTGTGGAGTGTGTAGGATAGATTATCCACTAAGATTTGATTAGCAGATTTTATGTTTAAATTATCCAACTTTAATGTTTCTTTATTCATTATTTTTATTTAATTTACCTATTGGTTGAATATTAGATATATCTTTTACACGTTCCTCATCTATCAATAATATATCTCCTTCTGAATCGTAAACTACTCCATCACGTTGTCTATAAAAAATACCATCACTTATCAATTTATTTACAACAGCATGATACTCACGTTGAGAGCAGTTTAATTTCGTAAGAATTTCTAAGTGCATCTTAGGTTTCCAAGGTTGGATTGGCAATAATGCTCTAACTTGTTCAACAAATTCATCTGAAATTTCAATAGATTGCCTATTAAAATCTGCTTTATATTCTTGTAATTTATTTATTTGTTCAAATCCTTTTATTTCCCATTTTTTCTCAGCAATTTGACACATTTTTATAAAATGTAAATTACTAAATCTAAGCCTATTTATTGTAATTTGTTCAATTAATTCAAAGCATTCTAAACAAGTTTCGTCAGTAATTTTATCAAGATTAATTTTAATAAAATCAGCTACATTGAAGTTAAAGTTATTTAAAATCTTTGATGCTACTAGAAAAGCAAGAAATTGACGGTTATGTTTAATGAATCTTTCACGTTTTGAATTTGTTTTTTTAATGGAAAATAGAAATTTATCAATTTTTTTCATAAATTTAACTATTTGTGGCCATACTTCTAGATTTGAATTTTGGTCAAAAACCTTATTATATTTATCATCATTTACAATGAATCTTGATTTCAAACCAGTTGCTTCTTTGGGGTTTTTGAGAATGAGCGTAATATAGCCAGTAGATAGATAAAGCGGACTAATTACTTTGTCAGACTCTATACCTTGATTCTTATAAAAATTCGTCCTTCTCTCATAATAAAAATCATTTAGTTTTAAAACTTCTTCAATATCTCGTTGAATTTTATCTGTTGCATGTAAAGCAGATGTTTCAACCTGTGTTTGGTTATTTGTTGCTCTAATAATTGCATCCCTAACTAAACTTTCATTGGTTACTATGATTTTCACTAGAATAAGTCTATCTTTAGGGTCTTTTCCCCCAATAATGAAATGATTAAAGATAGACTCCGTTGTTTGCAGACCATTAACAATTTGGATATCTTCTACTTGAATTGTCTTTCCAATAACTGTTGCACCTGTTGCTAGAATTGTTATTCCATTATTCAACCACCAAAAATCTGGTGACTCAGAATCATTTAAGGTATTTCTTATATCCGTGTTGACTGAATTTAATCCCATAAACGCTCTAATATTAGAATCAAATAAATATCTTCTTAAAGAGCCTTCGTTATTAATAAAATTAAAATAATCTTTTATTTTAACAAGCAGTACATATCGCTCACCTTCAGATAAAAATTCTTTGAATGGTAAACTAAGAGAAAAATTTGGTAATTTTCTATAAGATTCAATTAGTTGAGAAGAACCTATAAATTTAAAATTTACCTCACAATTCCCAAATTGACCCTGTATTAATCCAACAATTTGATTAGACCTAGCAACAATGGTTTCTCCAATAATAGAAGTATCTCCCCTTGATGCGTAGATTAAATTAATTTTAAAACTATTTAATCTAGGTGAAACTTTTCTGTAAGCAAATCTCAGATTATCTCTCATAGATAAAATAATATCTGAATATTCACCTTTTAATTCGCTATTTTCGAGAGATAAATCTAAGAACTCAATCAGTGTTGAATTAAGGTTGTCTAAAGGTGCTTGTTTGAAAGTATCTTGGTGTTTACAAGTCAAAATAAAAATTTCGAGTTCGCAATTTGTTTTAGGCCAAAAAAATGAAGCGATGTCAGTTAAATAATGTCCATTTACAAAGATATAAAATCCATCAATTCCACCATCTGCTCTTCCATCCACAGAGCCAAAAAGGATTTCTTCATCAGATAAATTGTAGTCTTTTAAACTTTGTTCAAACACAAAAAATTCAAAAACCTCGCCTCGTTCTTTTGAAGGTTGGCATTCTTCAATTCTTTCATCAATTATTCCATCAATTAATAAGATATCATTTGTTGCCATATTTTATCCCTTAAAAATTTTACTCTAGAATCTAACATTTATTGTCTAGGGTCAAACGCATCTCGTAACGCTTCCCCAATAAAAATCAATAGCGACAACACAATCGTCAAACTAAAAAAACCCGCCAACGCAAGCCACGGCGAATCCAAATTATCCTTACCCTGCGAAATCAACTCCCCAAGCGAAGGCGACCCCGCAGGCAAGCCATACCCCAAATAATCAAGCGTGGTGAGTGCCGTGATATTCGCCGTCAAAATAAACGGCAACTGCGACAGACTCGACGACATCGCATTGGGCAAAATATGGCGAAACATAATCTTGGCATCTGACACCCCCATCGCTTTTGCCGACCGCACATAATCAAAATTTCTCGCTCGCAAAAACTCGGCACGCACCAAACCAACCAGTCCCATCCAGCCAAAGAGTAGCATCAGCCCAAACAACACAAACACGCTTGGGCTAAACAGACTGACCAAAATAATAATCATAAACAGCTGTGGTAGCCCGCCCCACACTTCCATCAGCCGCTGACCCACTAAATCCGTCCAGCCGCCAAAATACCCTTGCACCGCCCCTACTGCAATGCCAATGATTGACCCTGCCACCGTCAACGCCAACCCGAATAATAGCGATACACGCAAACCATACAATACCCTCGCCAGCACATCTCGACCTTGGTCGTCGGTACCGAGCCAGTTTTGGGCATTGGGCGGCGCAGGAAACGGCACTGAGCGCATGACACTAGGCGTTTGGTCGGCAAACGGTATCATAGGCTCAATCATATAGCCATGTTGGTTGATTAGGTCTTTGACCACAGGGTCTTGGTAGTTGGTTTCGGTTTCGAACACACCGCCAAAGGTAGTTTCGGGGTAAGACTTGACGATGGGAAAATACCAGTGATTTTGGTAATTGACCAGCATCGGCTTGTCATTGGCGATAAGGTTTGCCCCCATGCAGGCAAGGAAAATCAAGCTAAACATGATGAGCGAAACAAATCCCAACCGATTACGCCGAAAGCGGTGAATGCGCGCTTGCCAAACAGGATGTTTTATCAGCATTAGCGACCCTCAAAATCAATACGGGGATCAATGAGATGATAAGTCACATCACTTATCAACTGCAAAATCAGCCCCATCAAGGTAAAAATAAACAACGTGCCAAAAATCACCGGATAATCGCGTTGCCCAATCGCTTCAAACCCCAGTCGTCCCAAACCATCTAAGTTAAAAATTACTTCAATCAAAAAATTGCCGGTAAAAAATATTCCCACAATCGCCGATGGCAAGCCTGCAATAATAATCATCATCGCATTGCGAAATACGTGACCGTATAGCACTTTTTTTTCGCTTAACCCTTTACTGCGAGCCGTCAGCACGTATTGTTTGTTCAACTCTTCCATAAAACTAAATTTGGTCAAATACGCCAGGCCCGCAAACCCGCCAATCGTGCTTGCCGTGATGGGTAATGCCAAATGCCAAAAATAATCTTTGATTTTGCCAAACGTGGACAGCTTATCAAAATTCTCACTCACCAAGCCTTGTAGCGGAAAAATCTGCCAATAACTCCCCCCTGCCAACATCACCAGTAACACCACCGCAAGCACAAACACAGGCACGGCATAACTCACAGCAAGCAGCAACGCGGTAGTTTTATCCATCAGTGAATTATGGCGTCTGGCTTTAGCAATCCCTAGCGGCACAGCGATTAAATAAATCAGTAATGTACTCCAAAGTCCTAGCGAAATCGACACGGGCATTTTATCCAAAATCAACTCGCCCACGGGTTTACCCTTAAAAAATGAGGTACCAAAATCGCCTTTTGCATAGCTTGTCAACATGAGCCAAAATCGCTCGGGCGCGGATTTATCAAAGCCGTATTGTTTTTTGATAGCCTCGACCATGTCTGGCGATAAACCGCGACTGCCTTGATAAGTGGTCGTTGACAGTTGGGTTTGGGTGGCGCCCTGTTTTTGTTCTGCTTCAATTTGGGATATTTTTTGCTCGACAGGACCGCCCGGCGCCGATTGGACAATGGCAAAGTTGGTTAGCAGAATCAAAAACAAAGTGGGGATGATTAATAACAGCCGTTTAACAATATATTTGCCCATGGTTATCCCTGATTATTAGCCTTAAAAGTTATTTTTTAGTTGGCGTAAGGCTTTAAATATCTCAAACGGACTGTCATCCTCAATTCCTGTTTGCGTTTGTACGGTTTTTATCATCTCATCACTGGGTGCAAGCACCGCACGCATAAACGGATTGATGGCTTTTTCATCGGCAAGCGTGGTCGGTAAGGTTGGCGTATTTTGCTGGCGTAACTCACTGTCATGCGCTATTGCCTGTGCAATGGCTGGGTTATTGGGCTCGATAAACTGGGCAAAGTTAAGATTTGACAAGGTATACTCATGGGCAGGATAAAATAGCGTTTCATCGTCATGTAACTGCGCAAAACGGTCAAAGCTTTCAAACAACGTCTCAATCGTGCCGGTGAAAACCCGGCCACAACCTGCGCGAAATAGCGTATCTCCACAAAAAATATGCAGACGGTTATCAAGCGTCACTAAGTACGCTAAGTGATTTTCGGTATGCCCTGCCACCTGCCACACCTGCACAGGACTGCCCCAAGCGGTTAATTCGCGCCCTTCAGCGACGGGGATTAACTGTGTGGCATTGATTAACGAGTGAATATTGACATGCGCAAAAATCTGTGCGTTTGGAAACACATTTGCCAATGCTGTTACGCCGCCGATGTGGTCGCTGTGATGATGTGTAACCCACATTTGGGTGATGGTTAGATTTTCACGGTTGACAAACTCTAAAACAGGCTCAGCATCGCCAGCATCAACAATAATCACTTCGTGTGTTCCATCATTGATAATCGCCCAAATATAGTTGTCAGTGAAGGCTGGGATTGGGTGGATTTTTAGCATTGTTTTATTCCTTATTATTTTCCTAAATACTGCATGACTTGTGCTTGTTTGTCTTTGTTCACCCACCAATAATCGATACCGATGGCATTGCTTGGCAGCGGCCCATGCTCATAAAATTTCCAATACGCCACATTGTCAGTATGCTTGCCATAAGTCGGCACGACATAATAGCCCGCCCGTAGCAGACGGTCTAATACTTTGCTGTATAGCACAATATCATCACGATTTTTGGAGACTATGAGTTTGGCAATCACCGCATCAATGGCTTTGTTTTTGATACCCGCCGAGTTTTGGTTGCCTTTTTCGTCTGCGGCTTGTGAGCCCCACATATAGGTTTGCTCGGCGCCAGGGGACAAACTTTGGGCAAACATATCGATAATCATGTCATAGTCGTATCTGCGAGTGCGCTCTAGGTACTGGGGGACATCGGCTTGGCGAAAGCTGGCATCAAACCCGAGTCGTCGCAGGTTACGTAAAAAAGGCAACACAATGCGCGCATTCTTGTCATCGGCGGATAAAAATTCCAGTTTGGCGGGCTGACCATTGGGCTGATATAGCTTCATATTTTGGTATTTGAAACCTGCTTGTAGCAGCAATTGACGCGCTTTTAATAAATTGTCTCGATTAAATCCATCGCCAGTTGATTTGGGGGCTTGCCAATCGCTTAAAACAGCCTGTGTTTGAATGGGCTCAAGGTCAGGTAATAGCGGATTGATAACCGCCAGCTCTTGGGGCGTTGGCATGCCGGTTGCGGCAAGCGCTGACCCATGAAAAAAGCTTTGCAAGCGTTCATACTGCCCATAAAACATGGTTTTATTGAGCCATTCAAAATCATACGCCAGTGTCATCGCTTGGCGCACCCGAATATCTTGAAAAATCGGTCGGCGCAAATTCATCACAATCGCTTGCATCGGTACGGGGTTGTTATTGGCGATTTGCGCTTTGGTGATCATGCCTGCTTTGACGGCAGGAAAGTTATAACCCGTCGACCATGTCCGCGCTTTGTTTTCGGCACGGAAAAAATATTCGCCGGATTTAAAGCCTTCAAATGCCACTTCGGGGTTTTGATAATACACATACTTAATTTGGTCAAAATTATAACGCCCGACATTCACCACCACGCCTGCGTCAGGTTTGGCACCCCAATAATTGGGGTCGCGCACATAAGTAATGGCGCGTCCTGCATCGATTGTGCCGACTTTATACGCGCCACTGCCCATCAGTGGCGTCAGTCCGACTTTATCAAAATAGCCATCAATCGATTTTTTTGACCAAATCGGCATTTGCGCGACGGTCAGTTTGATTTCTTGGTTGTCTTTAGATTTAAAAATAAATTTGACGGTTTGTCGATCTATCACTTGCGTTTCTTTGACATCCGATAAGTAGCTACGCATACTCATCACGCCTTTTGTGAGCAGTGCATCCATACTGGCTTTGACATCTTGCGCCGTCACAGGCGTGCCATCCCAAAAATAGGCTTTGGGGTTGATGTGATAGATAACCCAGCTTGGGTCATCTGGGTCATAAGTGACTTTATCTGCAAGTAGTGGGTACTGCACAAACGCTTCAGAGAGCGAGCCTGTCATCAAACTTTCAAACAAATAATCGGTGCCGGTCACAGGCGTACCGACATCAATCCATTTATTAATACTGTCAAAGGTGCCGATGGCAGATAGGCTCAACACACCGCCTTTGGGGGCGTTGGGATTGGCATAGGGTAAATGAGAGACATTGGCAAATTGTGCGGTGCTGTTGTGAGCAATAGACGTGTCAGTGATGATAGCGGTATTGGCAGCGGACGCGACCACTAGCAAGCCCAGCACCCAGCATTTTTTGCCAAATGTCTGGCGAGTAACTACCCTCATCCAGTGGGCTGGTTTTATCATCCTGTCTTTTTTCACTTGCATCCCCATGACCCCTTCACCTATTTTTCAAAAAACCTTGGTATTGCCAGCTGTTATCCCTCAGATGCCCCACACCCGCTAACTATAAAAAAGACTTAACAAGCATTTTAGCTGTTAAGTCTTAATGTAGCATGATTGTTAAATCTTTTTATACGCTAGTTTGTTCAAACTGCTGCATAAATTTGATTAACGTTTCAACGGTCGACAAATCAATCGCATTATAAATACTGGCACGCATGCCGCCTACTGTACGGTGCCCTTTAAGATTCAACAATCCTGCTTCGTCGGCTTTAGCCAAGAAGGTTTTATCAAGTTGACTATCTGCCAAGGTGAAGGGTACATTCATGATTGAGCGGTTGTCTTTGTTGACAGGGTTTTGGTAAAAATCGCTTTGGTCGATAAATTCATACAGCTTTTGCGCTTTTAACAAATTTTGTTGATAAATTGCCTCGACACCCCCTTGCTCAAGTAACCATTCAAACACCAAACCTGCCAAATACCAAGAAAAAGTTGCTGGGGTATTGACCATCGAATCATTGTCGGCTTGGTTTTTATAGTCCAAGATACTTGGGCAAACCAAGTTGGCATGACCGATCAAATCATCACGGACAATCACAAGCGTCAAACCTGCAGGACCGATATTTTTTTGCGCACCTGCATAAATCAGTCCAAATTTTGATACATCTATTGGGCTAGATAGGATGCAAGACGACATATCCGCCACGATGGGCACATTCACCGCTGGCACATCAAACATCGCCAAGCCATTAATGGTCTCATTGGGGCAATAATGAAAATAATCGGCGTTGTCATTAAGTTGCCAGCTATCACGTGGGGGCACAGTGGTATAGTTGCTGTCTTTGGCAGAAGCGACGACATTGATTTTGCCTAGCCCTGCTTGCTCATAGCGTTTGGCTTCGCTGATGGCTTTTTTTGACCAAATGCCAGTGTCTAAATAATCGGCTTCCCCTTTGAGTAAATTCAAAGGAATGGCTGAAAACTGCAAGCTTGCGCCACCTTGCAAAAATAGCACTTTATAATTATCAGGAATGTTCATGAGCTTGCGCAAATCCTGCTCGGCTTTTGAGGCAATGCCCATAAATTCACTGCTACGGTGGCTCATCTCCATCACCGACATGCCTGAGCCATGCCAATTTAACAATTCGGCTTGCGCTTTTTGCAGCACCGCAGTCGGCATAGACGCTGGGCCTGCACAAAAGTTAGCAACACGTTGATCAAAGCTGACACTCATAGCACGTTCCTTTTTATCATGTGAAATGTTATCGTGTGAAATGTTATCGTGTGAAATGACATAAAAAAATACTTTACCACAATATGGCTAGTCGATGAATCATAAAGATGCGTCATCAATCGGAGGCTTATTGGGTTTACCTTGATAGCAACTGCCAAAGTTGGCGTTTTAGGCGATAATCATCGAGCATATCTACTAGATACGGCAGACGCTGTATCGGTTGTTCATCTAGACAGTCAGGCAATGGCGTCAATGCCCCCACCTTGGGATTGCCTTGATTGATACGGTATAAAAACCCCGAAAACCCTGCGACTGCCATCGGGTAGCTGCTCATTAATTGCACCGTAGCTTTGGGTAAATGCTGGCTATCGGTGAGCAAGGGAAAGTTAAAAAAATGCACTGACGCTTTTAACCCACTGATGATTTGTTGCCATAACTGGTGTTGGCGGCTGTCCGTCTGCAAAAAATGACTGTCAACCACCAGTGTCCACTCACCCACCACTATCGCCTGCACATCAAAACTGGCAGTGAGCAATTCATCATTGAGCTGTTCATCACTGTGCCCGTCATCACTGTGCCCGTTATTAGTGTGACCATCATTATTTGGCGCCGGGTAAACTTTTAAAGGTGAATGATGGGGTAAAGATGAATCATGCAGTAAAGATAAATGATTGAGTAAAGCTACATCATGGGGTTGAAAATTTGCCAGATTCGCTGGGGATAATTCTACTGCGCTATCAACGGCAGCATCCGCAATAACAGGATGATTGAAGTCTGGCGTTGTATCAATGGGCGCAAGTTCGCTCGTTAACCCAGTTTGAGCTGGTGGTAACTGCTGTGGCATGGCAGCAAGCGTCTCAACCGCTTGATAGGAAGAAACAACCTCAAAATCTTCTAGATTAGCAAACGTTTTGACAGGGCAATCTTGGCGCACCCAACGTGTAATACCCATCTGCGCCAGTATTTCGCTTTGCCAGGCATCGTACTGCTGCTCATCAAGGGTAAGGTCAGGCACAGTCATACCAATGTTAACTCAAGTTGAATGGGGCAACGCATTGTAGCAACCTTATAGCAACCAAATACCCCTATTAAAAAATTATACAATCGGGGTGAGCGGCACAGTGACATCTGCATTTTGCCCACGATGACGCAGATAATGGTCTAACAGCACAATGGCAAGCATGGCTTCTGCTATCGGCGTAGCACGTACACCGACACAAGGATCATGCCGCCCTTTGGTTAGCATCTCTAGTGCATTGCCGTGAATATCAATACTTTGACCCGGCGTAGTGATACTGGCAGTAGGTTTTAGCGCAATACTCACTACTATCGTCTGACCCGATGAAATCCCCCCTAAAATTCCCCCGGCATGGTTGGCATTAAAGCCGTGCAAGGTTAACTCGTCGCGAGACTCATGCCCAAACTGTCCCGCCACTGCCATGCCATCGCCAATTTCAACGCCTTTGACTGCATTGATGCTCATCATCGCATGGGCAATATCCGCATCAAGCCTGTCAAACACAGGCTCACCCAATCCCACCGGTACACCCGATGCCAATATGGTAAGCTTTGCGCCACAGCTTGTTCCTTGCTCACGGCATTGGGTAATCAGCTGCTCAAACTTTGGCAAGGCGTCTATATCCGCACAAAAAAATGGGTTGCTGTTGACAAATTCCCAATCAATCGTATTTTCAGGTATCTGTTTGGCAACCACATCACCAATCTGGGTGACATAACCGCGAACTTCTACCCCTAGCCGTTGTTTCAAATATTTCTTGGCAATCGCGCCTGCTGCCACTCGCATTGCCGTTTCGCGCGCTGATGAACGACCACCGCCACGATAATCGCGAAACCCATATTTCATGCTATAAGTATAATCGGCATGGTTGGGACGAAAGGTGTCTTTAATATCGCTATAATCTTTGGATTTTTGGTTGGTATTGCGAATCAACAGCCCGATAGACGTACCTGTCGTTTTACCCTCAAACACGCCAGAAATAATTTCAACTGTATCGTCTTCACGGCGCTGGGTCGCAAATTTTGACGTGCCCGGCTTACGACGATCCAGGTCAATTTGCAGATCTGCTTCGGTTAAAGGCAACCCTGGTGGCACACCGTCAACGATTGCCATAAGTCCTGCGCCATGTGATTCGCCACAGGTGGTGACGGTAAAAACTTGCCCGATGGTATTGCCTGCCATTTACGCTCCGCTTACTATTTTATGGATGCTTACAAATCAAATAATAGGTTTGTTGCACCCTGTTCATATATTGTTTTTTTAGCCATTATCTAACTCGTTAAATCCTCAAGCCTAATCAACCAGTTAAAGATAGCAACCCTAAACGACTGCCTATTGAGATACACTCACATACTGCTCAAAATATGCCCGATTTTCCATCAATTCATCATAATCCATGGCAAAAATCCCATGCCCGCCATGCGCAAAGGTTAACCAATCAAACTGAATTTCAGGATAGGCTTGGCGCAGTGCCCATTCACTATCCCCCACCTCGCATACCAGCAAGCCGTCACGAGTCAGATAATCTGGGGCGTTGTATAAAATATGATGCACCAAATCCAAGCCATCTTGTCCCGCTGCCAACGCATGGTCTGGCTCATGCAAGAACTCGGGTGGTAAATCTGCCATCGTTGCCGCATCGACATACGGCGGGTTGGTCACAATCAAATCATATTGATTTTCTGCAGGCACTTTTTCAAATAAGTTTGACTCAATCAAATTGACTTGATGGTTCATATGGTGATGATCCACATTGACCGCTGCCACTTCTAGCGCGTTTTTATCGATATCACTGGCATCGACCATTGCATCAGGGAAACGGCTTGCCAAGGCAATGGCAATACAGCCTGACCCTGTACACAAGTCCAGCATACGCTCTGGCTGTGCTAATTGTTTATCATACAATCCGTGGTCATGAAATTTTTTGTCATTAGTAGTGCCACTGATTTTTTCAACCAAATCATTCGGCTCAAAATACGGATAAAACTGCTGACGAATCAGCTCAGCAATTGGCGAGCGTGGAATTAATACCCGCTCATCCACATAAAATGGCAAATCGCAAAAATAAGATAAATTAATTAAATAGCTCAAAGGCTTACGTTCTACGATACGGCGCTGCAACAATGTCAACACTTCTGATTTTTCGCTATTGGTCAGGCGACAATCTAAAATTTGCTCATCGGCAGACCAATCAAGCGACAAGGTTTGTAGCACAATGGCAGATGCTTCAGCAAACTCATCTGTCGTACCTTGCGCGACTACCACATCATGCTCGCGTAATTTACTGACCCCAAAACGAATAAAATCGCGAATCGTTTTTAGGGTTTGGTGTGCTTCAGCAAACTCTTGTTGCATAGTGTCAAAGATGTCATCTGACTCGGTTTCTTCATCCATATCAAGTGCTTGCAAATCGATTTGCAAATCGTCAAAGTTTTGTGAATCTTGATTTTGGTCAAAAGATGGCGTGTGAGAAACATTGGCTGATGCAAATGGCGATGATGACATAGTGGTTAACCTAAAAAATTTTGAATTAAAATTATAATATACTTTGATTTTTTTACAAATTATTTAACGAGCTAAAGTTATTTAACAAGCTAAAGGGCCACAGATTTGTACAATTCAATTTTTCATCATCGAGCTGTTCAATAAACATGGTAAAAATAACTGTTGCTCGCAGGTCTAAATGTTTTAAACCCTTTTTTGCCTTAACTTTGCTATAAAAATACCGCTTGGTTAAAAAATTTTACCATTGTCTATCGTGCGATTTGTTAATGTTAGACTTAAAGCATGTAAATTCGCCTATGGGACAATTTATCTATACAACAATTTAACGGCGTAAAAATTAAGTGTGCAGCGAGGTTTAATAGCGCAAGGTTGTTAAACGCTTTGGCAAACGCTACTTAGACTTAGATTGTCGTGCAGCTAACAAATGAGCCATTGCCTGAAAAGTTGGTTTTTATAGTATAATTGCTGCCAATTTATGCTTTTATTGTACGTTATTTATATTGTCCCTTATTTTTATTTGTTATTGCCGATTATTGAGTCAATCTATGAAAAAATTTGTATTATCTACCCTAGCTTGTCTGATTGCCAATCAAGCATTTGCAGCCACCAACACGGTCTCAGACACCACTACCGCCAAAACGGCACCCGCCACCAAAGCTGTTACCAAAACAACGACAACGACTAAAACTGCCACAACTAAAACTGCCACAACTAAAGCGGCCAGCGCCTCTACCGCAGCTGCGACTGCTAAAGAAACTACTACCGATAGTAAAACGGCTAAAAAATCGCAACCAGCCAAGTCCGCAGCTAGCGTCACACAATCTACCACCACGCCGAAACTCGCCTCGGCTACTGCGGTGACGGCGGCAAAACCAACGGCAGCAGCAACCGCAATCCCAGCCACCACCACGGCATTAGGCATTAAAGAAGATGCCACCCAAACAGGTATCGATAGTGACTATACTTCGGGTGAAGGTGTCGCAGGCGCGAGCTCTGAAGAAGTCAACAATACCACAACGGCTGCGCCAAATTTTGACCCGACAACAGTGGGTAACAATAAAACAGCAACAACACCTGCCAGTTTTTCTACCCTAAATTTGTCTGACTACGCACAGCTAGTCAATAGTGCCGACTGGAAACCTGGTCAAAATGTTAACTCAGCAACGACCTTAAAACTTCAAGCCTTGTTAGATTGGAATCATGCTTCACCGGGTCCAATTGATGGCGGTTGGGGTATGAATGCCAAAAAAGCGCTCAAAAATTTCCAAGCCATGCATGGACTACCCCAAGATGGCCGTATGAGCGCGGAAGTTTGGAAACTGTTAAATGAAAAAATTCCTGCCAATCAGCCTGTGTTGGTCGGTTATACCTTGACGCAAGAAGATATCAAAGGTCCGTATCAGCCAACACCGAGTGGTAGTGAAGCCAAATCTAAAATGAAAGGTCTATACTATCAAGACGTCCAAGAAATGTTGGCTGAACGTTTCCACATGGATATTCGCTATCTTAAAAAGCTTAATAGCGATAAAAAATTCACCGTAGGTGAAACCATCACCGTGTTTAACCCAGGTGCACCGCTCAATGAGAAAATCACCCGTTTGGTTGCCAAAAAAGCCGACAATATCTTATACGCTTATAATGGCGATAGATTAATTGCCACTTATCCTACCACGGTCGGTAGTAGTGATACACCGTCTCCTACGGGTACCTTTAGTATTGTCAATCGTGTTAAAAACCCTTGGTACCGCGCCAGTAGCGGTGAAGGCAAAGATAAAAAAGTGTTTATGTTGCCGCCAGGACCCAAAAGTCCAGTCGGTGTGGTATGGATGGGACTGAGTAAACCCTCATACGGGATTCATGGCTCGCCCGTTCCTGAAGGCATTAGCCGTCAAGCCTCGCACGGCTGTGTTCGCTTAACCAACTGGGATGTGCTTGAAGTGTATGCCAATGTTGATACAGGCACTAAGGTAGATTTACAGTAGCTGTTGAGCTACAGCGTTTAGCACCGTAGTCTAGCGTGAGTGCTACACTTTTAACTTTATTAGCCATAAAAAAACCGCTTAGCTATTATTAGTTAAGCGGTTTTAGCGGTTTTAGTTATTTATCTAGCGTACTTTGTTATCGCGCAACTGGGGTTTTGGCAGTAGTCAGTGTTTGCATTTTTTTGGCGACAATCCATGCAATTGGAATAGATAGGATTAAACCAACAATCGCTGTGGCTATAATGTGTGGAATTTGGTCAAAACCAGTTACCAGCGCAATGGTCATTAGAACACCGATAGTCACACCAGAAGCGATTGTAAAAATTGCGCTAAATAATTGCCAGTTCATAACAACTCCTTATCATTGCGTAAATAGATGTATTTGTTAGGTATAGTTATAGTCCAATTCCACACTCAAAACAAGGAAAAAAAAGATTAAACAAATGCGCAACCTAAAACAATTGGTTATCAATTCCACATTTTTAGTAAGGTTTAATTTGAATCAAATTTATTGAGAAATCTAAAAAACTCGCGTTTTTTTCCGATTAATATCACTGAGGTCGAGGAATTTAATTGGCTTTATAAACATTGATGAAAAAAAATCCCACCCAGTTTTTTAAGTTTGATGGCATATTTTTTAGTAACTATTTTTAATAACTATGACCCAATAACATGACTTGGTTAAAAAATTGTGGTAAAGAAATCTTCTGTAATCTGCTATGTTAGCGGTGTTTATCAATTGTTTAACACAATAAAGGACAGGAGTATTTGATATGCATCAACAATTTTCTTTTTTCGCCGCTATTAGGCTATCTACTAAACGCCTAGCTAATAAACGCCAAGCTACTAAATGCATAGGAAGTGCCGCTGCAGTGATTGGCTCAGCCCTAGCCTTGGGCGGCTGCGCCGCTACCACTGGTACCGGTGTGATGGATGCTAATAGCACCATCGGCGCTGCCAACAATGTCGGCATGGCGATATTTAAAGCCGCAGTGAATCAACAATGCCAAGCTCAATTACAAAATAACCAATACTGGCGCTTGGGCAGTGTATTGATGACTTCCGAGAAACAAGCAGAGGTAGCGAGCAATGTCTGTAGCTGCGTCAGCGAAAAAGCCCCGCAGTCCGTCACCATTGTCGATTTGACCACAGCAGCAGTCGACCCGGCCGCGCGCAATGTCATTGTGGCGCGTGCGGTATCGAATACCTTGCAGCAATGCGTGGGCGAATTTGTTAAGTAAATATTAACTTGCTACTGAGTGTGCGCTACTATATAATAGCGCACCTTGTTTATACCAATATAGTTAGATGATTTTAACTTAGGTGCATTCAATCTCCTTGCTGTTGACACGGGGTCAACGGCTGTTTAATCCGTGAGGAGTCTTTATGAGACATTATGAACTGGTATTATTGGTTCACCCAGACCAAAGCGACCAAGTGGTTGGCATGGTTGAGCGTTATATCAACTTAGTAAAAGAACAAGGTGGTGCTATCCATCGCCTAGAAGATTGGGGTCGTCGTCAGTTAGCTTACCCAATCAACAAAGTTCACAAAGCTCACTATGTGCTATTAAACATTGAAGCGGGTCAACAAACGCTTGATGAGCTTGAAGAATTATTCCGTTATAACGATGCTATCATCCGTAGCTTAGTTATCCGTCGTGACGAAGCGATTACTGAAGAATCACCATTAGCAAAAAGTGCTGAAGAAAAACGTGCTCGTAAAGCTTCACGCCGTAACGATACAGCTCAAGATGACTATCAATCAAATGATGATGAGTCAGAAGTTGATGCTGAAGACAACAACGACGAATAATTAAGGAGACTAATCATGGCACGTTTTTATCGCCGCCGTAAATTTTGCCGTTTTACTGCTGAAGGCATTACCCATATCGATTATAAAGATATCGAAATCCTAAAACAGTATGTGAGTGAAAGTGGCAAAATCGTACCAAGCCGTATCACTGGTACTTCAAACAAATATCAACGCCAATTGGCTGTAGCAATCAAACAAGCACGTTATCTTGCGTTGATTCCTTACACTGACAGCCAAAAATAAACCGAGGAGTGATATATGCAAGTTATTTTATTACAACGTATCGCTAACCTAGGTAAACTAGGCGATACTGTTAATGTAAAAGCAGGTTACGGTCGTAACTTCCTTATACCACAAGGTAAAGCATTACCAGCCACTGCTTCTAACATCGAAAAATTTGAAGCACGCCGTGCAGAACTTGAAAAAGTAGAAGCTGATGAATTAGCCGCTGCTAATGCCCGTGCTGAAGCGCTACAAGACGTCAATGTTATCATCCGTGCAAAATCAGGTGATGAAGGCAAACTATTTGGTTCTATTGGTACTCGCGATATCGCCGATGCCTTAACCAAATCTGGTTTACCTGTTGACCGTTCAGAAGTTAAATTGCCTGAAGGTACATTACGTCAAATTGGCGAATACAATGTTGATATCCAATTACATCACGATGTAATGATCAACATCCAAGTCACTATCTTGGCAGAAGATTCAGCTGCTTAATTGATAGTTTACTTTAAAAAAGAGATGGCTTTGCTGTCTCTTTTTTTTATTGTTTGCGGCGTAAAATTTAACAAAAAAGCCTAAAATTCAAGCTGATTTCATTCAAAAAAATTGCCGTTTTTTTATATTTTTCTCATTAGAATTTGAATGGTTTTTTCGGTATATTGACTGTTCTATTTCGATGCGTGTGTTAGACTCACCATTTACAAGCGATAACTTTTAGCAAACTTTTGCCCTTTCAAACTATTTAAAATAACTTTATCACAGGTCATCATGGCAGACGATAAAACCAAAGAGAACGATCTTAAGAATACTTCGCTGACGCAGCACCAACCGCACAGTATGGATTTAGAAAAGTCCGTCCTAGCGTCGCTGATGAGCCTTGAAGAGTCGTTTGATCGCATCTCAGATATTATTACCAAATATGATTTTTATGCACAGCGCCATCAATATATTTTTGATGCTATCTCTCATCTTGCCAATGCCAATGAGCCGTATGATGCCACCATGGTGATGGACTGGCTCGATATGCAAAAACTGCTTGAACCTGCAGGGGGTAGCGATTATCTAGGCGATATCCTATCACAAAGCCCAGCGACGCTGTTTAACTTGACTGCTTATGCGCAGCGGGTCAGGGAATTTTCGACTTTACGCCAAATCATCAAAGCCGGCAGTCATATGCTAGAGCTTGCCTTTGACCCAAAAAATCAAAGTGTCAGTGATATTTTAGACACCGTTGAAAGCGAAATTTTTGCCATCAATGAAACCCATAGCCGCCAGTCAAAACACAAGGGCCCTACCCAACTAAGCGATGTTATTACCAATGTCGTCAACAATATCCAAGAACTTAAAGACCATCCTGAAGGCATGATTGGGCTTAAGACCCCGTTTGAAGAGCTCAATAACAAAACCCAAGGGCTACAAGCAGGCGATCTCATTATCGTGGCAGCGCGTCCTTCGATGGGTAAAACCACATTTGCGATGAATTTGGCAGAGAGTATTTTATTTCATACCGATTTACCTGTGGTGGTGTTTTCGATGGAAATGCCTGCTGAGTCAATTGTGATGCGTCTATTGTCCTCTTGGGGGGCTATCAACCAAACGCATTTGCGGTCAGGTCAAATGAACGAAGATGAATGGGGTAAACTTTCCAATGCCATCGCTCATCTGCATGCTAAAAAACTGTATATCGATGACAGTACCGCGCTACCACCATCTGAGGTTCGTTCGCGCTGTCGCCGTATTGCCAAAGACAATGATGGCAAACTTGGCATGGTAATGGTCGATTATCTACAACTGATGAAAGTGCCAGGCTTAGGCGACAACCGCGTGGGTGAGATTTCGGAGATTTCTCGAAGCTTAAAAGCGCTTGCCCGTGAGATGAATTGCCCTGTGGTCGCTTTATCACAGCTCAATCGAAGTTTAGAAAATCGACCCAACAAACGCCCGATTATGTCGGACTTACGGGAGTCGGGTGCAATTGAGCAGGATGCCGATTTGATTATGTTCATTTATCGTGATGAGGTTTATAATGAAAATAGCGATGCTAAAGGCACAGCTGAAATCATTATCGGTAAACAGCGTAATGGACCTATTGGGACAGTGCGCCTATCCTTTGAAGGGCAATTTACCCGTTTTGGTAACCTAACCCCTGAATTTTACCAAACCGCTTCCTTTAGCGAACCTGATGAATAAAAATTTCACTGCAACAAGGTCAAGATTGTGCGTCAAACCAGCATCACCATCGATTTAGCAGCGCTTACCCATAACCTACAACGCGTCAAAGATTATGCCCCGACCGCCAAGGTATTAGCCATGGTGAAAGCCAATGCCTACGGGCATGGCGCAGTCAACTGTTTACCTGCCGTCGCACAAGCCGATGCCTTAGGTGTCGCTTGTTTGCAAGAAGCGATAGAACTACAACAGGCTGGCTGGCAAAAACTAATGGTAGTGATTGAAGGCGCGTTTTCGTTAGCAGAATGGCAATATTGTATAGCGCATCAAATCGAGTGCGTGGTACACCACCAACGCCAATTAGACTGGGCGTTGCAGCAGCCTGCAAAAGCGGGCGCAACCGTGTGGCTAAAACTAAACACTGGCATGAACCGCCTTGGCTTTACATCGGGTGAAATCAAGAAAATCGCCCAGCAATTAACTAGCTCAGGCTATGAGATTGTTTTGACCACCCATTTTGCCAACGCTGATGCCATCGATCATCCCAATAACCAACAACAGTTTGAGTTATTTGATTCAACCCTACAAATGCTACGTGACCAAGTAAACCCAGCGATTAAAGGCTCATTGTGTAATTCAGCAGGGATTGTGAACTGGTCAGACCGCCATTATGATTGGGTGCGCCCAGGCATTATCTTGTATGGGGCAACGCCTGTAAATCATGCCACTGCCAAACAGCTAAATCTGCAACCCGTCATGCATTTTAACGCCAGTATCATGGCAATTCATACGCTAAAAGCGGGCGATAGCGTGGGTTATGGTAGTCGCTGGACTGCCCGAGCCCCAGCGCGCATCGGCATTGTCAGTGTGGGTTATGCCGATGGCTATCCAAGGGTGATTAGCGATGATGCGTATGTCGTCGCCGCAGGTCAACAGGCGCCTATCATCGGTCGGGTGGCGATGGATATGTTGATGGTTGATTTGACCCATACCACTGGGGTAAACCTTGACTGCCCTGTCCAGCTTTGGGGTAATGCACCGAGCATTGATGAGGTGGGTGGCTGGAATGATACCATTAGCTATGAGCTGTTAAGTGTGGTCACCCGACGTCCAACATGGATTTATCAGTCATAACTGTTAACTATGTGACGGATGTTAAAGTGACACAAATGCGTCAATTTGCTAGACAGTTTGGATAAATCCGCTATACTGATAGTTTACTGTAATGTTTATTGACAAAATTGGGATGTAGGACAGGCAATGAGTACCCGCCATTTTTTGACGTTATTGGATTTTAGCAAAGAAGAATTAATGCAAGTGATTAAACGTGGCAGTGAACTGCGTTTGATGCAGCATGAAGGGGTTATTTATCAGCCTTTTGTCGGTCGTACCTTGGGGATGATTTTTGAAAAATCGAGTACCCGTACCCGTATTTCGTTTGAAACAGGGATGGGACAGTTTGGCGGCCATGCCATATTTTTATCACCGCGCGATACCCAGCTTGGTCGTGGCGAACCGATTGAAGACTCAGCACGTGTTATCTCACGCATGGTCGATATCGTCATGATTCGCACCTTTGAACACAGTATTGTTGAAAAATTCGCCCAGTATTCACAAGTGCCTGTTATCAATGCACTCACTGACGAGCAGCATCCTTGTCAGCTACTAGCCGACATCCAAACCTTTATAGAGCACCGTGGTAGCATCGAAGGCAAAACAGTGACTTGGATTGGGGATGGCAATAATATGTGCGCTTCTTTTATCCATGCTGCGCATCAATTTGGCTTTCAACTGCGGGTTTCCGCGCCTTATGGGTTTGAACCCAATGCCGACCTCATCAAGCAGTATTCGCACTGTGTTGAGCTGGTCGAAGATGTTAATGAGGCGGTCAAAGGCTCGCATTTGGTCGCCACCGATGTATGGGCAAGTATGGGGCAAGAGAGCGAGCAAAATACTCGTGCGCGGCGATTTGCCCAGTATATGGTGACCCGCTCATTACTGGATAAAGCCGATCCAGACGTCTTATTTATGCATTGTCTGCCTGCCCACCGCGGCGAAGAAATCTCCTATGATTTGCTTGAGGATCCGCGCGCTGTGGTATGGGATGAAGCCGAAAATCGTCTGCATGCCCAAAAAGCGCTGATGGAATTCTTGTTAACCGATAAAATCAAACTCGCCTAGTCTATGTGGCTTGGGCGTTATCTTTGCGCCCTGCGCTGCCATTATCATTATCTTAACCGCTCTAATTCTTAACCGATAAAGTAAACGGAACATACCCCATGTACTTTGTGCTCTCGCCTGCCAAAAATCTGAATAAAAAAAATGATTTACCTTTTGATTTTAGTCAACATTACACCCAGCCTGCTTTGATGGCGCACGCTTGCGAATTGATGAGTGAATTAAAAACATTAGCGCCAACCGATTTGTCGGCGTTGATGAGTATCTCAGCTAAACTTGGGCAATTAAATGCCGTGCGCAACCAAAATTGGCGATGGGATACTACCCAGCCATTTAGTACCGATCATGCTGACATACCTGCTAAAGCGGCGCTGTATTTATTTGATGGTGATGTCTATACAGGTTTGGCAGCGAAGCAAATGACTGAACAACAAGTCCATTATGTCAATGAGCGATTAGGAATATTGTCTGGGTTGTACGGCTTGTTAAAGCCGCTTGATTTGATGCTACCTTATCGCTTGGAAATGGGCACAAAACTAAAAAATCCTAGAGGCGATAATTTGTATCAATTTTGGGGCGATACGCTTGCCAATCTCATCAATCAACGCATGGCAGAAAATAAACACAAAGTTTTGGTAAACTTGGCTTCCAACGAATACTTCAAGGCGGTTAATCCCAAAAAAATCAGCGCGGATATTATCACGCCCCGTTTTGAAGACGGCAAAGATGGTCAATATAAAGTGGTAAGTTTCTATGCCAAAAAGGCACGCGGCTTGATGGTGCGTTTTGCCGCTGAAAATCAGCTGACAACCGCGCAACAGTTAAAAGACTTTAACTTGGAAGGCTATCAGTTTGTTGAAAATGCTTCAAGCTCAACTGAGTATGTTTTTAGACGGGATAATGATTAACTGCGCCGCCATTTAACGCAAAATATTCGCCCATAAATCCACACTCATACTATCTTTTAACACATTTTTATTGAATACACCGATGGTGTTGGCTTGTGGTAGTGAAGCGGTCGGTAGTTCCATCGTCATGGTTGTGATAATTTCCCTAATTAAAAAACCCTATTAAACTGAAGTTTAATAGGGTTTTAATTTTAGCTAAATGGCTTGAGTAGGATATAATCTTTAGATTACATCATGCCGCCCATACCACCCATGCCGCCCATACCACCCATGGCAGCAGCGCCAGCGTCGTCTTTTGGCAGGTCAGTAATCATTGCTTCTGTCGTAAGCATCAAGCCTGCCACAGATGCTGCGTTTTCAAGCGCTGAGCGAGTGACTTTGGCTGGGTCTAAGATACCCATTTCAAGCATATCGCCATATTCACCAGTCGCTGCGTTGTAACCGTAGTTACCTTGACCGCCTTTGACTTGGTTTACCACCACAGATGCTTCATCACCTGCGTTGGTCACGATTTGACGAAGTGGTGCTTCCATCGCACGGCGTAAAATGTTGATACCCGCGGCTTGGTCGTCATTGTCACCATTGACATTGTCAAGCGCAGAGATAGCACGAACCAATGCCACACCACCACCTGCTACAACGCCTTCTTCGACGGCAGCACGAGTTGCATGCAAGGCATCATCCACACGGTCTTTTTTCTCTTTCATTTCAGTTTCAGTCGCCGCACCGACTTTGATAACTGCCACACCGCCTGCGAGTTTAGCAATACGCTCTTGTAGCTTTTCTTTGTCATAATCAGAGGTTGATTCTTCCACTTGGCGACGGATAGAGGCAACACGATCATCGATTTCAGTTTTTTGACCGGCACCATCGACAATCACAGTGTTTTCTTTACCAACCGTCACTTTTTTGGCAGTACCTAATACTGATAAATCCGCAGTTTCTAAGCTCATGCCCAGTTCTTCTGATACAACTGTACCACCCGTTAAGATTGCGATATCTTGAAGCATCGCTTTACGACGGTCACCAAAACCAGGGGCTTTGACAGCACAAACTTTTAAACCGCCGCGCATGTTATTCACAACTAAAGTTGCCAAGGCTTCGTTTTCAACATCTTCAGCAATGATCAGTAAGGCTTTACCAGATTTCATCACGTTTTCAAGCAGTGGAATCAACTCACGGATATTGCTGATTTTTTTGTCGACTAACAAGATTAATGGGTTTTCTAGTTCAGCGGTCAACGTATCTGCTTTATTGGCAAAGTATGGGCTGATGTAGCCACGATCAAATTGCATACCTTCAACGACTTCAAGGGTATCTTCAAAGCCTGAACCTTCTTCAACTGTGATTACGCCTTCTTTACCCACTTTTTCCATCGCTTGAGCGATTAAGTCACCGATAGTTTGGTCAGAGTTAGCTGAGATAGAGCCAACTTGTGCGATGGCTTTAGTGTCATTGGCTGGGGTTGAAAACGCGTGGATTTGTGCAACAACAGCACGTACACCTTTATCGATACCACGTTTTAAGTCCATTGGGTTCATGCCAGCGGCAACTGATTTCATGCCTTCTTGCAAAATCGCTTGGGCTAAAACAGTCGCTGTGGTAGTACCGTCACCTGCAACATCATTGGTTTTGCTTGCAACTTCACGGACCAGCTGTGCACCCATGTTCTCAAATTTGTCATCAAGTTCGATTTCTTTAGCCACTGATACGCCATCTTTAGTGATGGTGGGTGCGCCAAAAGATTTGTCGATAACCACGTTACGACCTTTAGGGCCTAATGTCACTTTAACCGCATTTGCCAATACGTTGACGCCATCAATCATTTTTGCACGGGCATCAATACCAAATTTTACATCTTTAGCCATGTTAAATTCTCCAAATTATAAATTTTTATTTGTATAAGGTAGTCCAAATTGCTACCACGGTTGCTATCAATTATTTTACCAAGTACTTAACCAGTTAGATTAAGACCAGGTAAATTAAGACTAAGTAAATTAGCTTTTGGGTAAAAAACGATTGTTTAAAGTAATGACTGATTAACCTTCAATCACACCTAATACATCACTTTCTTTCATAATCAATAATTCTTCACCATCTACTTTAACCGTTGAGCCGGCATATTGACCAAAGAGTACTTTGTCGCCGACTTTGACATCGAGCGCACGTACATCACCGTTTTCACGGATTTGACCATTACCTACTGCAATGACTTCACCTTGAGACGGTTTTTCTTGGGCGCCGCCTGCTAGCAATAAACCGCCAGCTGTTTTTTGTTCTTCTTCGCTGCGACGCACGACGATACGATCATGTAAAGGACGAATTGCCATAATCTACTCCATAAATTAACTGTTAAATTATTGTTTGAAAGCCGTAGTTAGCTTTGAAAGCTGTGATCAGCTCAGAGGTTGGCTCAAAAGACCCCCTCTATTTTGCCGACCACAAAAAGATGATAACTATCTGTTTGCATAAATAATCATATGCTTATGACATGTTATCAATTCACTGTCTAACAGTGGGGATGTATGCCAATTTGTTCAAGCAGAAAATTACGAAATTTTGCAATTTGTTGTCAATTTTTTAACCCCTTCACCCAAATACCTCATAAAGACTGTCGTTTATTGCACAATCACAATCTTTTGTTAACTGGCTTGTATTTGCTTGCCATCAATACTACTGTATGCATACCAAATAGATTTAACCTTATCTGATGAACGTTATTTGATGGATGAAACATGAAAAATTCTTTAGTAAAAAAACTGTTAGTAAGTACTTCACTCGTGTCAGCGATGGCTATCACTTCTATAGCGAATGCGGCAGTTGCCCCTTTTAATGCAACCTATAATTTTAATATTGAAGGCAAATATAATGGTACCGCAAGCCGTGTATTGACCCAAACTGGCAATCAGTATTTTTATAATGTTAATGCAAGTGTCGGTAAATTAGCCAGTGCCAAGCAAACCGCCAATTTTGTCAATACCAATGGCGCTATCTTACCGGTGAGCGCATTAACCCAATACAAAATCTTAGGGACGGGTCGAACTACCACATTAAACTTTAATAACGCAAAAAAACAACTGGTCACCAATTATAAAGGTCAAAACAAAGTCATTGCTTTGCCACAGCCTGCCTATGATGATTTGAGTTTAGAAATTCAAATTCGGGAAGATTTAAAAGCAGGCAAGTTCCGTGGTAACTATTACATGGCAGATCGCAATACCGTTGAAGCGGTGCCCTTCAAAAAATCTGCCATGACTCGCATTACCGTGCCAGCGGGTACTTTTGATGTGGTGCGTATCGATCGCGTACATGATGATAAAGACCGTCAAACCAGTTTTTGGTTAGCCCCAAAACTCGATTATCTACCTGTCAAAGTGGTTCAAAACAATGATGGTAGAAAAATGGAAATGAATTTGGCTAGAGTAAATTAATACTTTGTCATGTTTTGACTCAAACACCGATTATATTAATCGGTGTTTTGTTATGTTTATGTCACTGTAAATACGCTATTAATGACTTATCAGGTCAGAAATTGGCGCTATTTTTGTAAGCCATAAGTTGTCAAGGCGTAAGTTTTTAACTATTCTTTGTGGGTCCATTGGAAGGCCTCACTATCCTGTCTAAGTTTCTCATACCTTTTAGCAACCTTTAGCAAGCTCTCCAATTCGCACTTTATCAATATCCATGTAAAAGGGAATATTTCATGTCATTAAGATTGCAATCCTTAACACTCGCTATTGCCAGCATTTCATTTGCTAGCGCTGCCCAAGCCGCGGGGCTTGACCGCTCAACTCAGCCAAGTTGGGGGTTTACGCAAGATGGCACTTTTGCGTACATCGAACGAATCACCATCGACCCATCAATTAGTGGCAAAGACAATGCGGCCACCACCCCTTCGCCAACCACGTACGAAGAAGGTCGCGATATTAATAACATGGCGCTAAACTATGATTTTATCAATTATGGGGCAAAAGCAGACATCAATGATAAAGTCAGTGTGGGTGTGTTTTTTGACCAACCGTGGGGCGCGGATGTTGAGTTCACAGGCAATAATAACTTTGTTAATGGTACAGTCAGCGCGCAGCAGGTTGCTGGTGCAGGACAAGCGGCGCTAGCAGCCGCCACAGCTGCAAAAACCGCTGCTGCTGCTTATCAAGCAGATCCCACCAACCAAACACTCGCTTATAATGCGGCTACCGCGCTTAAAACCGCACAGCAAGCAGGGGCAGCCTACAATCTAGCAAGCAATATCGCTCAGCATCCCAACGAAGGTACCAATGCCTCCGTTGATAGTAAAAACTTCACGGGTTTGGTGGGGGTCAAATTTGGCGAAAAAAATAACTGGCAAGTATATGGCGGGCCGGTATTACAAAAATTAGAAGGTGAAGTGCATTTACGCGGTACAGCCTACAATTCGACCCAAGGTTATGATGGTATCTTTGCCCAATCGAATGGTTATGGTTGGATGGCAGGTTTGGCCTATAGCAAACCTGAAATTGCGCTTAAAGCGGCGTTGACTTATCGCTCTGAAATTGATCATGACACCGTAGCGTATGAATACATGCCAGCAACTGGCGAATCAGGCAGTTATGACATGACCATCACTACCCCAAAATCTGTGAATGTTGACTTTCAAACAGGTCTTAATCCAACCACGCTGTTGACCGCAAAACTGCGCTGGGTACCTTGGAGTGATTTTTCAATCAAACCGCCTCTGTATAATGCAACGACCAAAAAAGCCACCGGCGCGGATTTTAAACCCCTATATCCCAATGGTTTAAACTTGATTGATTACTCAGATGATGGCTGGGCAGCAGAAGTGGGCTTGGGTAAAAAATTAAGTAATCAATGGGCAGTATCAGGCTCAGTGGGTTGGGATAGCGGCGCGGGTGATCCCACCACCACCTTAGGACCTGTGGAAGGTCATTGGAATGTGGGTCTAGGCGCCAAGTACAATGTTACACCCGAAGTCGCCGTGTCGGCAGGCGTGAAATATTTGATGTTTGGCGATGCCAAATCAAAAATCCCCAATGGCGACTTAGTGGGTGATTTCCAAAATAACGATGCTTGGATTTACGGGCTGCGTTTAACTTATCAGAAAAAATAAGTCTCATAAAAAAAGCCTATCACATCGATAGGCTTTTTTTTATGTCGAACCATTAATCGCGATGTTTACCATCCACCTCTAATCCTAACATGTCAAGCAAGGCTGCCATGCTTGCAGATACCGTGATATTGGGGTTAGTGACCAACCCCAAATAGCGTTGTAACTCAACGGGGGTATCCATGTTAATCGGCTGTAAATCTTGATTGACTAACGTCTGCGGTAACACCGACCAGCCTAGCCCAACCGATACCAACATACGAATCGACTCCAGCGGATTGGTGCTCATGGTGGCATACGGTTTTAAGTTATATTTGGCAAATTCAGCTAAAGTGATTTGGCTGGTAAAGGTATTGGCGGCGGGTAGAATCGCTGGATAATTTGCCAATTGCTCAAGCGTCACGTTCATTTTATGCGCGAGTGGCGATAAAATGCCTGTCACAAAATGCAGCGGATCTGACCATAGCATATGATAATTTAGACGTTTATCATACACAGGGGGTAGCGTTAAAAAAGCCAATGACAAGTCGCCATCAAGGACTGCTTTATGCGCTTGCTCAGAATCGACAAAATGCACTTCAAGCTGTACCGCAGGATAGCTTTGGATAAATTGTTTGAGGACAGCTGGCAAATGATGTAAGCCAATATGATGACTGGTACCGATAATCAGTTTGCCTGATACTGTTTGCTGGCGGTTTTTAAGATTAATTTTTAGATTGTCGTAATCATCTAGCCAGCGTTTGGCATGGGGTATCAAGTCATGTGCCGCTTGGGTTGGGATAATACCACGACCCACAGTATCAAAAAGGGTGACATCAAATTCGTCTTCTAAGTTTTTGATACGTTTACTCACTGCAGGCTGTGTAATAAATAGTTTATCAGCCGCCTGCGAGATACTACCTGTTTGCATAACCGCTAAAAAAGTATTTAAATTTGTGGTATTCATCTTTCCCCCAAAACTAAAACCCTACCATTTGATATAAATAAAAGTTTCATTCTTTAAAAAATACATTAAATAAGATTATAAGACAACGTATGCACAAATACAATTTATTTAATTGCCCAATACATTCCTAAAATTTTTATAAAATATAAAAATCATCAATTAAAATTATCATTTTTCTTTGTTATAATGGCGTTATTGTTTACCCGATTACTACGCCCTTTTATAAAAAAACCATAGGATATGTGTCATGGCAGCGCAAACGCTTTATGATAAACTTTGGCAAGATCACTTAGTCAATCAACGAGACGACGGTTCTAGTCTTATCTATATCGACCGTCATTTATTACATGAAGTCACAAGCCCGCAAGCATTTGAAGGCTTGTCATTGGCAAATCGTGACCCTTGGCGTTTGTCAGCAAACGTCGCCACCCCTGACCATAATGTCCCGACGGTGGCAAGCGAACGTAAAGAAGGGGTGGCAGGCATTAAAGATGACGTCTCTCGCTTGCAAGTAGCCACACTCGATGAAAACTGTGCCAAATTTAACATCACTGAATTTACCATCAATGACGTGCGCCAAGGCATTGTGCATGTGGTAGGCCCAGAACAAGGTTTGGTATTACCTGGGATGACAGTGGTGTGTGGCGACTCACATACCGCAACCCATGGTGCGTTAGGCTGTCTTGCCCACGGTATCGGTACCAGTGAAGTTGAGCATGTATTGGCAACACAGTGCCTTGTGCAAACCAAGATGAAAAATATGCTTATCAAAGTCGATGGCAAATTGGGTGAAGGTGTCACCCCCAAAGACGTGGTACTAGCGATCATTGCAAAAATCGGCACCGCGGGCGGGACAGGTTACGCCATTGAATTTGCAGGCGATGTGTTCCGTGACATGAGCATGGAAGGACGTATGACCGTGTGTAATATGGCGATTGAAGCCGGCGCACGCGTTGGTATGGTGGCCGTTGATGACACCACCATTGAATACGTCAAAGGTCGTCCCTATGCGCCTACGGGTGAAATGTGGGATAAAGCCGTGGCTTACTGGCAAACCCTGCATTCAGATGCTGATGCCGTGTTTGATACCGTCATTGAGATGGCAGGCGCGGACATCGCCCCCCAAGTATCTTGGGGCACCTCCCCTGAAATGGTGGTGGATATCAGCGCGCACGTCCCTACCCTAGATGCGGCAAAAGATGACGTACAGAAAGAGGCTTGGACACGCGCTTATGAGTATATGGGTTTGACCGCGGGTCAACCGGTCACTGACATCAAAGTGGATCGGGTGTTTATCGGCTCTTGTACCAACTCACGTATTGAAGATATCCGCGCAGCGGCGGCGGTCATCAAAGGTCGCAGAGTCGCAGATAGCGTCAAAGAAGCGATTGTGGTAGCCGGTTCTGGGTTGGTTAAACAACAAGCAGAAAGCGAAGGGCTGGATAAAATCTTTACCGCAGCGGGTTTTGAATGGCGGGAGCCAGGGTGTTCGATGTGCCTCGCCATGAACGCGGATAAATTGCAGCCAAAAGAACATTGCGCCAGTACCTCCAATCGTAACTTTGAAGGTCGTCAAGGCAATGGCGGACGCACCCATTTGGTCAGCCCTGCCATGGCCGCCGCTGCCGCATTAGCCGGTCATTTTGTTGACGTGAGAAATTATTAAGGTAGAACTATGAAAAAATATACCCTTGAGCAGGGCATTGTCTGCCCACTAGATCGCTCAAACGTGGACACTGACCAAATCATTCCAAAACAGTTTTTGAAATCTATCAAACGCACGGGGTTTGGTGCCAATTTATTTGATGAATGGCGTTATTTGGACGAAGGCTATCCTGGTCAAGACAATAGCAAACGCCCCATTAACCCTGATTTTATTTTGAATCAGCCCCGTTATCAAGGTGCTAACATTTTGCTTGCGCGTAAAAACTTTGGTTGTGGTTCAAGCCGTGAGCATGCCCCTTGGGCGCTCGAAGAATACGGTTTTCGCACGGTGATTGCGCCAAGTTTTGCCGATATTTTCTACAATAACTGCTTTAAAAATGGCATGTTGCCAGTGATTTTAAGCGAAGATGCGGTCAGTGAATTGTTTGCCGAATGTTTTGCCCAAGATGGCTACCAATTAACCGTGGATTTAGAAAAACAGCAAGTGATTTCACCCTCAGGTAAAAGCTATGCGTTTGACGTCGATGAATTTCGTAAGCACTGTCTGCTCAACGGTTTAGACGATATTGGCCTGACATTACAGCAAGCTGATAGCATCAAAGCGTATGAAGAGAACGCCAAACAATCACGCCCTTGGGTATTTGGCACAGGCGCGGCTTAAAATGCTGCTTGGTTAGGTAAATGTACAATGACAGTAGCGTTTCATCATTGATGATTTATCATTGATAGTTTATCCATCATGTATCCCATCCTGCGTATAAGCCGCGTCTAAAAAGGCATTTTTTGACAAAGGTTGGGATATTGGTTATGTTAGTCACATTTTAATGTGCCTAGGACTGTGTTTAAATCATGGCATCATCCGCCATGATTATCATCGTCTAACTATGGCAGGCACCCTGTTACTGCAATTTTTTAGTTGCTTTTTTTGATTTGAGGGAATAACGACCATGATGTTTACGAAGCGCTTTTTTCGCCTTGACTGTTTGCCTGTTGTAGGTATAGCCATTGCGATTTGTTCGGCAGTGGCGCTATCTGGCTGTCAATCAATGACAAAGCAGCCAAGCGCACGCGCCAAACCCTCAGTGGTAACAGCGCCGCAACCGATTGCTGCAGGCAAAAGCACCCTAAAATGTACCGGTATTTATGCCTGTGAAATCAATCGTATTGGCACGTTGTCAGTTATTAATCAATCGACTCACACCCCGAGCGCTACACTTGGCAACCATAGCTCAATGACCAGCCCAGTGACCGTCACACCTTTGATGAGTAAGCCGCAGAGCAAGTCTACTATACCAAATTACTTGGTAAGTTTTCCCAGTGGTCAGCACATGGTTGCCACCCGTTTTTATTTGGATGAGGACTTGACGACGGTTGAAAGTTTTAGTTTTATCCATCGTTTTGAAAGCGGTAAACGCTATGAGCTTAAAGCCTACCGCCAAATTCAAAAGACCGATTATAGTTTACTAGCACAATCTGCCCCAACGCCCCTGTGTATTGATTTGTATGAAAATGCCAAACTTACCAATCAATGGTGTAAAAAACCCAATCAGCAAGGCGCTTTATCGAATGAATTTGTAAAGGTGGCTTTATAGATGCACCTTAAAGCCTCACGCAAAAGCGCCTCTCAAAAAAGCGTCATTCAATAACGCCTGATTCAATTATTTTTTAGAAACTAACAAAATTTTAAAAGCTGCGTTGTCAGCAAAAAGTTGTGGATTAACGTGAAGGAAGTAACATGACAAAACAAATTGCCGTATTACAAGGTGATGGTATTGGTCCTGAAATCATTGGACAAGCTGTCAAAGTATTGGACAAATTAATCGAGCAAGGATTAGACGCTCATTATGAGTATGGGCTGTTAGGTGGTTCAGCGTATGATGCGCATGGCTCACCCTATCCAGAAGCTACCCAAACTCTGTGCCGCAAGGCTGATGCAGTATTGCTCGGTGCTGTCGGTGGCCCACAGTATGATAACCTTGAACGCTCAGTGCGCCCAGAGCGTGGATTACTGGCGATTCGTAAAGACTTAAATCTATTTGCCAATCTTCGCCCAGCCATTCTTTATCCAGAGCTTGCCAATGCCTCAACTTTAAAACCTGAGGTGGTATCTGGCTTAGATATTTTGATTGTCCGTGAGCTCACCGGCGATATTTATTTTGGTGAACCACGCGGTATTCGCACGCTTGAAAACGGCGAGAAAGAAGGCTACAACACCATGAAATACAGCGAATCAGAAATTCGCCGTATCGCCAAAGTCGCCTTTGAAGCGGCGCAAAAACGCGGTAAAAAACTCTGTTCAGTTGATAAAGCCAACGTGCTTGAGACCACAGAGTTTTGGAAGCAGATTTTCACTGAAGTGGCTGCCGAATACCCAGATGTTGAATTGACTCACATGTATGTCGACAATGCAGCGATGCAGCTGGTCAAAGCCCCAAAACAGTTTGATGTGATTGCCACCGGCAATATTTTTGGCGATATTTTATCAGATCAAGCCTCAATGCTGACTGGCTCTATTGGTATGCTACCATCAGCAAGCTTAAATGACACAGGCAAAGGGCTATATGAACCATCGCATGGTTCTGCCCCTGATATCGCAGGTCAAAATAAAGCCAACCCGTTGGCAACCATTTTGTCATTGGCGATGCTGTTACGCTATAGCCTCAATGATGAAGCCCGTGCCACACAGGTTGAGCAAGCAGTGCAAAAAGTATTGCAACAAGGGTTACGCACAGGCGATATCTTTGAACAAGGCACCACGCTGGTTTCTTGCTCAGAGATGGGTGATGCGGTCATCGCTAACTTATAATCTTTGATTACCCTAATTTTTACCCTGCATTAAAGGTAGTGTTAGCTGGTCTAACCTGCCTTTTTTTATAGCATTTTTTGCCAACATTTTTTTGAAAAATTTGTAAAATCCTGCTTATCTTGAAACCAGTTTTGCTATAGTATGCCATTATCGTTTCTCTAAAACCTCGATGACCTTCCATCCTCACTTGCTAAATTTTTCTTAAAATTCAATGACTATGTCTTCTTATCATAAAATCTTACCTTGCTTTACAAGCCTACTGCTTGCTATCAGTTTATCTGCCTGTCAACAGTCACCCAATCAAGCGATGGATGTACCCACAGTTGCGACAGCAAGTACTACAGCTAGTACTACAGCCAGCACAACCGCAAGTGTCGCTGCCTCTTCGCCTGCCCCAACGCTAAAAGCCAATGTCAGTCAACAGTTTATTGGCGCAAGCTTGGTGCAGCAACGACTGAAACAAGCCTTGCCAGAGATTGCCTATACCACTGATAATTTACCGATGGTTGCCCAGCAAGTAAACCAAGTGAGTTGGTCACCCACAGGCGCAATTGAATTAAAAGCCATGCCTGCCTCTGCGGTAGTCGCGTCACAAGCCGCATCAACCGCATCTGCTTCAGCGACCCAATCTACGCCAGGTTTTCAATCAACTATTGACTACTCTGCACTCAAACAATCGGCTAATGACAATCCGTCATCCGTGGCTGACAAAGACACGTTACCATCAAAACAAGTGTTCATTAAGCCTGATGAACTGCTGGTATTTAAGACCCAAGCACTGCTTAACTGGCATGGGCATAGTGTGGGGGCGCTGACTGGGATAATGAATAAAAACACCATCAAAGCGATGCAGATTTTTCAGCAAAAGCACAATCTGCCCGTAACCACCACGATGGATGAAGCCACTTGGTCAGCGTTAACCAGCAACGAGACTTTAAATAAGCAGCCGATTTTTATCAATTATCAGCTAACGCGCGATGATTTGGTTATCACCAAAGCGCCCAAAGACATGCAATACAAATCAGCGCGTGAAGCAGTAGCTGAAAAGTTCCATATGAGCCAAAAACTGGTGAGTCGATTAAACCCCACCACGCCACTCAAAGCAGGTAACGTTATCACCGTGTACAATCCTTATCAGCCCAATATGACGGAAGTGACCAAGGTTGTGAGTGATAAAAAGAAAAACATTCTATACGCCTATGCCGCTAGTGGTGAGCTTGTTGCAAGCTACCCAACAACCGTGGGTTCGAACTACACCCCCTCACCGTCTGGCAGTTTAAAAGTTAAAAATCGGGTATTAAATCCCACCTATAATACTGATTTTTCTTCCAAAGAAAAGTGGCTACCACCAGGACCCAACAATCCTGTGGGGCGCGCTTGGATTGGGTTATCAAAACGGAGCTATGGTATTCATGGCTCGCCTGAGCCTGAGTTAATCAGCGCACAAAAATCACACGGTTGTGTGCGTTTGACCAATTGGGATGCCCTAAGTCTGTATGGCACGATAGCCGATGGCGCAGACGTGGTATTTGAATAAGTTTATATTGTATGGGCGTCAAATAAACACCCCAAAATCTGGGGTGTTTTGTTATTACGATTCCTGTCGCCAAACTTGTTTTCGCAAATCCTGCTTGGTCTGTCTGCGTTGTTTCTTACGGGCGATTTCGACATCATCTTTTTCATGCAGTCCGCCTTTTTGTAAAAGCGGATTTAACGCCAAGTAATTACGGGGTTTAACAGCCAAATTGGATTGAACGATTGACGGATTTTTCTCCAATCGCTCGCCCAATTTAATTAATTGTTTTTGGTTTTTCATGGTTTATCCTTTAATACACATCACTTGTTTGAGCGTATGGACGACTTCGACAAGCGCCGACTGATTCGCCATTACCTCATCAATATCTTTATACGCCTCTGGAATTTCATCCATTACGCCCTTGTCTTTGCGGCACTCCACGCCCGCCGTTTGTGCTTTTAGGTCATCAAGGTTAAAATGCCGAATCGCTTTGCCACGGCTCATGCGTCGCCCTGCCCCATGTGAACACGAACACAACGCCTCGCTATTGCCCTTGCCTTTGACGATATAGGATTTTGCCCCCATCGAGCCAGGTATAATACCAAGCTCACCCTCGAAAGCAGAAATTGCCCCTTTACGGGTGACGTACACGTCCTCACCGTAGTGATGTTCTTGGCTGACATAATTGTGATGGCAATTAATCGCCTCTTTGGTCAGGGTAAAATGTGGCAGTTCACGCTGTAGCACATTGATAATCAGCCGCATCATTTCACGGCGATTCTCTAACGCATAATCCTGCCCCCACTGCACCGCCTCAAGGTAATCGTCAAAACTATGGGAGCCTTGGGCAAAATACGCCAAATCACGGTCAGGCACATGCCCAAAGCGGCTTTGCTGTTCCTTTTTGGCAAGGGTAATAAAATACTCGCCAATACAGTTGCCAATGCCGCGACTGCCCGAATGCAGCATCACCCAAACATCCTCATTTTCATCGATACACAGCTCAATAAAATGATTGCCACCGCCCAGCGTACCGAGCTGCTTTGCCCAAGTTCGCTCAAAGTTGCGCAGCATTTTGAGCAGCCCCTTGTGCTTATCGGTGATGCGCTTTAAGCGTTTGGCAAGTGGGTCAAGCGTAGTCATTTTCACCGTGATGGCTTGGTGCTGGTTAAAACCGACAGGAACTTTGGCTTCAATCGCTGCACGGATTTTAGCTAGATTATCGGGCAATTGGTGGGCTTTGAGCGACAGTCGCACCGCGTTCATGCCGCAGCCGATATCCACACCCACCGCCGCAGGAATAATCGCATCTTTAGTCGGAATCACACTACCCACAGTCGCACCCTTGCCCACATGCACATCAGGCATTACCGCAATATGGTGATGGACAAATTCAAGCTGGGCAAGATTACGTAACTGCTGGATGGCTTCTCGTTCAATATCTTTGGTAAATACTTTGACAGGTACGCCATGTTGCGCAGATTTATTTAATACTAATTGAATACTCATATATTTTTTCTGTTTTAATGCTAAATTCACTTGCCCTTAACATTTTTAGCGTAGCAAATTTAGACCAATAAATGATAATCAAAATTTTTTAAAATAACTTTGATAAGTAAATTTAAATAATAAAACACCGTCCAATCGTTTAACACGACTGGCAAACAAGACTGACACACATAAATGCGTTTGAAACACTAACTGCTCTGAAAAAGTTTTGTTATCGCAGGGTGCGTTTTAGCTATCCGACGATTGCTATGGCATAAGAAAACAGGGAAATTTTAGACAACAAAAAACCCAAATCGTTACCATCACAACAAACATAATCAAAAGCCAAAATTCGCTTTATTATCCGTCAGTTACTATTGATGGTGACGCTTTGGGTTTGGTAAATCAAAATCGGTAAATGGAGGGGCGTATGGCATATACGCTGTTAAAAAACCAAATTTTAATTAGTTAAAACAGGCGGTAGACACATCAACAGTGTTGTTTAGACGTTTTACGTTGTGAGTAAGTACGGACATCATGTGTCTCCTTTTTCCCTTTTGCTAGGGTGGCGGTTTTGGCGATGGTACTAACATCAGAATGCCAAAACAGAGCGGAAATAAAAATTTGATTGCATTCACAGTTTGATATGTTATCAAAACTAATGAATCAGCGACATACTATAAAACTTTATTTGTCGATATGCAAATTTTTTTATAAAAAAACCAGCGACAGGGGTCACTGGTTGTTTACAAGTCTTAAGGTAAAAATTAAGCTGGAATACGAAGTACTTGACCTGGATAGATTTTATTTGGGTCAGATAGTAATGGTTTGTTGGCTTCAAAGATTTTGTTGTATTGGTTGGTATCGCCATATACTTCTTTTGAAATTTTTGACAGCGTATCACCTGATTTCACTGTGTACATACGAGATTCTGGCTCTTGCGTTGCAACCGTGATGTTGTCTTCCACTTGTGCAACATACTGTACATTACCTGCCGCTAGAATGGCTTTTTCACGCTCTGCTTGATTGGCGGCAGAGCCATTAATGGTTACTTTGTCCGTGTTACCGTCATAGTTGACTGATAAATTGTCAATTTTGGCATTTTGTTGGATGCGCTGAATCAATAAGTTCGCAATCTCTTGTGCAGATGGCTCAGTAGAGGCGGCAGGCGCTGCGGTTGGTGCGACATTTGATGCGGGAGCCGCAGTATCAACTGATTTATTACGATGAAAGATTTTATCACCGATGTCTTTTGCAAAACTAAATAGTCCCATTTGTTTTTCCTTATGTTTTAATATTTTAATGCACGATTTTTAATGTATGGTTTGTTGAAACTATTAAATGATCGTTTCAACACCTCAAATGACTAGAACGACCTCAAATCACTACAATGATAATCGTGTTAATTATGACGCTATTCTAGTTGCTCTCTAGATTAGCAAAAACTTAAATCGATGAGCATAAGTATTTAGTAAAGGAATGTTACTGATTGCAAGTATCCTTTCATTTATTACGTCATTTATTACGCCTATTTTCTATGCAATTTGTACCATTAGGGGATAATGGAGAAAAACACAAAAGTGGCTAACATGACCAAATGGATAATGCCATGTAAAAAAGTGGTGCGCCCGGTACTTAAAGTATTGATGGTTATCATGAGCGTAATGACTAGCATTACCCCTTCTTTAGCAGACAACCCAAACATGACGGGCGTTGCTGTGAAGATTGAATAAAGCGCGATAACAGGAATTGTCAACGAAATAGACGCCAAAGCCGAGCCGAGCCCCAAATTTAAACTGTTTTGCAGCTGGTCGTTGTAGGCAGCTTTTAACGCGGCAATAGATTCAGGCAACAGTACCAAGGCAGCAATGATAATCCCTAACACGATTTTTGGCATACCCATCGCGAGCAGCGCCGCTTCCATCGCAGGCGACAACATCTTAGCAAGACCCACGACCGTCACCAAACTGAAAAACAAAAATCCCACACTCATCGCCGTGGTTAGCGTATTATCACTGTGATGCTGATCATCTACACCGTCGGCAATAAAATAATCACGGTGACGAATGGTTTGGGTAAAGATAAATGCGGCATACAAAATCAAACAGCAAATCGCTACAAACAGCAGCTGAGCGCCAATCATGAAACCGCCTGCAGCAGAGGTGGTAAAATTGGGTAAAATAAATACGATTAATGCAATCGCCAATAACACACTAATTGCCGCTTTACTGCCATGCAAACTATAACGCTGTACATAATTTTTGATACCACCAATTAACAGGCAAATACCAATAATCCCGTTACAAATCAGCATCACTGCTGCAAATACCGTATCACGGGCAAGCACCGCCGCATCGGTGGGTGTACTACTACTCATGAGTGCCAAAATAAGTGCCACTTCAATTACAGTGACCGCCAACGCCAAAACCAACGTACCAAAAGGCTCACCCACTTTGTGAGCAATCACCTCAGCGTGATGCACAGCAGCAAAAACTGACCCCATCAAAAAAATCGCCGTCACGGTATTCATGATGATGCCCGAGGGATGCCAAATCAAATGCACCGCCAGCACTAAAGCGGCGATACTTGGCGACAATAACGTCCAAATGGGTAAATTGATATTAAATTTTTGGTTCAGCCAAAATGTTTTCGCCATATCCCCTCCGCTCTATCTATATTTTCTAATTTATCATATAAATAGATAATATGGGCAAAAATATCAAAAATCAATTAAAAATGAAATTATTTCTCATTATTTTTTAATTTATGCCAGTAAATTATTGGTACAAGGCAGACAAAACCAATCAACATACTCACCAAAAAATGCCATTGATAGCCCAAAAAATGCGCCATATAGCCGCTGGCAAAATGCGCTGAGCCGCCCAACACCGTCAACAGACAAACCTGCACGGTAAAATCACTCCCTGCATTGGCAGGGCGTGAATAATGCATAATGGTGGTGAGCATCGCAATCAGCGCCAACGATGCACAAAAATGCTCCAGTGCATTGACGACATAGAGCCACAAAAAATCAGTCAGTAACTGATGATAAAACCCATAAGCTACCAACCCATACAACCCTGTGGTCAGCGCTTGAGCAAGATTAAAATATAGCAGTGACGTAAAGCGAGTGAGTCGTTTCATCAAAATTGTGGCGACCCCTGCCCCAGCGACTGAGGCAGCCGAGCCCAAAATAGTTGCCCAAAAGCCAATTTGCTGCAAGTTGAGTCCAACATCAACCATCATCGGTTTGACCATACCGCTTGAAATGCCATCAGCAATTTTATAGGTCAATAACACCCCTAGCCAAGCCAGCATCTCCCGCGATGACCAAAAATATTGATAATGGTGGCTCAGGTAATTTTTTAGTGCCTTAAAACTGCCAGATTTTTCTGCCTGTACTTGTTTTTTGGAAGGTATAACCGAGGTGTTGGCGTGCTCTTTAAAAAACACAATGGGCACGGTATTCATTGCCACCAAAGCCGCCATGGCAAGAAAACTATTACGCCAGCCCCATTGTTCTAACAGCATCAGTAAAACACCGCCACCGATAATCAGCCCCAGCCGATAGCCGATGACTTGTACGGCATTGCCTTGGCTTTGGCGATGATGGTGATTGGTCGTTTGATTCACCGAATCAAGATTAGGCACAGGCATATCATGGGTCAGCGGTTCTTTGGGCGCCATAGCCGCTTTAAGCAAACGGGTTGCTAGCCCATCGGTCGCCACATCGTGTGTCGCCCCAATGAGGCTTAAGGTAAATAACATCCCATACAATGTCATCACCGAACTGGTTTGTGCCAAATTATGCGGTTCAAAAAATGCCACCGCAATCAGTATGACAATCGATAGCCCTTGCATCGGCAAAATCCAGCTTTTGGCGCGTCCGATTTTCTGTGAATAATAGCCGTCCACGACAGTAGCCCACAGGAATTTAAGCCCCCAAGGTACCAAAATCAGCCCCGACCAACCAATGGCAACCAGTGAGACTTTGTATTCACGTAAAATCGCTGGCAAGGCTTGGGTGATAAATCCTGCGGGCAAGCCTTGAGCCAAGTATAAGGTGAGCAGTAAGCCCAAGGTTTTATAGTGGGTCATACGAGTGTTGGATCGTGGCGCTGGCGACTTTGATAACGGCATAGGACTACCACAGGTAGATTATTTTTATAGTCGGAAGAGGGGCGTAAAAACTACGCCCTAATAACAAGATAAGCTGCAATGACAACACATAACAGATGAAAAATTAGTTAAATACCACCGTTTTATTGCCTGTGACAATCACACGGTTTTGTAGATGCCAACGCACGGCACGGGTCAGCACGCTACGCTCGACATCTTGTCCAATCGCCCGCAATTCTGCCACATGGTGGCGATGGCTGACACGGTGCACGTCTTGCTCAATAATCGGTCCTTGGTCAAGGTCAGCTGTGACATAATGCGCGGTGGCGCCAATCAGTTTGACGCCTTTTTCATACGCTTGGCGGTATGGATCAGCACCGACAAAGGCTGGCAAGAATGAGTGGTGAATATTGATAATTTTCATGTGCCAAGCGGCGGTAAATTCAGCGGACAAAATCTGCATATAGCGCGCCAGCACCAACAAATCACAGTCTTTTACCAGCGCTTGAATCTCGGCTTCTGCTTGTACTTTGTTGTCTTTGCTTACAGTCACTTGATGAAATGGCACACCAAAATTTTCTACCGCTTGGCGCAAATCATGGTGATTACTGACGACACAGGTAATCTCACAATCTAGTTGCCCTTGTTGCCAGCGCCACAGCAAATCAAGTAGCGCATGGTCATATTTGGACACCAAAATCGCCACTTTTTTACGTTTACTATTATCAAATAGTTTCCATTCCATTTGATAGATGCGAGCGACGGTATGCTCAAAACTGCCTTTCATGTTGTCGATGATATTGTCTAAATCATTGATAGCCATTTCAAGGCGCATAAAATATTGACCGCCTTCGGGCTCAGTCGAGTATTGGTCAAGGCTGATAATATTGGCGCCATAACGATAAAAAAATTCGGATACAGCTTGCACAATACCTGCGCGGTCTTGGCATTTAATCAATAAAGTTGCAGTAGCTAGTTGGCTCATGAGGTACTTCTTGTGTTCAATTTTCAAAAGATGCCATTGTAGCGATTTTTGTGCTGACAAAGAAGTCTAAACCCGTCAAAAGCCTTGTTGGATATAAAAATTTTCTTGAGATTCGTTTACCCTCTGCCTTTTAACTTAAATTACCCAAATCAACTTCGGTCAAGCGCCAGCGCCCTTTTTTCTTTGAGCGTCCACCTGCGCTTTGACCAGCGATTACCGCTGCCCCACTGAGCAATTTATTCAGTGTCTGACTATGATAGGCATGACAAATCGCACACGCCAAGCCATCTGCCGCATCCGCTTGCGGCTGTATCTCAAGGCTCAACAAGCGCATCACCATAAGCTGAATCTGCTCTTTGTCTGCCGCGCCATAGCCACATACCGCTTGTTTGATTTGCCGTGCGGTATATTCAGCTACTTGCAAATCTTTAGCAACCATAGCGGCAATCGCTGCACCCCGCGCCTGCCCAAGCTTGAGCGCGGTATCGGGGTTTGATGCCATAAATACTTGCTCGATGGCAGCGGTCATGGGTTCATTGGTGTATTTTTGATAATGCTCAACGATACGGCTAATCCCATCAAATATCCGCTTGAGCCGCTCGGGCATGGTTTCCCCTTGGCTGTAAGCATGAATCGTGCCTGCATCCAAATGTTCAAGTTTATCCCCGCTCAACCGAATGATGCCATAGCCTGTCAGACGTGAGCCTGGGTCAATACCAATAAAGATACTCATAAAAGATGCTCGTACAAAAAAAGATACCCACAAAACAATTTTGCTAAAAATGCAGTCAAAGCTAAAAATATCGAAGCTAAAAACGAAGTCAAATTATAGCATTTATCAAAAATTTAACGAAAAAATTGCTGAATTTCAAAAAACTATTTGATAGTTTTATGCATTACCCCCATCATTATTGCATTGGTTAATGATTCATCGTTTGTTCTTTATAGTTTATTCACAATTTAGGAATCGTATTTTCATGGGAAATATAGCTGGGATTGCCATTGTCTGGTTGATTATTGAGATGTTGGTTTGGTATCTAATCGCACAATTTGTCAGTGGCTGGTGGGTGTTTTTGTGGTTTGTCGTGGCTGGCTTTGTGGGTGCCGCACTCATTAAAAAAGGCATAGCCACCTTAAAACCGATGGCTGGACAAGCGCAAGCTGCCATGCTTAACCCTGCCATGCGTCCCAATGAAAATTCCGTGGTTAAAGCGATTGCTTTTGCGGTGGCAGGTATCTTGTTGGTACTGCCAGGTATTTTAAGTGATATTGCGGCACTTATTGTGTTATTACCCGCGGTACAAAATAAGTTTAAAGCCTTTGCCAAAGACTATGCCACTAAAAACCCAGAAAAATTGATGCAAATGATGGCAAGCAAAATGGGCGGTATGGATCCCTCAAAAATGGGTGGCTTAGGGGGTCTTGGCGGCATGGGTGGACAAAACCCGTTTGGTGGTCAAAATCCATTTGGCGGTATGGGCGGACAAAGTCCATTTGGGGGCTTTGGTGGCAAAAATAACAACGGCGGTAAATTTGGCACGACCATTGACGGACAAGCCAAAACGGTCAACTCGAACGCCAAACGCATCACCCGCTCTGCCAATGATGACTAGAAGATGGATAAAAAATTGACTATTAAACATTAATAAATTTAAGGCATCCCTAGTATGCCTTTTTTTATCCCCTATTTTTGCGAAAAACTGGGTTTACTTTTTGCAAAAATTCATGCAATGTGATTTACTTAAGACAAAATTTGTTATATAAATTCTATAATGATACAATCTGTTTCGTTTTAGAATTCTTAGGTTTGAGCGTGATTTTTATTTTTGGTAAATGATATTAACAACATTGGTTAGCGACAAGGAGTGAATGTATGACCAGCAAAGTATATGACAGCGCAGCTGCGGCACTTGAAGGCGTCATCAAAGATGGACAAACGATTGCGGTGGGTGGTTTTGGTCTGTGTGGTATTCCCGAAGCTTTGATTGAAGCCTTGCGAGATAGCGGCGTTAAAGATTTGACCTGTATCAGCAATAACGCTGGTGTCGATGGTTTTGGTTTAGGATTATTGCTAGAGACTCGCCAAGTCAAAAAAATGATTGCGTCGTATGTGGGTGAAAACAAAGAATTCGAACGTCAGTTTTTATCGGGTGAATTGGAAGTGGAATTGACCCCACAAGGGACGCTGGCAGAAAAATTGCGTGCAGGGGGTGCGGGCATCCCTGCGTTTTTTACCGCCACTGGCGTAGGCACCCAAATTGCTGAAGGTAAAGAAGAGCGTGAATTTGACGGTCGTCAATATATCCTTGAGCGCTCATTAGTCGCTGATGTGGCACTGGTCAAAGCCCAAAAAGCCGATAAAGCGGGCAACTTGATGTTCAATAAAACGGCGCGTAACTTTAACCCAGATGTCGCCACTGCAGGTAAAGTTACCATTGTCGAAGTTGAGCAATTGGTGGAAACTGGTGAGCTAGACCCTGACCAAATTCATTTGCCGGGTATTTATGTGCATCGCATCGTGGTCAATGCCAACCCAGAAAAACGCATCGAAAAAGTGACGACCAAAGAACAGACAAACTAGGATATAAGGAGATTACCATGGCATGGACTCGTGAACAAATGGCACAAAGAGCCGCTAAAGAACTACAGGACGGCTTTTATGTCAATCTAGGTATCGGTTTACCAACCTTAGTGGCGAACTATATTCCAGAAGGCGTCAACGTTTGGCTACAATCAGAAAATGGGCTGCTTGGGATTGATGAATTCCCAACACCCGATAAAGTTGACCCAGATTTAATCAATGCGGGCAAGCAAACCGTCACCACAGCGACTGGTGCGAGCTTTTTTTCAAGCTCACAATCATTTGCCATGATTCGTGGCGGCAAAGTCAACCTTGCCATCTTAGGGGCGATGGAAGTTTCAGACAGTGGCGATCTTGCCAATTGGATGATTCCTGGCAAGATGGTTAAAGGCATGGGCGGCGCCATGGACTTGGTCGCAGGCGTTCAACGCGTCATTGTATTGATGGAACATACCAACAAACATGGTGAGCCAAAAATATTGGCTGAATGTACGCTCCCCCTGACAGGCAAAAAAGTGGTGAATCGTATCATCTCTGATTTAGCCATCATGGATGTGACCGATAACGGTTTAAAACTGGTTGAACTGGCAGACGGTGTCACGTTTGAAGAATTACAATCAAAAACGCCTGTAACCATTGCCCAATAACACCTGCAAAATAACAGCGCTATTACAATCAAGTCAGCGTTAAATTGCCATTAAAAGGACAGTGGAAAAAGACAATAATAAAGGACAGTGATGCTGTCCTTTTTTATGGTTTTTTTATGATTTTGGCTTTTTTACTTTCGCTTATTTGTCCTCTATAATGACATCACTATCAACATTTATCCAACACCATGATTGCATCTCGCTTCTCTCATCCCAAATTTATCACCGATGAAGACAATCCGCTGATTGATCGTAAATATCCCAATGAGATGGCTGCCGATGACGGCGTGGTATTGCCGCAAATTTATCGGTTTGACTTTACCGAGGTGCCAGATTTTAGCCAAACAGTGATGCAAATCACCCCGGTGATTGATGCACCCAATATGATGGATAAGCGCAATTATCATGAAGCGGTATCAGAGAATGTCACCCCTGCTACTGATAAACCTGTGCACATGGCTCAACAAACGGCGTCATCTATGCCGCCCACTTCGCTCAACAACCCCCTTACTTCTCAATCGCTAACCAGCAAAATCCCATTAAAAACACGCTTAAATCGCCAAATCATTGCGCAAGCAAGGGCCCAAGCCAAACAGATTGAACAGCAAAAACAACAACAAGAACAGCAACGCCAAGCACATGAAATCGCCCGCTATAAGGCAGAAGTTGAAGCCGCGCTACTCAATCCCACACTGCATGAAGGACTGCTCAATCAGCGTAAATCCATTGCCGAATCACAGGCAGTGGTCAATAAACATGCGATTTTTGGCGAGCTTACACAGGATTTGCAGACCATTCAATGGCTTGATTCAGACATGGCAGAACAAAGCCGAACAATGTATGAAAAAGCGGTTGCACTGATTCAAACAGCGCAATCAAGTGGCAATGCATCGGAAAATAATTTATTAGAAATCAATGCATTAGAAAATAATGTACTCGAAGACAATGTAGCAGCAGAAAATATAGTCGAAAACACTATATCAGCAGACAATTTGGCAAAAGCCGTACAATTAATTGATGAATTTGCCGAGAATGGTCTTGCTGATGCATTGCTGCGTCGAGCGCTGTGGCTATTTGAAGGCAATCACTTACTCAAGATTTCTCAAAACTCCCAACAAGCTTTGCTATTGTTGCAACAAGCAGCCTCGCAACAAGACAATCGCGCGGAGAAATTACTCAGTAAACTCTACTATGCAGGACATGGGGTCGAGCAAGATAGAGAGATGGGCAAATACTGGCTAGAGCTGGCTGCGGCACATGGTCACCCTGATGCCATACGAATTTCACAAGGTATTGCCACCCTGTCATTACTCAAGCAAACCCAACGCGAGGATACTAGCTATGGCAAAAAAATGACGCTTGCGACTGCGGCGCTGATTATATTCATGATACTGATATTTGTGGCAGTTAAAGTTTAAAGATTTGGATGAATGCTGTGATTTGTATGTTAAATTAAGGTTATACATCCAAATCACTACCAAAAAATTTAGCCATCATTTGGGTCATCAGATGACACTAGTGCACCCTCATCATCGCTATGCTGACGCTCATCACGCTCCTCATCATTAGGCTCATCGCTCGCTAAGTTTGGCGTCAGCAGCGGATAATTGTTTAAGATATAACAAAACAATTCAGCCGTTTTTTGGGTGTCATATAAGGCAGAATGCGCTTCATTACCATCAAATTCTAGTCCAGCGAGTTTGCACGCTCTCGCCAGTACCGTTTGCCCAAACGCAAGCGCGGATAAGGTGACGGTATCTAACACGGAGAACTGGTGAAATTGGCTTTGATTTTTGCTATTGGTACGCTCAATTAAAGCATTTAAAAAGCCCAAGTCAAAATGCGCATTATGCCCCACCAAAATACATTTGGTACATTGGGTCGATTGACGCACCGTTTTTAAATATTTAAAAATACGGCGAATGGCGGTTTTTTCATCTTCGGCAATGGCTTTTCGCATCGGGCTGTGGGGATTGATGCCGGTGAATTGCAGGGCACGCGCTTCAAGATTTGCCCCTTCAAACGGCTCAATATGGGCATTGACCGCCTCACCTGGGTAAAAACGCCCGGTATCATCCATCAAAATTGGAATACAGGCAATCTCAAGCAAGGCATCGGTTTTTGGATTGAACCCTGCTGTCTCTACATCCACCACCACGGGCAAGTAATTGCGAAAACGGTTGGCAATAGTCATGGGTTCAGTTGTGGCGGTCATACGTTACCTTGCGGAAAAAAAACAGAAAAATAAAGGGTGAACAATCATACTGCTAAATTAAATGGCATCACTTTCCAGTCCAGCGTTTGCCCAGCCATCAGCGGGGTCAAATCTTTACCGTCAAGATAAGGATAATGCTCGGGGACTTGCCAGGCTTCACGCACCAAGGTCACTTTATCACTATTGATAGGTAAGCCATAAAATTTTGCCCCGTGAATACTGGTAAAGCCTTCTAACTTATCAAGTTTGCCCACGCTGTCAAAGGCTTGCGCATACAAGGGCAGCGCAATCGATGCGCTATAACAGCCTGCACAACCGCAAGCATTTTCTTTGGTATGCGTCGCATGGGGCGCAGAGTCAGTGCCAATAAAGAATTTGGGATTACCACTGGTTGCCACATCAAGTAATACTTTTTGGTGACTTTGGCGTTTTAAAATCGGCAAGCAATAAAAATGCGGTTTAATCCCGCCCACCAGCAGGTGATTACGATTAAACAGTAAATGCTGCGGGGTAATCGTCGCTGCGACATTTTTGCCCTGTGACAACACAAAGTCAGCGGCATCACTGGTGGTGATATGCTCAAAGACGATTTTTAATTTTGGAAATTTATCAATGAGATTGACCATCACTTCATCAATAAAGCGTTTTTCACGGTCGAAAATATCAATATGATGGTGCGTCACTTCGCCATGAACCAACAGCGGCAAACCCAACGCTTCCATCTTGGCAAATACATCGGTGCAATGATTGATATGGCTCACGCCATCCGCAGAATTGGTGGTCGCACCTGCAGGATATAACTTGACTGCTTTTACTACCCCTGAATTAACGGCGGCTTCGATGTCTTCTGCCGTCAGTGACTCGGTCAAGTAAAGCGTCATCAATGGCTCAAATTGCTGGGAGATACTGTCATTGGGCACTCGCGCCAAAATACGCTCACGATAAGCGATAGCATCAGCGGCTGTTTTGACGGGCGGCACCAAATTTGGCATACAAATGGCGCGGCGAAAATTGGCCGCAGCATGTGGCACCGTCGTGGCAAGCGCCTGCCCGTCCCGTAAATGAATATGCCAGTCATCAGGGGCAGTAATAGTAAAAGTATTGATAGATGCAGTCGCTGCGCTCATGATTTCCTCGAACAGTTTTGAGAGTGCCTTAAAAAACAACGTCAAAAACCGATAACTGAAGCGTTGAAAAACTTGTGCATCATAGCAGTTTTAGGCAAAAAACGACATGAAAATATTCGTAAGCCAAGTAATCTGACAAATAATACGTCAGTTTATGTCGTTTTTATGCCAGTTAGTTTTTATGCCGGTATTAATGGGTTTTGGATTTATTGCTAGGTTTTTTATTCGCGTTATTGTTTACTTTGTTATTCGCTTTGTCATCTGCCTTATTATCCATCGTGTTATTTGCTTTTTTGTCAGGCTTTTTAGCGGATTTTTTGTCAGTGGCGGTTGTTGTTGATGAGGCTTTCTGCGCTTTTTGTGGCGATTTTTGTTTTACAGTTTTATCGTTAGCAGCTGATTTTTTGCTGGCGCTAGCAGCTTTTTCAGAGGGTTTCTTGTCGCCTTTGGTCATTAAGTTAGCTTTTTTGTTATCTGTTTTAGCATTATTTCTAGAGTTAGGGCTAGAATCAAGGTTAGAGTCATTGCCAAAATCAGGGCTAGTTGTTTTTTTGCGCTCTTTGTTAGGCTGCTTTGTGTCGGATTTTTTCGTATCTCGTGCTTTTTCAGCTTGCGCTGAATGCTTATTATCTTGTGATTTGTGATTATCTCGTGGTTTATTATTCTCTTGTAGTTCAGAGATAGCTGCTTTTTTGCCACGCTCAGTCATTGTAATCGGATTAGTCTTAGCCGCTACAGAGGCGACTTTTACTATCGCCACATCGTGATAAACCGGATGTGCCACTGACATTTTTGCTGAGGGTTGGGTGGCGGCGGGCTTATCTTTGACGCTCACCAACGCGCCTGCCCCGCCAAAAACGGTGACAGATAATACGGTGGCGGTCGCAATCCAATTTTTTTGTAGCTTATCTATCCAATCAGCGGGTTTGCGAACTTGCGGTTTGGCAAAAATACTGCTGGCTGTTTGTGCGTTTGACGTCACCGCTTTACTTATTTGACGATTGCCTTTTGAAATCACCTGTTGATTAAAGTGAGCCTGCGGGATGGTTATTGGTGCAATGTTAAAAAAATTGGACGCTTTATAAATAGTCATTTGCTGGACAATATGCTGTTGATAGGCAGGCAAGTCCGCAACATTTTGAATTTTTGACCATTTTAATTGCTGTTGTTGTACTGCTTGAAAACTGACAGCACGCCTAAAACCCAGTGCATTTATCAGCCCCGTATCTTCTGGCGACATAAAAAAAACCGGCTGCATCACAAGCCACTCAGTAATCTGCGCTGAGTCTATGGTGTTTTGTAGCAAACTTATTATATCTGCCAAATTTATCGACGCCAATGCAGTGATGGTTTGCCAAATAGTTAACAGCTTATCTAAGGGCAGATGGGTTTTTTCCAGTAGCACGCCGGCAATAACGTTTTTTTGGGTTTCATCATCAAACCACTGCGCAAAAATTAATGGGCTTTTTTTAGACAGTTGTTTTAGAGTTACAAAATTAATGCCGTTTTCAGTCAAATTTTTTGTAACTAAACCAGTGAAAATTTCGGGGATAAAACTATTTTTATCTGTTACCTGCGGCAAAGTTCGATGGGTCAACGACGGATTTTGCTGAATTTTTGCCGACAACTGATAAAGCACGACTTTTGATAGCTCAGGCACTACTTTTTTTAGATAACAAATTGATACGTGTGACCCATCTGCGACTATCGGTAGCAATGGCGGCAGAGTGTTTGCCCAAAAATGATATAGCGATATATGGTCAATGATATTACAAGGCGTTGAAAGGTTGTTTGACAGCATACTTTATCACTTAGTTTACATTTTTGGGCATTGGGATGAGTAGTTAATTTTTAGCAATATTGTAGATTCGTGACAACTTTTTTACACCTGCTCTAAAAAAACAGCCTTCAATTTAGAAATCTTGTTGATAATTTATAATTTCAATTCGATTAAATTCATCAAATTATGATTAGAATTTGTTGTAACTTTTGTGCAAACTTAGTAAAGTAGATAGCATCAAAAATTATATTTTAGCATCAATCAAGTAACATTTTCTGCTCATCGAAAAATTGGTAATTTTTTCTGATTCTATTTATCTCTCTCGATTTATTTAGCAGCCTTACTTACTTTCTCTAGGATAACTTTATGGCTATCTCTACCAACCTAATCAAATCCTTTCAACTCTCTGCATTGACGACCGCACTTGCCCTCGCTGGTTGTGGCGGTGGTGGCGGTAATGATACATTGCCCCCGCCTTCGAAGCCAGGTCAAAGTAATGGGGGTACCACAACTCCCACTACTAATGTTAAAGATGTTGATAGTATCACTATCACCAAATCTTTTGATACTTTCATTCTTAAACAAGACGAAAAGTTTACAATTATTGCTAATGCGTTAAAAAGTGGTAAACCTGTAGAAGGTGTAATTGTCGATGCAACCATTCCAGACCCAGCGACAAGCGGAATCTATGTCATTACACCAACACCTATTACCACCAATGCCAATGGTGAAGCAGCGATTGAACTGCAAATTAAAGATTTGGCAAAAGCAACCGCTTATTTAAAAGCAAACAGTGATAAACTTTCAATTAGTGTGAAACCAACCAATACCAAGCAAGCCATTACGAATGGAACAATTAGCTTAACTGGTGCTGCACCCTCTATATCTACTGAAATAACTAATGTTATTAACGATGCCCGTTCACTTATGCTTTCTCCCTCCAATGCAAACTTCAAACTTGAGGTAGGTACGCAAATTACAGTAAGTGCATTTGTCGCTGACAGTAAAGGCGGCGCTTTAAAAAATGTACCTGTTACTTTTGATTTATCAAATTTACCAAGTTTAGGTATTTATAATCTTTCTGGCTCTACTGTAAATACTGATGATAGAGGTATTGCTACAATTACTTTGCAAGTCATGTCTTTAGATAAAAGAGAAGATCTAAAAAATGGTTTCCAAGTTGATGCCTTTATTGATAGAGATATTGATTTAAAAGCGTCAAATAGACCAACCTTTAAAGGTGTTGATAACCTTGATACCAATAGTGGTTCGGTTACCGCTGAAAGCTTAGTTAACTCTATTATTCTAACCCCTAATGTGGACTCTATTCCCTTAACTACTGGTTCAACATTCACATTAACTGTAACGACTAATGATAAAGACAACAAACCTATTGGTAATGCGCCTATTGCCTTCACTTATCCAACACTTGCAGAATACGGACTGACGGTAGCAAATTCTTCGGCAACTACGAATGGATCTGGTCAAGCTACTGTTACTTTCACAGTAAACTCACTGACTACTGCTCAAAAAGCTAAATTAATCGAAGGCTTCACCGTTAATGCATCTTCTAATGGTAAATTTGCCCAAGCAAGCTTGACGGCTAAAAATGAAACAGCTGAAAGTTTAGTAAACTCAATTAGCTTAACCCCGAGCGTTGATACAATCTCTTTAGCGCCTAACGCTCAGTTTAGTATAACCGCAACAACGCTTGGTAAAGATGGCAGACCTGTTAGCAATGCACCTGTCGCATTTAGTTATCCCACACTCGCTGATTATGGACTAACCATAGCCAGTTCTTCTCCTAATACGAATGGTTCAGGCCAAGCAGTGATGACTTTTGCTGTCAACGCTTCTTTGACCACAGCCCAAAAAGCTAAACTAGCTGAAGGCTTTACGGTAAATGCATCTTCAAACGCTAAGACCGCTACTGCCGTTACTTTAAAATCTATTAAAGTAGCAACTGTTGCAGATATCGCTAAAGTTAATTTAGTTACAGACAAGGACACATTGACAACCAACACTGGCGACACCATCAATGTAACCGCGCAAGTAAGAGATACAAATAACGTTAGCTTAGCGAACATGCCTGTCAGCTTTACGCTATTGGATTCGGCAACTGCAACGGGTATAACTAATACCACCCCTCTTCAGGCAACCACCGATGCCAATGGTGAAGCGGTATTAACCTTCAAAGTCGGTGCGCTTACCCCAGATCAAAAATATTATCTACAAACTAGTGGTCTATCATTTAAAGCAACTGCCGGTGCTATCACTAGCTCAACGGTAACCTTAAGAACCCAAGGAGCCATTACGGCAAATAGCGTCAATACATTACTATTAACCAGTGATTCAGCAATTCAATTGGCTTTTGGCTCAAAAGTCAAAGTCACAGCACTTGCGATGGATAAAAATGGGGCTGTCGTGCCAAATGCGCAAGTCAGCTTCAAAGTCCCAACGGATTCTGGCTTGGTCAATAACACAGGTGCAGTTGTCAATACCAACGCCAATGGTGAAGCAACCATTGAAGTTGAAATCAAGGACATTACCAAGGCAACGACTGCTTTACAAAATGGTTTAGTCGTCACTGCCCAATCTGGTGTGTCTGTGGGTACTACTACCGTCCGCAGCGCAACAAGCAATGCCAATACCCCTGCTTATCAATTCTTTGTCAACAAGTCAAAAGATAGCTTGACTACTGGCAGTGATGAAATGACTCTAACGATTCATGTCACTGATACTAAAGGTGGTATCAAAGCGAATGTTCCTGTATATCTACAAATCTTGGATAACGGTGTTAGCTATGGTTTATCTTTTGATAAAACGTCATCCTTAACTACTGATAGCAGCGGCAATGTCGTTGTCACACTTAAACAAAGCGATATAGGCTTGTTATCCAGACTTAACCATGATGCTAAAGTAAAAGTAATTGTCAATGATGGCAATTACCAAGCCGAAGAGCAGACACTAGATATTGCAGTATCAGGTACAGTGATTCAAAATGCTACTGCTTCGCAAACCTCTGTATTGCCAACTGACAATGTGACACTGACAGGCACGCTACTTGATGGCACCCAAAAAGCCATCGCTAATACCACCATCGAATTGTTTAACAAAGATGACCCAACGACTGTTATTGAGACAGCCGTTACCAATGCGGCAGGTACCTATAGTGTTACCAAGACTGTTTCGCAGTTAGGCGCCGATGCCAGTGGTAAAATCAACTTAGCAGTTCGTGTAAGTAATCAAGCTAACCCAGCGAGTTATCAAGTATTTAGCAATCTTTATACTTTGACCAAGCTTACTCCAAATACCACCACCATCACTGTTAGCCAAAATGGGATTAATACAGTCGATAATGAAGCATTGGTTGATCAGCCTTATACGATTACTGTCAATACCCCAAAAGTTGCTGGCATTACTAAAGTATATTTATCAACCACCAAAGGACAACTCACTGTTGGTAGTCAGACAGGTACGCGTATATCAGCGGATGTCAGTGATGGGAAAGCTGTGTTCAACCTTACCTCAGGTGTCCCAGGTAATGCAGTATTGACAGTTGAAGATGAACAAGCTAAGCCATTACTCAGTGATAATATTAGCTTTATTTCCAGAAACGTAGATAAATTCTTCTTAAACTCTGACATCACGATTGTTAATACCAATGGTGAAGCCAAAGTTACAGCAACCGTCAAAGATAGCCTAGATCGTCCTATCAAAAACGCGATTGTTGAGTTCTCACTTGTCAAAGATGCTTCAGGCGGCAGAATTAGTAATGCCTACGTGCTCACTGATGAAACTGGTCTTGCAACTATCCGCTACTATGCAGGTAAAGTGCCCACCGCAGTCGATGCCGTACAAATCAAGAGTGATGTCAAAGCCGTACGCGTTGGCAATACTGATATGCTGATTAACTCGCCAAAAACTGCTACCAAAACACTCACGGTACAAAATCAAGCCGCATCGATTGGGGTAAGCTTCTCTGATAAAGTTGCCTCAAGCGATGATCAAGTATACTACATCATGAATGGCTCTATTTATGTGGTTAACAGCACTGGTAAACCTGTGGTGAATCAACCTGTCTCTGTTTCTGTGATTCCTGACTACTACCGTGGTGGCGAGTTCTATGCCGCTACAGATGCCTCTGGCAATGCAGTCGCTTGGGGTATGCGTGCTTACCGAGACTTTAGCAAAACCCTTGGCATCATACCGACCAAGATTGAAGATATTACCTGTCGTGCTGAAGACCTCAACCTTAACAACATTCTGGATAGTGGCGAAGACACCAACACCAATGGTAAACTAGACCCATTTAATCCAGTCGCTATTTTAGGTGGCGATGGTAGCGTACTAACGCAAGATGGCACAGCGACGTTAACCACCGATGCCACAGGTAAGCTTGACATCAAACTACGCTATGCCAAAGACACCGCCAACTGGTTTACCGCAAATGTGCGTGTCACTACTAAAGTCGATGGGACTGAATATGTACAGCAGCGTTCAAAATTTGAATTCCCAGTACTAGTAACAGATATCACCGATTTTACTATTCGTCCAAACTGGCGTAGTCCCTTTGCTGATGGCGCGGTTATCAATCCAATAGACAGTGGTTCTGGTTATAATGTGTGTGTAACACCTTATAAATAACCCTATTAAATTAGTAAAAACCCCTTACACAATGTAAGGGGTTTTTGTTTGTCACTACAAAAATTCAAAAGATTAAGTCAACATCCGCCCCCGTGCGGTGCGTACAATATAGCCTTGCTGAATCAGATACGGCTCAATCACATCTTCAAGCGTGCCTCTATCTTCTGCCAAAGCCGCCGCAATCGACTCAACCCCCGCAGGTCCGCCATTAAAACGCTCTTCTAACATCTCAAGATAACGTCTATCAAGATTATCAAGCCCGCGTTTATCAACTGCCAGCATATCGAGTGCGCTATGGGCAATTTCAGCGGTGACGGTGCCATCGCCTTTAACTTGGGCATAGTCGCGTACGCGGCGTAGCAACCGATTGGCAATACGCGGTGTACCGCGCGACCGTCTAGCGACTTCCACTGCCCCTTCTTTGGTCATAGGCACGTTAAGCAATCCAGCCGACCTTGTGACAATGGTCGTTAAGTCCTCCACATTATAAAACTCCAATCGCTGTACAATACCAAATCTATCGCGCAGTGGCGAGGTCAACAAACCTGCTCGCGTGGTCGCAGCCACCAAAGTAAAAGGCGGCAAATCAAGCTTTATGGAGCGTGCAGCAGGTCCTTCGCCAATCATAATATCAAGCTGAAAATCTTCCATCGCAGGATACAAGATTTCTTCAATCATCGGACTTAACCGGTGAATCTCATCAATAAACAGCACATCACCCGGCTCTAGATTGGTCAGCATCGCTGCCAAATCACCCGCGCGTTCAAGCACAGGACCAGACGTTGAGCGCAAATTACCGCCCATCTCACGGGCGATAATGTTGGCGAGTGTGGTTTTGCCCAGTCCAGGCGGTCCAAATATCAATGTATGGTCGAGCGCTTCTTTTCTCGATAATGCGGCGTTGATAAACACGCCCATTTGTTCTTTGACCACAGGCTGACCGATATATTCAGCGAGCAACGCTGGACGGATATTATTGTCATTTTGGTCTTCTGAGCGCCCCATCGGACTAATCAGACGTTGCTGCGAATTGGCACTTGAAAAAGGTGGAATCATAAGTATTTGACACTAGTTGCAAGTTTTAACGAGGATAATAGCACTGGCAAATCTTGCAAGTGCTATGGGATATAGAGAGAAAAAGTAAAAAAAATTAAGGCAACACACGGTACAATGTCATATCACATCGGGTGCCTTTACTATCCTTGCACCACTGCATTTGCTCGCCTTGCTGTTTGACATAAGCAACCAAAATATCGCCGGTCTGGTCAACGCGATTGCCAGAACAGTCTGTTGCATTGTTATCATATTGGGTCTGAATCGCTAGTGCAGGCAAACCATCGCCTGTGTCAGCGTACAAATATTTGCCGTACGTAAATTCCTGACCGCTTGAACCGATAAACTGTTGATCGCGCCCAAAATTATACCGCTCTTGACAACTTGGCTGCGCAGCGTCGGTTTTATCAAGTCGCAGCTGCCACTGTCCTGCGATATTTGGCAAAATATGCGTCGACACTTGCGCCACTTGCTGTTGGGTTTTGCTATCATCGGGCAACGTACCGCCCATGGCTAGACTGGTTAAAATGCCTACCAACGAAATATTCATGAAGTCCATCGTTATTTTATTCCTTTTATCATGCCATCTTTATAAGCTAACAACCCAACTCATCTACCAGTTCTCAATCAGCCAATTTTCACTCAGCAATGTTAGCACCGACGTTTATAGTAACTTTTAACAACTTTTAATAACATTTTTTGGTATTTGGGGTTAATATTCAAAGACATTCAAAATGTTAAAGGCTAAATTATTCTGCTTTTAATGGGGTCAGCACGCAAAAATTTAACCCAAAACCGCAAAAATTATTTAAGCACTTGTTAAATACTTTAACTTTTTTTGACTACTTAAAGTTTAATGTTCATCAATGGCTTTAATCATACTTGCTTTTGGCTTTATTTGCTATAACACAATAATGCTCATAATGCAGTATTGCCAAAACATCAGGCGGTCATAAAATCTGTGCAAATTTGCTTGTCAAAAAGTTAAAAACCCAGCATAATAACCGAAGATTTCAGGAGAGAATGTTGTTTTGTTTTTCATCAAATTATGAAATACCAAAACCATCACCGAAGGCGTAAAGACCCTATAATCGCTCAGGTAAAAGGACTGAAATCGTAATTTTTGGCAGTGTGTTATGCACTGCATCAAAATATAACAAATCTGGAGAGTGTATTGCTTTGCAATACCACCGAAGGGGAAAAGGTTGACTTGTCTATCTGTACTATAAGAAGTAAGAAGCTGACAAGTCGATTGAAAATCTCAGGTAACAGGACAGATAGGGCTGATAGCTACCGACATCAGGTTGGATTAGTTTTAGTGCTCTATTGATGTGCGATGTTTGGCTTTAGCGTTTTATCCCAAGCTATTAAAACATCAAATGAAACATCAAACCGTTATTTGATTTTTACCCACTCAAGGATTTGCCATGTCAGCCACAGACAAGCCTTTAAACCGCACCCCTTTTTATCAATCCCATATCGATAGCAACGGCAAAATCGTTGACTTCTCTGGTTGGGAATTGCCTATTCATTATGGCTCACAGATTCAAGAACATGACGTTGTGCGTACGGATGCGGGCATGTTTGACGTGTCACATATGGTCGTGACTGACATCGCCGGCAAAGACGCCAAAGCTTGGCTGCAAAAACTGCTCGCCAATGATGTCGCCAAACTCAAATTTGTCGGTAAAGCACTTTACTCTGCCATGCTAAACGAAAACGGCGGCGTGATTGATGACTTAATCGTTTACCGGATGAACGATGCAGAGACCGAGTATCGTATCGTCTCAAATGCTGCCACCCGTGATAAAGATTTGGCACAGTTTGACAAAATCGCCAAAGACTTTGCTGTCACCATTACCGAGCGCCCAGAACTTGCTATGCTTGCGGTGCAAGGTCCTAATGCCTTGCAGAAACTGAGCCAAGCCAAACCAAATTGGGCAGATAGCCTAACTACCTTAAAACCCTTTGTGGGCAAAGACTTGACCGACATCGAAGGCGCAGATTGGTTTGTGGCGCGTACCGGTTATACGGGTGAAGATGGCGTTGAAGTCATTTTACCACAAGCCGAGGCCTCAGCATTTTTTACCTTACTTAAAGACCATGGCATCGCCCCAGCAGGCTTAGGTGCTCGTGATACATTACGTCTTGAAGCGGGTATGAATTTGTATGGCCATGAGATGGATGAAACCATCAATCCGTATGAATGCGGTATGGCATGGACGTTAGCGGTAAAAGATGATCGGAATTTCGTGGGTCGTGAGGCTATGCAAGCCAAACAAGACCAAGCGATTGCTGGGGGTAATGACGTCATGCAAGTAGGCTTAGTGCTAGAGTCACGTGGGGTACTGCGTGAAGGCATGACGGTCACGCTAGACAATGGCAAAACTGGGGTAATCACTAGCGGCACTTTTAGCCCAAGCCTAAAACAATCGATTGCGATTGCGCGTATTCCAAAGACGACGGATACAGCAGCCACCGTTGATTTGCGGGGCACACCGACGCCAGTACGTATCATTTCGTTACCGTTTGTTAGAAATGGCAACAAACAATTCAACTAGGATTTTATCGTGTTATGATGGATTTAACGCTTATTAATGAACAATATTCAAATGATTAGTCAGCGTAATTTGAAAAACCAATAATAAATTCATCATACTTAGAAGGTAAAATCATGAAAAAGTTACTCTTTGTTGTACCGTTTTTGGCAAGTTTGGCGGCCTGTACTTCAACCCAAGTTGCACAGCCTAGTCCGTCACAAGTGTTGGCAGTTCAAGCAAATTCACAAACCTTTAAATGCGACAACAACACTGAAGTTGTGGCATTCTACGGTCAAGAAAACGGCAGCAATGTCGCAAATTTAAAAATCACCTCGCCCATGCTCAGTCTAAACCAAGCTGCGATGGTATTAAAACAAGATGTATCAGGCTCGGGTAACCGCTATACCTTGTCAAATGCAACCAAAACTACCATGTATGATTGGGGCGTTAAAGGTGCAGAAGGTGCGTTAACCGTGACCTCACAAGGTCGTGATTATAACTTTGTGTGTAATGCTATTTAATCCGATTCACTTGTTGAATGGGTTAAACCGCTAAGTTGGTTTTTAAGTTTGGTCGATATACATTGTATCGACCAAATTTTTGTTACTCAGTTTATTAAATTACTTAGCTTTTAAAATGTTTGTTAAATTATTAGGCTTTTAAAAATATTTAGTAAAAAGGCGCCAAGTGTGACTGCTTGGCTAACAGCCTTTTATTTTCACCCCTACTTTTGCTTTGAGGAAAATAGTTATGAGCAATATTCCAGCAGATTTAAAATATGTGGCTAGTCATGAATGGTTACGCCAAGAAGAAGACGGCACTATCACCGTGGGTATTACTCACCACGCCCAAGACTTGCTCGGTGACATCGTGTATGTTGAATTGCCTGAAGTGGGCGAACACGTTGACGTGGATGCTGAAATTGCCGTGGTCGAATCGGTGAAAGCTGCCTCGGATGTATACGCGCCCATCGCTGGTGAAATTCTAGCGGTCAATGAAGCTTTAGTAGATGCTCCAGAAACCATTAATGAAGACCCTTATGGCGAAGGTTGGTTCTTTAAAATCAAACCAGACAATGCCGATGATTACCAAGGCTTGATGGACGCAGACGAGTACCAAGATAGTATTTAATCATCTTTATCTCATGATTTTCATCTCGTCTTTTTTATAGACTCTAGCTAAGGTAATCGCTTGATTACCTTAGCCTGTTGTCCTATCAATTAACTGTAACGCATCCTTTATTTTGAACGCATCCTTTATTTTGTTAACTTGAGAGCTGATATGTCAACACTTACCCCGCTTGCTGACCCAAAACAAGCCAGTTTTTATGAGGTGGTGAGCACTCGCCGTTCGGTACGACGCTTTACCAAAACGCCCATCAGTGATGAGGTGCTGAACGCCTGTCTCGATATGGCGATGTTAGCGCCTAGCTCAAGTAATTTACAGCCTTGGCAATTTTTTGTGATTGAATCAGAAGAAAAGCGCCAAAAAACTGTGACCTATTGTATGAGCCAAAATGCAGCAAAAACCGCCAATAAGCTGATTGTCGTGGTCGCTCGTACTGACACGTGGCGTCAACACGCCAAAGACAATATCAAGTATTTTCCTGTCAAACCTGTACCAAAACCTGTGCAAGATTATTATGGCAAGCTTATTCCACTGACCATGACGCGCGGTGTGATGAATGTGTTCACCCCTGCCAAATGGGCGCTGACGCAAGCCACGCGCAAAGTCAAAGGTGCGATGGTTGACCCCATCTATGATGCTGACGATCTCAAAAACTGGGCGCTCATTAGCACCTCACTGGCTGCCGAGAATTTGATGCTCGCCTTGCGTGCCCACGGTTTTGATAGTTGCCCGATGGGGGGATTTGACGAGCCACAACTCAAAAAATTGCTTGATCTCAATGAAGAGCAGCATATTTGTATGGTAATTGCTGCCGGTGAACGCGACGAGCGTGGTATCTATAGTGAGCAATACCGTTTTGAGCGTGAGCGCTTTATCGTTAAGGTGTAATATCATTAAAGTGTGATTTTTATCCATTCAACCGATGTTTGTCATGGTAGCCATGACAAAACCTGCTATTTTTATTTTCAATGTTTTATCAGACGCTAAAGGAAACTTGAATGAGTCAACCGTCTTTTCAATCATTTGCTGATTTATTCCAATCATCAGAATTTATTCATCGTCATGTTGGCATTAGCCAAGATGAAAAAGAAGCAATGCTAAAAGCCGTCGGCGCTGACAGCATGGCAAGCTTTATTGAACAGACGGTGCCAGCTTCGGTACGTCTTAGCAAAGAGTTAGATTTACCCCTCAGTATGACTGAGCATGATGCTTTGGCAAAGTTGCGCGGGTTGGCGGATAAAATCAAGGTCAATAAAAGCTATATTGGCTTAGGCTATTATCCGACTCGCCTACCTGCAGTCATTGCACGCAATGTGCTTGAAAACCCAGGCTGGTACACGGCTTATACCCCTTACCAAGCGGAGATTGCCCAAGGTCGGTTAGAGGCATTACTCAACTTCCAACAAGTTTGTATTGATTTGTCAGGTCTTGAATTGGCGGGTGCCAGTTTGCTTGATGAAGCGACGGCGGCGGCTGAAGCCATGGCGATGGCAAAACGCGTGGGTAAAAGTAAATCTAACCAATTTTTTGTTGATAGCCGTATCTACCCTCAAACCTTAGATGTCATCAAAACCCGTGCCAAGTATTTTGGTTGGGAGGTAGTGGTTGGTGATTTTGACGTTGCCAAGAATGGCGACTTCTTTGGCGCGATTTTCCAGTACGTGGGCGCGCAAGGCGATGTGGTTGATTTAACTGATATCATCAGTGCGGTCAAAGCCAAAGGCACGCAGACAATCGTTGCTGCTGATGTGATGAGTCTGGTACTTCTTAAATCACCGGGTAGCATGGGTGCGGATGTGGCACTGGGCAACACCCAGCGTTTTGGTGTGCCGATGGGCTTTGGTGGTCCACACGCGGCTTATTTTGCCTTTAAAGACAGTGCCAAGCGCTCTGCCCCAGGTCGTATCATTGGCGTATCGGTGGATGCTCAAGGTAAACAAGCCTTGCGTATGGCACTACAAACCCGTGAACAACATATCCGCCGCGAAAAAGCCAACTCAAATATTTGTACATCGCAAGTGTTACTGGCCAATTTGGCAGGGATGTATGCGGTGTATCATGGTCCTGAAGGCATCAAACGTATCGCCACCCGCATTCATGCGTTGGCAAGCGCTTTTGCCCAAGCCATCAAACAAGCTGGTATGTCGATTGTGCATGAGCAGTTTTTTGATACCGTGTTGGTGAACACCCAAGGTCAAACTGAGCAAATCTATCAAAATGCCCTCAATATCGGCTATAACCTGCGCAAAGTAGACGATAACCATATTGCCATTGCCTTTAATGAAACCAGTGATGCAGCGGATTTTGGTGTGCTCACGCAGTTATTCACAGGCGTAGCGGCTCAATTATCCGATGATATCAGCTTGTCTTTGCCAGCATCATTGCTACGTACCGATGCGATTTTAACTCATCCTGTCTTTAATCGTTATCACACCGAACATGAAATGCTGCGTTATTTGAAAAAGCTAGAAAACAAAGACTTGGCGATGAATCATAGTATGATTTCGCTGGGTAGCTGTACCATGAAACTTAATGCCACTAGCGAAATGCTACCGATTACTTGGAATGAATTTGCCAATGTGCACCCATTTGCACCTCGTGAACAAGTGGGCGGCTATATCGAAATGATTGAAGGCTTGCAAGAGCAACTCAAAGCCATCACAGGGTTTGACGCTATCTCTATGCAGCCAAATTCAGGCGCATCAGGCGAGTACGCGGGACTATTGGCGATTCGTCGTTATCATGAAAGCTTAGGTCAACCCAATCGTCATATCTGTCTGATTCCGCGCTCCGCACACGGCACCAATCCTGCCACAGCACAGATGATGGGGATGGAAGTCGTCGTGGTAGCCACCGATGAGCGTGGTAACGTTGATATTGCCGACTTGGCCCAAAAAGCGGAAAAATACAGCGACAATCTGGGCGCCTTGATGATTACTTACCCTTCGACGCACGGTGTGTTTGAAGAAGGTATCCGTGATATCTGTGACTTGATTCATCAACACGGCGGTCAAGTGTATATGGATGGCGCTAACATGAACGCCCAGGTCAGTATGATGCAACCTGCGGATGTCGGTGCTGACGTCCTACACATGAATTTGCACAAAACTTTCTGTATTCCACACGGCGGCGGCGGACCTGGTATGGGTCCTATCGGCATGAAATCACATTTGGCGCCTTTTATTGCCAACCACGTCGTATCTGCGGTACCCAATGCACAAGATGGCATGAGTGCGGTATCGGCTGCCCCGTTTGGTTCAGCCAGCATCTTGCCTATTTCATGGATGTATATCACCATGATGGGTCGTGATGGCTTGGTGCAAGCGACAGAAGCTGCGTTATTAAATGCCAATTACACGGCTATGAAATTAAAAGACCATTACCCCGTGCTTTATAGTGGTGAAAATGGTCGCGTCGCCCATGAATGTATCATTGATATCCGCCCACTAAAAGCCGAAACAGGCATCACCGAAGTTGATATCGCCAAACGCTTAATGGATTACGGGTTTCATGCGCCAACGATGTCTTTCCCCGTGGCAGGTACTTTGATGATTGAGCCGACTGAGTCGGAAAGCAAAGAAGAGCTAGACCGCTTTATCTCAGCTTTCATTCAAATCAAAGCTGAGGCGATGAAAGTTAAAAACGGCGAGTGGCCAGCAGATAACAACCCACTGGTGAACGCACCACACACCGCGCAAGTGGTAACCGGTGACTGGGATCGTCCATACAGCCGTGAAGAAGCCGCCTATCCACTTGCCTATGTACGTGACAATAAGTTTTGGCCATCGGTGAGCCGTATCGATGATGTGTATGGCGACAAAAACTTAATCTGTTCTTGCCCCGATATCTCAAGCTATGAGAATGGTGAAATCGCAGAGTAAACCTCAATCAATACTTACCGTATTTATTACAAAAGCCATGCAAAAATGTGTGGCTTTTTGCTATAAAGCCAATTGCGAGTCAAAAGAATTCTGTTATGATGCAGGGGACTCAAAAAAATTGTAATCACTACGCGTGACTTTAAACCCATAATAAGTCAAGGATGACATTATGTTTAGTACCATTGCGATTATTATTTCGCTATTTCTATTAATGTATTTTGCCTATCGCGGCTATTCTGTATTAATTTTAGCGCCCTTGATGGCAACCCTAGCGGTGGCGCTATCAGGCGATATTCTAAGCTCACTACCTATCTATACCACCGTTTTTATGAAAGCGTTGAGTGGCTTTCTATTGAAGTTTTTTCCCATATTTTTGCTCGGGGCGGTGTTTGGTCAGCTCATGGCAGACTCTGGGGCTGCCACAGCGATTGCCAGAACGGTGGTTAGTAAATTAGGCGCGAATAAAGCCATACTGGCTGTGGTTTTGGTCTGTGCGATTTTAACCTATGGCGGTGTGTCGCTGTTTGTGGTGGCTTTTGCCATTTATCCGATTGCTAAAGATTTGTTCAAGTCAGCAGGGGTGCCAAAAAGGCTAATTCCAGGGGCGATTGCGTTAGGGTCATTTACCTTTACTATGACAGCGTTACCCGGGACACCGGCCATCCAAAACGCCATTCCCATTCCCTATTATGGTACCAATGCCTTTGCTGCACCCATACTGGGTATTATTGGTTCGCTTGTGATGTTTGGCTTGGGCATGCTGTGGCTGCAACGACGTGCCCATAGTGCCAAAACGGCTGGCGAGGGATATGGTATTCATGAAGATGATGAGCTGCACGCTGATAACCTAGACCCCCATCACACCTCTTTTATGGTGGCGATGATTCCTTTGGTATTGGTCATCGGCATAAATGCCTTGTTAACGTATGCGGTTTTTCCGAGTATGGATTTCTCTGCACTGCAAGCGCAGTTTAAAGACTTGGATATCAAGGGCGCTTTGGGACTTTGGTCAATCATTATCGCTTTAGTCACCGCGATTATTGCTTTGATTGTGCTGCGCCTAGGCAAATGGACGAACTTGCAACACAGTCTTAATAAAGGCACTTATAGCTCTATGTTGCCTATTTTTAATACAGGTTCAGAAGTCGGTTATGGTGCGGTGATTGCCACATTGGCGGGGTTTGCGGTGTTACGAGATAGCGTGTTAAATCTATCGCCTAGCAATCCATTAATCTCAGAAGCCGTGGCTATGACCACCTTAGCGGGCATCACTGGTTCTTCTTCTGGCGGCTTGAGTATCGCGCTGCCCATTTTAGGCAAAGAATATTTGGCGCAGGCAGTGGCACATGGGATAAATCCTGAGTTACTGCATCGTGTCGCGGTGATGGCAGCAGGTGGCTTAGACACGCTACCGCATAGTGGTGCGGTGATTACGTTATTTGCCATTTGCCATTTGACCCACAAGCAATCTTATAAAGATGTCGCCATAGTGACGATGGCAATTCCGCTGATTGCGGTGACGGTGGTGATTGCTTTGGGTACCATGCTAGGTTCTTTTTAAGCGTTTTATTTTTAATCGGTTTATTTTTAAGCCATTTAGTAGTAAAAAATCCCACTCAGCGGTGGGATTTTTTTATTTATTCAGCGGTTGTTTCATGGTCAATAGATGGCGAGTTATTGGCAATCACCCTATCCAAAATGGGTAAAATCTCTGCCATAATCCACGCTTTGCGCCACCCACTCAGCCAAGGGCTTAATGCCGGTTTTTCTGCTGCGACAGCATAAGCATACAGCTCTGACAGCCATTTTTTTCGCATCAATACTGTTTCATTAATTGACAGGGTTTGCCCATGCTGTTTGATGGCTTTTTCCAGTTGTTTTTGCACATCGCTAGACAGACTGCGATACGGTAAAGGCAATAGAGCTGGATAGGCTGCGTCATCTTCTTTTCGTACCTTATCAATCAGCGTCAAAATCTCTTGCCCATACATGCGAATCACATTGGGCTTGATACTGGTAAAACCTAGCTGCTTCATACTAAAAGGCGGTTTTTCGATGATTTCACGCAGCGCCTGCGGCCGCAGGATAAAAGTGCGTGGTCTATTGATTGATTTGGCAAGTTGTTCGCGCCATTCGCACAGAGTTTGCAGCATGGCGAGTTGCTCGCGATTATCGCGGTAATCAGCGACACTCAAATACAAGGCGTTATCAGGCGTGCTAAAGTTAGCAAAAATTTCTTGGGTATAGCTTTGGCAGTCTTCAACCGCATATTGCCATAAACCTTGCTCGGTCAACTGTGTTTTGATGGTCGCAAACATCGGCAATAAATAACGCACATCGTCTACCGCATAGCTTTCTTGCTCAGGTGTTAATGGACGCTGCAACCAATCTGATTGGCTTTCACCTTTATCCACATGCACAGCAATCGTTTCTTGCAGCGATTTTTGATAGCCAAGCGAGTTTTCACCAGTCAAAAAACCCAAACCAATTTGGGTATCAAACACATTGCGCAGCGCAGGCAAGTTGGAGAGTAAATAATAAATCCCCAAATCTTCGCCACACGCATGTAACACCACGGTGGGTATATCCGCTAACACTTCCCAAAATTCTTCTAAATACAGCTTAGGCGCGTCAATCAAATAAATCGCTTTGCCTGTATTGATTTGAATCAGCGCAAGAATGGGAAAAAAAGTGTCGCGCTTAATAAACTCAGTGTCTAACGCAATGGTATCGACTTGCTCTAGGTCATCGAGCAGGGCAAAAAGTGCGTCCTGAGTTTTCACCCAATGGATTGGCAAGTCATGGAGTTGTTGTAATTGGGCTGGGCTTAACGGGTTCTGGATGAGCATAACTTGGGTCTTGTGGACGGATAATTTAAGCGTATTTTATGATGAATCTAGGATTTTGTCTTGTCAAACTGATGAAAAGATTTTATAAGCGTCCACGATTTTGCAGGGCTTGACCCAGTGTCATGCTATCTAAATACTCAAGCTCACCGCCCATCGGAATTCCTTGGGCAATCCGGCTGATATGAGTGACGTAAGGCTTGACCGCTTCACTGATAAAATGCGCGGTGGTTTGCCCTTCTACCGTGGTACTGGTTGCCAAGATGATTTCTTCCACCGGGGTTTGCGCAGCTTGGTGTTGCTTTAACAGCCCAATCAGCTGATTGATGCCGAGCTGCTCCACGCCAATGCCATCAATGGGTGATAAATGCCCGCCAAGCACAAAGTATTTACCGTTAAACCCAGCGGTTTGCTCAATTGCCATCATGTCTGCTGCCGTCTCTACGATACAAAGCACGCGCTCATTGCGGCGCGGATCGCTACATATCGGGCAAATATCCTCATCTGATAAACCACGGCATACTTGGCATTGCTTGATATCATGCATCGCCACAATCAAGGCTTCGCCCAATGCTTGACCTTGCGGGCGTTTATAGCTAAGCAAGTGCAATGCCATCCGCTGAGCAGATTTGGGTCCTACCCCGGGCAGTACTTTGAGTTGTTTTACAAGTTCATCAAATTTTGGCGTAAGCATAGGCGCATTCTTATAAAAATGATAAAAAATAAAAAAAGCTGGCTGGAAAATAAAAAAGCTGACAATCAATTATCAGCTTTTTATGGGGGTTTGACTGCATAATCGCAAGGCAATTTTCCACTATTTTATAGCCCTAGTGGGTTTAAAATAAACCATTCATGCCTGGTGGTAACCCCATGCCATTGGTAGCACTCGCCATTTCAGTCTCATGTAGTTCATCGGCCTGACGCACGGCATCATTGATAGCAGCCGCAATCAAATCTTCAATCATATCAGGGTCATCTTGCAGTAGGCTTGGATCGATTGATAAACGTTTGACCACATGGCGACCATTCATGGTGACTTTGACCAAGCCACTACCCGCTTCGGCATGCACTTCTTTTTCTGCCAGTTTTTTCTTGGCGTTTTCAACGTTTTTTTCGACTTGCTTTTGCATCATTTGCGCTTGTTGCATGAGGGCTTGTAAGTTCATAAGTTTTCCTGTTTGTTTCTAATCTTGGTGGCTCATTGTAGCGAATTTGACCGCAAACTGTCTATTGCTAATCGTTAGCCCAAATTTTTAACATACAACTGCTAACATAAAATTGTTAGCATAAAAATGCTAAGATACCATCACTCACATAAACCCATTAATAGCAAAAAACTACGACTATGACAACAAATACACCCCCATCGCTAGAGGTCGCTCTCTATAAAGCTGCTGATGTTATTAAATGTGCGCAAAATATTGCCATCCTGACGGGGGCAGGTGTCTCGGCTGAAAGTGGCATTTCGACTTTTCGGGATAAACTTACTGGATTGTGGCAACAATACCAAGCCGAATATTTGGTCAGCATTCAAGCGTTTGAAAAGGAGCCTGCCTTGGTGTGGCAATGGCACCAATGGTGGCGTGGACAAATCGCCGATAAACAGCCCAATCCTGCCCATTTTGCCTTAGGTGAATGGCAAACATTGGCAAAGCAGCAAGGTAAGACTTGGACGTTGTTTAGTCAAAATGTCGACAATCTGCATGAGCAAGGCGGTGCTACGGTGGCAAAACTGCATGGGAATTTGGCCAAAAATCGTTGTCATGATTGCGGCAAGCCGTATACCAAAGCGATTGCTGTCACAGACACTGAGTTAAAGCATTGTGAATGCGGCGGTTTGATTCGCCCGGATATTGTGTGGTTTGGCGAGATGTTGCCCCAAGACGCTTGGCAAACGGCAGAAACGGCAGCGCTCAATTGTGATGTATTGGTGAGTATCGGCACATCAAGCGTGGTTTATCCTGCAGCGGGCTTGATTGATTTGGCAAAACAACAGGGCGCAACCGTCATCGAGATTAATCCCAATCCGACCCAGACCACAGCGGTTGACATCGTGTTACCCGACAACGCAGGGAAAATATTGCCGTTATTGGTCAAGGCGCTGAAATAAAAAAGCACAATAAAAAAGCCAGTAAATTTTGCTACTGGCTTTTGGGTTCTGGCTAATGGGTTTTGGCTTTATATCAGGCGAGTGTATCCAAACCGCGTTTTAAATCAGCGATAATATCATCGACATCTTCAAGCCCCACCGAGAAGCGAATTAAGCCTTCGCTCACGCCTGCCTCGATTCTTGCTTCAGGTGTCATGCGAAAATGGGTCGTCGTCGCAGGATGGGTAATGGTGCTTTTGGCATCGCCTAGGTTATTGGTAATCGAAATCATGTTGGTACTATCGATAACATGCCAGGCTGCCGCTTGGTCAGCCACCTCAAAGCCAATAATGGCACCAAACGCACCGCCTTGCACATTTTTGAGCGCGGTGTGTTGGCGTTTGGCGATATCATGGGATGGGTGATCGGGCAACCCTGAAAAATGGACTTTGCTGACTTTTGGGTGATTGTGCAAAAATTTAGCGATTTGATTGGCATTTTCGCAGTGGGCTTTCATACGCAGTGACAAGGTTTCTAGACCCTTTAGCAACACCCACGCATTAAAGGGCGATAGACTAATCCCGCCAGTACGCACTACCCCAAAGGCTTTTTCCATCAAGTCATTGTTACCGACCAGTGCACCGCCTAGCACACGACCTTGACCGTCAATATATTTACTGGCGGAATGCAATACCACATCCGCACCCAACATTAAAGGTTTTTGAATAGCAGGGGTAGCAAAGCAGTTATCGACGATTAATAGCGCATCGTTTTCATGCGCCAGCGTTGATAAAAAGCTTAAATCGGCAATTTGCGCCAAAGGATTGGAAGGGCTTTCGCAGTACAGCACCTTGGTATTAGGCTGCATCGCCTGTTGCCAAGCGTCATTGTCAAAACAGTCTACATAACTCACCTCGACGCCAAACGCCTTAAAGTAGGTATCAAACAGGGCGACGGATGAGCCAAATAATTGCTTGGCTGCTAGCAGATGGTCACCGGCTTGCAAGTACGCCAAACACATGGTCAAAATTGCGCCCATGCCTGATGCGGTTGCCACGCAGCGCTCGCCTTCCTCTAAAGCTGCCAATCTGCGCTCAAAAGCGCGCACGGTTGGATTGGTATGGCGCGAGTAGACATTGCCTTTTTTATTGCCATTAAAATGGTCGGCGGCATCGGCGGCATTTTTGTATACGTAGGAGCTAGTGGTAAAAATCGCTTCGTTATGTTCGCCTTCATCGGTACGGTGGTAACCGCCGCGCACGGCGATGGTTTGGTCGGCATAATCTAGGCTTAAATCAAGTGCATCACTTTGCCAGTTGGGGTCTAATTGGGTCATAATGTTACATCTTTTGTGCATCAAATAAATTATGATAGCATAAGTTGGATTTGACGGTGGCTTTCAAGTCAGTATTTTATGCAAAAATGCCATGACAACCAACTTTTCTTAGGCGAGTGTCACGTTAATCAGTGATTTTTTTAAAAGGATTCAGGCTTTGGTAGCAGCATTTTATTCGGTATCTGTTGGCTTTGTCAGACTAGCATCGCAAAAACTCACCACCAAAATTGTGACGTTTTGCTTGTCATTGCTACTTACGCTGCTACTTACGCCACTTACCGCTTGCCAAGTGCTGCCGAGCAACCCTCATATCGCCGCTACGCCAACTGTGTCAACGCAGCTGACAGGTGCGCAAAAATTTTCTGAAAAATCGCGTATACAAGGTCAGTATTTAATCAGCCGTATTAGTGCCAGCAAAAACCCCTTACCGAGCAAATTTTCCGGTTATTATCCGTTGATTGATAGCAGTGATGCCTTCGCCTCACGCAGTATTTTGACCGAAATGGCTCGGCAGACCATCGATATCCAATACTATATTTGGCACAACGATGCAGCAGGGCAACTGATGCTCAAAGACTTGTACCAAGCCGCCAATCGGGGTGTCAAAGTACGACTGTTACTCGATGATTTAAACACCAATCCGGAACTTGACCAACAACTACTTGCCTTTGCGGCGCATGCTAATATCCAAGTGCGATTGATTAACCCCAAATTGGTGCGTAGCTTTACCCCCGCCAATTTTGTGGTAGCCCTGCCCCGCTACCAACGCCGCATGCACAATAAAAGCATGACCTTTGACCGCCAGTTATCCATCATTGGTGGGCGCAATATTGGCGATGAATATCTGCGTAAAGATAGCATCGCTGAGTTTGCTGATTTGGATGTTTTGCTTGCCGGCAAAGTGGTCAACCAAATCAATGAGAGTTTTGAAGATTATTGGGACAGTCCTCTATCGTATGATATCGAGCGTTTGGTCAGACCCTCAAAAAACCCCGATCGTAATAAAAGCGATGAGCCATTTTTGGGGACTTTGACTGCGATTGCACCGATTAACAGCCAGTCGCATCTGCATAAAAGCTCGCAACTTTATCGGGTACAAAATGGCGCCATAGTCGATAAACAACTGTATAACAAAAAAATCCCATTTCGTTGGCAACCGATGGAATTTTTGGCAGATGATGTCAAAAAACTGCTTAATCAAGATGATAAAGATAGCCGATTGGTATCCAAGCTTCGAGCCCGTATTGGCACCCCAAAACAGCAATTGACCATTGTCTCATCGTATTTTGTGCCCACTGACTTGGGTGTGCTGCAACTAAGCAAACTCATGGAAAACGGGGTAAAAATCAATATTTTTACCAACTCGTATGAATCAACCGATGTGCCTATCGTGCATTCAGGGTATAACGTGGCACGCGTGCCGATGCTCAAAGCAGGGATTGGACTGTATGAGCTAAAATCCTCTGCCGATGCAGATTTTCGCCGCAAAAAACGTAGCTTATATCGCAGTAAATACAGCACCAGTTTGCATACCAAAGCCTTTGCGGTGGATGACAAATACACTTTTATCGGCTCTTACAATGTGGATCCGCGCTCTGCCAATATCAATACCGAGCTTGGTGTGCTGATTGAAGATAAAGCGCTTGCCAAATCCTTTCATAATACGTTTGATAATTCTATGCTCAATGTCAGTTACCGCGTGCATCTTAACGATGATGAACAACTGATGTGGCAAACCCATGATGATAAAACCAATAAAAAGCTTATCACATTGGATAAAGAGCCGCACATGACGTTTGTCAATAGACTTTGGCTAAAGATTTTTTCTGCCTTGCCATTTAAGCGCTTATTGTAAGCGGCTATATTACAAAAAACACACATTTTTGGTAGTAAAAATAGTACCAAAATCACTATAGTATGCGGTTTCAAAAAGTAATATATCTCAACTGTTAAATCATGACATATGCTTGTAATATTTATTTAAATAATTAAATTTATTACAGTTTTGATAATTTAGTGTTCAATTTGTCAAGTGATTTAATTTATCAGGTGAATACTGACGAATTTAATTCTTTAGCGCGTTAAGTAACCTATCTGTCCATTGATTATAAAGCTTGTAAACCTTTAGCCAGCTTCTAAGTGATATTGTCGACTATGCCATTTTTCCATGATGCCAACGAAGAAATTAGGGATTTAAATCGCTACGAAAAAAACGTGGTGTATTTAACGATTTTTGGGGTTTTTTTTGCTTCCTTTGATTTTACGATTTATTTTTATTTTAATGATAGTATCAATCAAGCTTTTTTCCCAGAAAATATGCCCGAGTCGTTAAAGTCGATTTGTTTTTTGCTGCTGATTTTAGCCGGTTATATGTCAAGACCGCTAGGCGGTTTGATATTGGGTGATATCGGCGATCGCTATGGCAGAAAACGTGTGTTGCTGTATAGTTTGCTATTGGTGGGTGCGTCAAGTTTAGTGATTGCCTGTTTGCCTACCTATCATCATATCGGTGTGGCAGCGATTGTTCTCATGCTATTATTGCGTTTAATTCAAGGCTTTGGCTATGGGGCTGAAGTGCCCGCTTCATGGGTATACATTGCTGAGCATATGCCACGGCGTCAATTAGGGTCAGTGTGTGGCGCCCTCATCGGTGCATTGATTTTTTCGACTTTGATGGGCAATATTTTAAGCTCTACCTTATCAAATATGCTCACCCCTACCCAAATGCAATCGTATGGTTGGCGTATTCCTTTCGTCATTGCCGGTATCGGTACGCTATTTGCGGTGCTGTTACGAGCCAAGCTTGAAGAAACCCCGCTTTGGCTGATGGCTAAGTCTGAAAATCGCTTGGTTAAACGTCTACCGATACGCCGAGCTATTATCAAATACCGTTATGGTACGGTGATGACGCTGGGTTTGTCCTGGTTTACCGCCAGTGTTTATTTGACGATTTATCTGATTTTGCCGATTTTGGGCATCCAGTTTTTTGATGTCGATACCAGTTTGATGATGATATCTAATGGGGTGGGTATTATCTTTGGTGGATTGGGGGCTTTAACCTATGGTTATTTTGCCGATCGTTTTAATTCAGGTCGTGTATTTACTTTAGGCTGTATATTTTTAAGCATTGCCAGTGTTGTTTTCTTTGTTTCACTAAAAGACAGTAGCGAGTTACTACTGATTAACTATGCGATTTTAGGATTTTTCTCTGGCGTGATTGGCTTAGTCCCAAGTATTTGTGTGCGTTTGTTTCCGGTTGGTGTACGCCTTAGTGGTATTAGCTTTACCTATAACTTAGCGTATGCATTGGCAGGCGCATTATTGCCTGTGCTATTGATTTATTTTTCACGTAAATTAATGCTTTCAAGCGCACTGTATCTGGTGTTTGTCTGTGTGATTGGCATTATCATGGGTATGTTGTTGACCAACTTGCATGGTTTGTATCGCATGGAAGATAAGCGGCTGATGAATTCTTGAGTTTTTTCATCGCTGATAGTTGTTTTACCATCGCTTTTTTTTAGCGCCCGCTTTTATTGATTGGCTGATAGATTAGCTATAGATTAGCCACTTTTTTTGAATATTTGCCGATGACTCTGCCTATGACCTCAATGCAGCATAAACGATTGTCCACCGCCCCGATGATTGATTGGAGTACACGCGATTATTGTTACTTTGCTCGATTATTCAATCCTTATACTTACCTTTATACTGAAATGATAAGTACCTCGGCGATATTGCAGGGAGATACAGACTATCAGCTGCGATTTTATCCCAATGAACATCCTTTGGTGCTTCAGCTTGGCGGCTCAAATCCTGATGAATTGGCGCGCTGTGCTAAAATCGGGCAAGACTACGGTTACGATGAAATCAACCTAAATGTTGGCTGTCCGTCCGATCGGGTACAACATTATAAAATCGGGGCTTGCTTGATGGCAGAGCCCAAATTGGTGGCAGATATTGTCTCTGCGATGCGCGATGCGGTGGATATTCCTGTCACTGTCAAGCATCGCATTGGCATTGATAATTTTGATAGTTATGAGTTTATGGCGGATTTTGTAGATCATGTGGTGAAAGCAGGTTGTCAGCATGTCATCGTCCATGCGCGCACTGCTTGGCTACAAGGCTTAAGCCCTAAACAAAATCGTGAAATTCCGCCCCTTCGCTATGAGGATGTGTACCGCTTAAAGCAGGATTTTCCCGATATATTTGTGGAAATCAATGGCGGTATCACCACTATTGATGCAATCAAAACCCATCTGACGAAAGTCGATGGCGTGATGATTGGGCGTGAAGCTTATCACAACCCTTATATTTTAGCTGAAGCCATGCAGCTGTGGGGCGAGCCAGTGCCTAGCCGAGCGGATATTTTTTATCAGTTATTGGATTTTTTGGCAGCCAGTGACGCGCGTGGCACACCCTTGACGGCCATTATGCGCCATTATTTAGGCTTGTTTCAAGGATTGACAGGCAGTCGTAAATGGCGTCAGGCACTTAGCGGGCAAAAATCCCTCTCGGTTGCCCAAGTTCGTGAAGCGGGTGAAGCGGTTTTGGCGTTAAATGCGGGTTAAAAGTTAGCTAAAAAAGACTAGCCGTATAAATACTGCGCCATCGCCAAGCCATTATTCATCATATGCAACACCACAGGCAATAACAGTGACCCTGACATGATACGCCCATAGCTAAATAGCATCGCTAGACAAAAAATCCCCAACAACTCGACCACACCGTATTGCATATGAATCACCGCAAATACAATACTGGTTAGCACACTGGCGCCCCACATACCAAGCTTTGAGCTGGCAAGCCCTGTCCACATAAACCCACGAAATATCACTTCTTCATAGATCGGCGCAAATACCACCATCGCCAGCACAAGCAGCCAGCGTGGATGCGCGGACTCAGCAAGATTGTCCATAAACATCATGGGGTCGCGACCCAGCCAGACGGTGATTAGATTGATGATAACATTTAGCACAATCAGTAGTGCGCTACATTGTAACAACTGATGCCAAGTAAAGGGCTTCATGGCAAGATAATCTTTGACACGGCTGTTTTTGAATCGGATAAACAAATAAACGCAGCCAAGCACCATGGCTAAGGTAAAGCCTAGCGATAGACTCATTAACGTGCCGTTTTCACTGCCCTGCAACACTTTTTTAGCGATATCCAAATTTGCTGCATCTTTTAGCACCCACGGTGCAAACAACACCACGCCGATCAATTGACTGGCAAAAAACACCGCCAATAACACCATAGATAGCACAATGGTCTTTGGCAAATCGTAGATGGGGGTGCTAGGCTGTAATGATAAATTTTGCACATTAAACCTTTGAATGGATGTTGGTTTTGTTACTGGATATCATGATTGACTGAGCGAATAAGCGCTTTGATTCGTTCAACCGTACTGGCTGGGTATTCTAACGGGAACATATGCCCCCCTTCATGTACTTCAAAATCAATGCCCATACGCTGTTTGACCAGCGCAGGGAACCCACGTTTGAAAAACAAGCTATCTTTACCAATTATTTGCTTGGCAGGGACAGCCGGCGGATGGTTAGGTTTTTGCCAGTAAAGTGAGGGATTAGTGCGAAACACCGCTACTTCCACCGCTTTTGGAATGGTAAGCGTCACTTGGCCATCTGCCGTATCAGTCAAGCCATAACGAATAAAATCATTAAAACAGCGCTCATCAAAGTATCGATAGAATGCCTTATGCCGCAGATGCTCGTAGGCGACTTCACGGCTTGGCCACGTGTCACGGCGATGGCTTGATAGACCTGCAGGCGTGAGCCTATCTACCAACCGTGGGCTAAAGCGTTTTGCCCAATGTAGTGCCATCGAATAGTAGCCATGAATGAGCGGTGGGTCTAAGGCAATCACTTGGCTAAATAGCTCGGGCGCCTCATAGCTGGCTTGCAGCGTGCACAATGCACCAAGCGAATGCCCTAGCCCGATGACCTTGGTTTGCCCGCGGGCGCTTAAGTGCGCTTGGATGCTATCAATCACTTGTTGGGTCAGTTTTTGCCAATGATTGTCAACCGGATAACGCGGGTCAATGCCTAACGCTGGGATATAGACAATATCAAATTCATCACTGAGCAAATCAAACAGAGATTGATAGGTTCGCGATGGTATCCCATTGGCATGCGCAAAGTGTATCAGCGGTTTTTGCCCTGCCTCTGCTATCGCTATTATCCCCTCTATGCCTGTCGCTAGCGTTGGCGCAGAGGGCAAACCATTGGCTAACGGATGCTGGCTCGTCTCAGATGACATGGCTATTGCATCCCTTTGTCATTTGCAGCCGCTTGGGTTAATTGGATAGCAAAGCCTTTGGAGACCGTTTCGCCAAACCCATAGCCGATTTGGCTGGCAAATTTACCCAACACTTTTTTCACCGGGTCTTCTGGGTTATATTCCACGACATTGTCTAGTTTTAGCTGAGACTCAAGGGTGCTGATGCCGCCTTTTTTATCTGCCAAACCGAGATTAATCGCTTGCTCACCACTCCAGAATAACCCAGAAAAAAGCTGATTGGCGTCAGGGTTTTTGAGGCGATTGCCGCGACCTTGTTTGACAGCATTGATAAAATGGGCGTGGGTGTTATCAAGGACACCTTGTACATGTTGGCGCTCAAACTCGGAGAGCGGGCGGCTCATGCTTAAAATATCTTTGTGCGCACCGGCTGTCATGGTGCCATCTTTAACGCCTAGTTTATCCATCAAACCTTGGACATTGTAGCTTGGCATAATCACGCCAATTGAGCCGACCAAGCTTGAGGGATTGACCCAAATTTCATCTGCCGCAGATGCGATATAATACGCGCCCGAAGCACCCATATCTTCGATAACGGCATACAGTTTTTTGTTAGGATGGGCTTTTCTCAATTCGGTCATGGTTTGCCAGATTTCATCGGATTGTACAGGCGAACCACCCGGTGAGTTGATGCGTAACGCCACCGCTTGCGCTTGGTCGTTGTTAAACGCTTCCGTCAATGCTTCGCCCACCGCTTGACTATTGGCTTCATTGTCGCTGCTGATAACGCCTTTGACATCGACGACGGCTAAATGCGGTTTGCTCATATCGATATCACTCATGCCACTTTTGGCAGAGCCACTACAGCCTTTTGCCACTACCGCGCCAAATAGTAGCACATACCCCAAGGTGATAAGCTTAAAGAAAATACCCCAGCGTCTTGCACGGCGCTGCTCCACAAGGCTTGCCATCAGGGTTTTTTCTAGCAATTGCCATTCTTTGCCTGCGTATGGCGCATTGGGTGGCAAGTTTTGTGCATGGTTTGGTTGAACAGGTGGCTTTGACTGTGAGGGTTGGTTGGGATCGGGTGGCCAATTATCTGACATAAAAGTTCCTTAGCAATAGGTAATTTACCGCCCATGATAGGGGGAAGCGGTCAAAATTACAATCACTGCCTTGTAGCCAAATCGTCAAGTATCAGTCCGTATCATCTGGGGTAAGCGTGTAAATTACCGCGCCCACTTGATCGGCATACAGGACTTCGAATGGGTGGTCTGCAGGCTTATCCACTGACCAACTAGCCAGCGATAATTGGCTATCTTCGCCCAGTTTTTGCGACTTATACGCGCCTGTGACCACATGCAGTAAGGAAGGTTTAGTCAACGCTAGCCACGATGGTTTAATGGATAACGTATAGGGCTGAATCAGTAAATGGGTCGCCGACACCGTGCATAATTTTTCAGTCATTTGCATGGGGATATCGCTATTACCTGCCAACATCAGTACATCGTAGGGCTTTCTAGTTGGTGGCTTGAAACGAATGTGAATATAACAGGTTTGGGTCGCTAGCTTTTGCTCATCGGTTAAGGCTAAATCCAAGTGCCATCCCGACACCGCTGTCACTTCCAAGCCATCTTGTTGCCAACGTTGGGCGGTTTGGCAGCTCCTCGGTGTAATCGCACGAAAACTTGCAGATACAGCCTTATCTGTCACATCAAGCCTGCTGTGTTCGACATCATACCCTGCCAGCCAGTAGGCTTTAATAGGTACATGGGTTGCCAGTTGTTGCACCAGCTCATTGACACGAACACTGGGCGTTTGACTAATCACGCCAGTTAATCGGTGAACCTGCTGATTTGCCAACAGCGGATAAATATCACGGTTCAACAGCGAACTGATTTCTTCATCAACTGCAACATTACGGATAGCTGGTTTGGTTTTCAAAAAATTGGGTTTATCCGCCTGCGCAGCTTTGATTTGGTTATCGGACAAAATCAGCCAGCTATCATCGCCTTTCTTTAATAAACTAATCACCAGTTTAGGGTTATCACCAACTGCTAGAGTCGGCTTGTTGTTATTTAGGCTGCGCTGCTGCAGTGGCAATAATATCAACAAGATAGCCAGTGGCAACATCAGCATTCTAGGCAACAAGCCTTTTAACAACCCCAGTAGCGCAATTAACAAGCACAGGGCAAGCTGCGTTTGTGACAAGGCGAAAAATGATTGTTTGGCAACACCCATGTCGATAAGTTGCTTAAGTAAAAGATGAAATACATTGAGCAGGGTTGTTAGCAGCGACCAAATGATTTGGCTTAGCCAATCCCCTACCACGGGTAGCCAACTAACGACGCCTGCCAACATATCCAAAGGTACAATCACTAAGCCTAAAAATGGTACGGCTAGCAAGTTTACCAAGATGCCAATAACCGATACTTTGCCAAAAAACCACACCACGATAGGCAGCATCCAAACAAATAGCCAAATTTGTAGTTTTAGTAACGTCTTGAATTGATGGCTGATGATTTTAACAAAACCACTCAGCACATCGCTGCGTGCAGTAGGCGCTAGTAACTGACTAACATCCTTAATTTCAATGGCGCTAACTGTCCCTATTGTCTCGCTAAATTTTAACAGTAAAACCACCGCCACAAAGGACAACCAAAACCCTGCTTGCCCGACTGCCGTCGGTTCTAGCCAAATCATGCCTAACGCAACCCAAGCCAGCAGCCGATAAGCAGAAAAATTAACCAATAACTGTTTCGACAGCGTAAGCAGTAACAGCATCCAAAATGTCCGCTGGGCAGGTATTTCAAAACCCACCAGCAGCGCATAAAACCCTGCCATCACTACACTCACCCAGAGTACCAATAAACTACTCGGTAATTTGACCAACAACTGCGGCGCAAGCCACTTAACGAGCCATAATAAAAAAACAGATACGATAGAAGCTAGCATCAGCACATGCGGGCCTGAAATTGCCAATAAATGGCTAATCCCCGTGACTTGATAGCGATTCTTAAGGTCGCTATCCATCAGGCTTTTATCACCGGTTAACAGTCCTAATAAGATTGCATGGCTTTGGATAGCGCTCTGAATGGAACTCTGACTAGAAGTTTGACCCGAACTTTGACCAGAAGTTTGAAAAGCAGTTTGGGCAATATCGGTATTTTTAGAAGTGACTATAGCGGTGGATTGTTTCAGCAGGGTTGTATGCAAATTGGCGAGGATTTTTTGGCGTAGTTGCCAGCGCAATTGTTCGATAGCAATAGCCATACGGTCTGTGACATGGGATGGGTTAAATTCCCGTAGGCTCGTTTTTTCAATACCGATGATCACTCCCTTTGCTTGCACCCCACGCTGTCTCAACCATTGCGCTTCATCAAATCCTAGCATGAGCGGTTTGGCATTGCTGGGTAAGCTTGTAGGTTTACGCTGTGCAATGGGCTCAAGCTGTAATTTTACGTTAAGCTGCATGCCAGGTCTTAACTGCGACAAGGTTGCTTCCCAATCAGGGTTGTCTTTGATGTTAGCGCTAATCAGTGCCGTTAGCGGTGGCCGGGGGGTTGATGACGATGCATCAGCATCGCTGCCCTCATCAACGCGGACTTGCAGGATTTGTTTGATGAAACCATTGCCAATTAGGGCATTATCATTTGATAATGGGCTTATTTGGCTCAGCGTATCGCTGATCTGATGCGATTCAACGATGGCATCCACTGTGAGCGCTGAGGGCAATAACGTGTTTTGATACAGCTTATAATGATATAAACCATAACTGGCGCTCAACATGAGCGTCAGCAAAAAGATAAAGCTTGATAATAACGGTAAGGCAAAACGGTAGGCGAATGCAGGGTTTGGCGATGCTCTTCTTAGCTGTTTACGGTTGCAGCCATGGTATAAACCTACATTGATTAGCAGCGCTATCAACAGGGCTACTGATAAAACATACCAAATTTTTGCATCATAACTGGCTATCTCATAACTTGTTAGCGCATAACCTGTCATCAAGGGTTGGTTTGCTAGTGTATTGACAACTAAAAACCCCAACAAACTGGCAACCGTGATGAGCCAAATCATGTTTCATCCTTGATAAAGATAGCGATAGCACGCTACTTCCCTTACAATTATCGAATGAACGATATAGTAAAACAAATAACAATTTTTGGAAATTATTAATCGATGTTGACTCAATTGATTAGCGGCAATGACAATACCTCAGCCGTAGGGAAAAAAAGTATTCAAATCAGTCTAGGGATTGCAGGATTAATACTGGTTATTGACTGCGGGCTATTGCTGGTCAATCGTGTTTTTCATATTGGCACCCTAGTGCCATTGGGCATCGGGCTAATTTTTTTAGGCCATGCGGTATATTGGGAGCGTATCCAACTTTATTTGGCGTCACAGCCGTCATTAAAAAAACTATGGCAGCTGATTTGGCTACTATTTTTTGTCTGGTTAATAAGTTTTTGTGTCTTTGTCAGCTATTTAAAACAGCACTTTAACACCGATAACCATCCTAAAGCAGCGCAAGCGATTATTGTCTTAGGTGGCGGAACAAAAGATAATAAGCCGACCGATGCGGTAAAACTGCGTTTAGATAAAGCATCTGAAGTCATCAAGCGCTTTGCAAACGCACTTGTGATAACCAGTGGTGGTTTTGATGCGGGGGAGGATGTCAGTGAAGCCAAAGCGATGGCGGATTATTTACATGACACCTATGGTATAAGCTTAGCGCATATTGCGCTTGAAGAACAAAGCACCAGTACCGAGCTTAATTTTGTCAATAGTAAAACGATTTTAGCGCAGCAAGGGATTGCCTTAAATCAGCCGATAATCGCCGTCACCAGTGATTTTCACACCTTACGCGCAAGCCTTATTGGCAAACGACAAGGATATACCAATTTACAGGTGGTCGGGTCTGACACTCCTTGGTATATCCGTCCAAATGTGTGGTTTCGCGAATACTTTGCCTTTATCAGCGGTTGGCTACTCGATGAGTATTAAGCCACCCACGTACCATTTTGTAAGGCTAATTGTTTATCCGCCAACTGTGCCAATTGCCGGTCATGGGTGACCATCAACAGCGCCGTATTAAAATCTTTTTGTAGCTCTGACAGAATTTCAAACACCGCCTGCGCATTGGCGTAGTCTAAGTTCCCTGTGGGCTCATCTGCCAGTATCAATGAAGGCTTTGTCACCAGTGCCCTAGCAATCGCCACCCGTTGACGTTCGCCCCCAGACAGCTCGCCTGGGCGATGGGTCAGTCGATGCCCCAGCCCTACTTTCTCCAGTAACTCAATAGACTGTTGACGCGCTACTGCGATTGGCACTGCTTTTCGCATCAATAGCGGCATTGCCACATTTTCAATGGCAGTAAACTCCGCCAACAAATGATGAAACTGATAAATAAAGCCCAAATGCTGGTTACGAAGCTCACCGCGCTGGGTTTCATTCAAATCATTGATGCGCTGCCCATGTAACCAAACTTCCCCACTGGTCGGCACATCTAAGCCACCCAAGATATGTAGCAAGGTACTTTTACCCGACCCACTAGTGCCAACAATGGCGATGCGCTCGCCACTGTTAATACTGATATCTAAATGATTGAGCACATTCGTGGTGGTTTTACCATCTTGATAGGTCTTGGTGATATTGTTTCCTGTTAAAATCGCCGTCATGGCTCACTCCTATTCATAACGTAATGTTTGAGCCGGTTGGATACTCGCTGCTCGGCGTGCTGGGTAAATGGTTGCCACAAAACTTATTACCAGAGAAGCTACCACGATGATGGATACATCTTTCCATTCAAGTTGTGAAGGTAAATAGTTGACAAAATACGCATCAAATAAATGTAACCCAAATAAATTATTGATACCGCCCACCACATCGCTCACGGTCAACGCTAAAATCACGCCCAAGATAGTTCCCGCGACGGTACCAATCACCCCGATAAACAATCCTTGCACCATAAACACTTGGGTTATGAGCTTAGGCGAGGCGCCGAAGGTTTTTAAAATCGCAATGTCCGCCTTTTTATCAGTCACCAGCATCACCAAGGATGAGACGATGTTAAATGCAGCAACCAAAATAATCAAAAACAGCAATAACCCCACCATGGCTTTTTCCATTTGAATCGCACCAAATAAATTCCCATGCGTCGATGTCCAGTCACTAGGCATGAGCATATTGGGTGCAAGGCTCGCGGCTTGCTGAGCTACTTGTGGTGCGGCAAACAAATCCTTTAGCTTCATGCGAATACCCTGCGCCCCCGCAGGCAGACGCAATAGCGTAGCCGCATCATTCATCGGGATGAATGCCATAATATTGTTGACTTCAGGGCTGATGTCATACACCCCAGTGACGGTAAAACGCTTAAAACGCGGAATCACGCCAGCAGGCGATGGCGAAGCTTCTGGCAACACCAAGGTGACCATATCGCCTTGTTTCACCCCCAGTGAATCCGCCATTTGCTTGCCAATCACAATGTCAAATTGACCTGCTTTTAGACTATCGACACTACCACTTTCCATATGCTGATGAATAATCGAGACTTTTTTCTCATAGCTTGGCTCAATACCTGTCACCATGATACCAGCAACTTGTCCATTTGCGGTGAGCATACCCTGTAATTGGATAAAAGGCGCGACGGCTTCAACTTTGGGGTTTTTTTGAATCGTTTGCGCCAGCGTCTGCCAATTTGGGATAATTTCACTGGCAGTGACGGTGGCTTGCGGCACCATGCCCAAAATACGACTCTTGAGTTCGCGGTCAAAGCCATTCATCACCGATAACACGGTAATGAGCACAGCGACGCCAAGCGTCAAACCCACCATTGAAATCAAAGAAATAAAAGAAATAAATCGGTTACTTCGCTCAGCACGGGTATACCGTAATCCTAAAAACAAAGCCAACGGTCGAAACATAGCATTCCTAAAAATTATCACTATTTTGATGATACAAGCAGGCAAAGAAATAACTTATTTCAAAACCATTATTCAAGCCTGCTAAAAGCGTGTTAGTCTGACACACTTTTTTACCATTTTGGCAAAAGTTTTTTTGCAATTTTGCTAAAAATTCGCAGAATCAAACATAACTGCGCAATAAATTGTGGATGTTTTAAGCAAAATAAGGTGAAAAAATTCTGCATGTCCCCATTAACATAGCAGAATTAAATTTCATCCCTGCTTAATCAAGGGTTAATCCATTGTTAACAGATAGGTTAATAGATGATACTCGTTAATTTAATCTGGATGATTTGAAGGCTGATATTAGCCTATTGATAGCTGATAATGTAATCATTAAAATTTTGATAAATATCGTGACAGCTGTTTAGTTTATTCAGTGTGTTTGCAGTATAAGCCTGTTGTTACTGATAAACCTGTTGTTACTTAAAGGACGTCTTATGACCAATACTCACCAACCCCCTTCTTCAAATGCCCCCAATACGATTAGTCTAAACTGTGATCAAGTGGTTGGTCATGCAGATCACTGGTCATGTTTTACCAACAATATTCCCGATGACGTCCCAAATTGGTTGCAATCGCATATCGATACTGCCACCATGCCTACCCCACTAAAGGCTACCAACGCCACGCCTTCGCATATTTTACTATCGGGTAATCAGCCAATTCATGTCAATCAAGTGATTGAAATTGATAGCAATCGCTCACCCAAACGTTTGATTAATGCGTTTCCTTGTGTCAATAGTCCGTATGGGCAATGGGTCACGATTGAAGGTGTCTATAAATGTGACAATCAGATAGAGGCGATTTTGCGCTTAAAAACTGATGACAATACCGTGCTGTATGTGTTTGACCAGTATTATGCTATCAATGCGCACAACTATGAAAAAAATCACCGCTACTTAATCAATCTGAGTGCATTTGCTTACACTGTAAGCTTGAGTAACCGCTCAGAAACCATTGTGGTTGATGAGCCTGAAGCGATTCGCTATCACCGCGCTTTTAATGATATTTTGACCAAAAATAATAACGTTGCCCCAAAAGACCTTGAAGCCCAAATCGCCGCTTGGCAACCTAGCGAAAACGACTTGCCGCTGGAGCCAATTGAAATCAATGTCGGTCATATGTGTGCTTATTTATTTGGTGAAACCATCGGGCAACAAGATGAGGCGTGGTGCCAAGGTCAAATTATTGGCAAACAGACTACCAGCTTTAATGGGGTTGAATTTGTATTGCTTGATGTGGTGATATTACGTGAAAGCCTTGATAATCCTGTCGTTATTCGTTTAGCGGTCAATGCCGATAACATCGATGCAACCATTCAAGTCAACGATTATATTCAAGCCAATATTTGGCTACAGGGGACTATTTTTATGGAAAACCAGAAAAAAGCAGCCACCAATTATAGAGCGTTTTAAGCCTTTCCCCTGTAAGATTATTGATTAATTTTCTTGAAGCCACTGCCCACTATGACAGTGGCTTTGTTATTTTGTAAATAAATGTAAATTTAGCGCGTTATTTTATTTAATTCATTGAATTGACTACAATTTTATATTATCGTTATTTTAAATTTGATTTTAATCAATTTTTATCAATCAACGTCATAAATCCTATAGTGGCTCAACAGCCTACCTAACATTATCCGCTAACGTTTATGAGTGTTCTATCAGTTATTTTGGGAAGATGACCCATGCCAAATCAGTCGACTAAATCCGCAGTTTCTACTTCAGACGCTATCCAAGCCCAGACTGGATTGGTAAATCACAGCCCACTCCCACTATCTGCTCAAACCACCTTAGCCACTCAAACTAGCCCAGTCAATGGGCTGATGGTTTATACCACAGGTTTGCTACTGTACCCCACCCAAGCACGCGATAAAAAAAATCACCGAATATTATCGATGATTTTCTTTGTGCTCGGGGTGTTAGTGATATTTCGCTTAACGCACGGATAATGCTCGCAATATCCTAAATTATTTGATAAGCCCGATTATACTTGTGTATTGGTTATACTTGTGTATTGGCTAAGATGTCTTTGAAAAGCTGTTTTTGCTCAGCGCTTGGGCTTGCAGTTTGAATAGACATTAATTGTCCCATATCGCCTTCGACACGGATTTTGCCAGACATAAAGGCTTCCATCGCACGGTTCATATCACGATCTAAAAATATCGCTTTTAAGGTATCGGCATCCAGTTTTAAGGTGGTTAAAGCGCCATCTTTCAATCCCTGATGAATTGTCCCATCATAAAAAGCGGCATTGACTTCTTGATTGTCGCTATCTGTGACTTGTAAATTAATTGACATATTTTTAATCGCGGGTGGTAGATTTAAGTCACCGGCTTTGTTGGTTAATTCGTCAACTTTATCAAACCATTCTTGTGTTAAAATTTTAGCCATTTTAAATCCTCATTATCGTTAGTTGTATTAGAACTTGTGCATCTTACCGAGATTTTGTATGAATGACAATTCTCTGACGCATAATAAACCTATTTATAGAGCAACGATAATGGCGCTCGGTTAACCATTTTTAGCATTGTTACTAGATAGTGTATAGGATGTTAAAAAAATCCCCACAATTTACATGGTTTTTTTTATTTTTCATATTATAATGGTTGGTATGTAATTTTTTTTTGCGCTATGAACGTTACATTAGATGATATTTAGCAAAGATTAAGTTACAATACTTGGTGAGAATCGTGAGTTTGAGCCTATTTTACTGCTTGTAAATTTACTGTTTTGCGTCAAGATTTAGCCGCTAATTTCTTTAAAATTCATCGTGAAACTAGCCACTAAACAGTTAGCCTATCTTATAAAAAAATAACTAGCGCCAACGTATCTGACCGGATAGTTTTATTGACAGGCACAAAGGAGATTTCTGCTTAAACTTGTTGATAATATAGGCTGTAAAGGAAATCATCGAATGAATTTACAAAACACAGCAATACCTATTACCGATGATTATGAAGTGGACATCATTAAGTTGTTCTCAATCATGGCGGTAGTATATGGTATTATCGGTATGGCAATTGGGGTGTTCATTGCATCACAATTGGCATGGCCTGCCCTCAATTTTGGTATCCCTTGGCTAACATTTAGCCACTTGCGTCCATTGCACACCAACGCGGTGATTTTTGCATTTGGTGGTTGTGCGTTATTCGCAACTTCATATTATATCGTTCAAAGAACGTGTAAAACGCGTTTATTCGCACCTTATCTAGCCTGGTTCACCTTTTGGGGATGGAACCTTGTTATTGTTGGCGCAATTATTACCCTACCCTTGGGTTTAACCTCAGCGAAAGAATATGCTGAGCTTGAATGGCCCATTGATATTTTAATTGCCGTGGTGTGGATATCTTATGCTATTGTGTTTTTTGGTACGTTATTGAAACGCAAAACCTCGCATATCTACGTTGCTAACTGGTTCTTTGCGGCATTTATTTTGACTATTGCGTTACTGCATATTGTCAATAGTATGGCAATCCCTGTGAGCTTCTGGAAGTCGTATTCGTTGTTTGGCGGTGCAACTGACGCTATGGTGCAATGGTGGTATGGTCACAACGCCGTAGGTTTTTACTTAACAGCCGCGTTTTTAGGTATGATGTATTATTTTGTGCCTGTACAGATCGGTCGTCCTATTTACTCTTATCGTTTATCTATTATCCACTTTTGGGCGTTAATTGCGTCTTATATGTGGGCGGGTGGTCACCATCTTCATTATTCAGCACTACCTGACTGGGCACAGTCTTTAGGGATGGTATTTTCTATCATTTTATTTGCGCCTTCATGGGGCGGTATGATTAATGGTGTACTTACCTTATCTGGCAGCTGGGATAAACTTCGCACAGACCCTATTATTCGTTTCTTGATTGTTGCACTGTCCTTCTATGCGATGTCAACGTTTGAAGGTCCGATGATGTCAATCAAAACTGTCAATGCGTTATCCCACAATACTGACTGGACCGTTGGTCACGTGCATTCTGGTGCGTTAGGCTGGGTTGGTATGATTACGGTTGGTTCATTATATGTATTGATTCCACGTATTTGGAACAAACAAAAAATGTATTCAACTGATTTAATCACCACGCATTTTTGGCTGGCTACGGCAGGTACTATTTTCTACATCGTATCGCTTTGGATTTCAGGTATTGGTCAAGGTATGATGTGGCGTGCTACAAATCCAGATGGAACGCTGGTATATAGTTTCGTTGATACTGTCTTGTTCTCGCACTATCCTTACATTGGTCGTGCATTTGGTGGTTTATTGTATGTCACAGGTATGGTAGTCATGGCTTACAACGTTTACAAAACTATCACGATGCCAAGCACTAAAACTGTTGAAGTAGCGGATACCACTACACCTGTAGTAGAAACTGCTACCGTAAAACAGATTTAAGGAGAGACTCATGCAACTCAATCATGAAATTATTGAAAAAAACACGGGTCTTCTACTTATCCTAATCGTTGTAGCTATTAGTTTTGCGACTTTGGTAGAAATCGTGCCATTGATTTATACCAAAGAAGTTAACCAACCTTTGCCCAATATGAAGCCATGGACCGCACTTGAGATGGAAGGTCGTGATATTTATATTCGTGAAGGCTGTCACGTCTGTCATACCCAAATGGTTCGTCCTCTTCGGGCTGAAGTGGAACGCTATGGACCTTACTCGCGCGCAGCTGAATCCGCTTGGGATCATCCCTTCTTATGGGGGTCCAAACGTACTGGACCTGATCTTGCGCGTGTCGGCGGACGCTATTCTGATGACTGGCAACGTGAACACTTGATTAACCCACAATCATTGGTACCTGAGTCTGTGATGCCATCATTTGCTTGGTTAGCAAAAAATGACGTTAACCCTGGAGAAGTACAAGCAAAAATGCGTCTATTCCGTGACCATTTTGGTGTGCCTTATAGCGATGCTGATATTGCAGGTGCACCTGATGCGGTACAAGGTAAAACTGAGCTCGATGCTGTTGTTGCATATTTACAACAACTGGGCACTGCAATGAAAGGTCAACGTTAATGTTGGGCACATTACACAGTATCGCAACGGTCGCAGCGTTTATCGCTTTTATTGCGATTGTTTGGTGGGCTTACTCGCCAAAGAATCGCAAACGATTTGAAGAAGATGCAAAACTTGCGTTAGATGACGAAGACCTAACAGGTGCATCACAACGCAATAAGGATAAAAAATGAGTGGATTTTGGAGTTTTTGGATAACCCTATTTTCCATCGCTTGTTGGGCTTGGATTTTGTTCTGGTTAGTCGGTGTATTGGGTTATCGCCCAAAAATGTCGGATGACGGTACTACAGGCCATGAATACGATGGTATCCAAGAGTTTGACCGTCCATTACCAAAATGGTGGTTAGTAATCTTTTGGGGTTCATTAGCTTGGGCACTACTATACATGCTATTGTTCCCATCAGTAATGCCAGGCTCATGGAAAGGTATTACTACGGTAAAAGTAGATGGTCAAGATGTTCCTTGGACCAGTGCTAATGAATTAGCATCCGATCTTGAGCGCAATAATGCTGTATTTACTGGCACGTTCAATGATAAAATCTTAAAAGACAAAGCAGTAACGGCGCAAATTGACAGCCTTGCTAAATTACAAGCGCAGCAAGCTAAAAATGCAGAACCGAATGCCGAATTAAAATCGCAAATTGATAAAGGTATTGTAGGACTGGCACCTGCCGTTCTAAAACTCTCTCAAGATCCTCAAGCGATTAAAATTGGTCAGCGTTTGTTCTTACAAAACTGTTCAGTGTGTCATGGCTCACAAGCGCATGGTGCGCCGGGTTATCCAAACTTGACGGACAATGACTGGATTTATGGCGGTACACCCGATAAAATCTTGTTAACCCTAAATCATGGTCGCGTCGGTGGTATGCCAGCTTGGAAAGCGCAGATTGGCGAAGATGGTGTTCGCGCCGCAGCTGAATACGTACTATCACTATCACCCGGTCATGGTTCAAAAGAAAATGGTCAGTTGAACCAAACTTTGGTTAATCAAGGTAAGGCTATTTTTGATACCAACTGTGCGGTATGTCACGGTAAAGATGGTAAAGGTAACCATGATATCGGTGCGGTGAATCTTACGGATGACATTTGGTTATATGGTGGCGACCGTGAAACGGTTCGTACTACGTTACGTAACGGCCGTGCCGGTGTGATGCCACATTGGGATACCAAATTGGGTAACGAGCGTATTATGTTATTGGCGGCGTATGTTTATTCATTAAGCGATCACAAACAAGACGCTTCTGTGATGACGCCACAAACTATCGTCAATAAGGAACGTGGTGCAGCCTCTACCCCAGTTGAAACTGCAAATGCGGTAAAATCTGCGGTTGCTAGTGTGGTAAAGTAATTTTTACCCGCCACTTAAAAAAGCGAGTTTTAGTTACTCGCTTTTTTATTGGCGATTGACTTGTCCCTCTTTACTTGCCTAGTTTTACATGCCTAGTTTTTCAAAGGCAGTTTCATCAAAACCAATGATTAACTCACTGTCTGAGACAACAATCGGGCGCTTAATCATACTTGGCTTAGCCACCATCATATCTAACGCAGCATCCACATCTTGATTCATTTGGCCTTTTTGCGCATCGCTAAGGTTGCGGTAGGTTGTACCTTTGGTATTTAATACCTTATCTATACCTGCTCGCTTTACCCAATTGGCTAATGTCGATTTATTTATCGCCTGTTTTTTGTAGTCAAAAAATTCATACTCCAAACCCAGTGCAGTTAATTTATCAAACGCCTTTTTCATGGTGCTACAGTTTTTGATACCGTAGATGGTGATGCTCATATTGGCTCCTTTTTTTATCGCAATTTTTACGGTTTTAGGCTATGCTATGGGGCTTAATATATTTTCCCATTCAAATACTACAAATTCAGACCATTATGAGTAATTCAGCTTTAACCAGTCAATACCAACCCCAAGAGATTGAGCCCGCCCAACAACAAAAATGGGAACAGCAAAATCGCTATCAAGTAAACAACGCGGCATCAGATAAGCCATCACGTTATTTGCTATCTATGTTTCCCTACCCCAGTGGCAAGCTGCATATGGGGCACGTGCGCAACTACACGATTAGTGATGTTTTGAGCCGTTACTATCGGTTAAAAGGTTATGAAGTATTGCAGCCAATGGGCTGGGATGCGTTTGGTATGCCTGCAGAAAATGCAGCGATTGCCAACGCTGTCGCCCCTGCTGCGTGGACGTTTTCAAATATTGATAACATGCGCGCACAGCTCAAATCATTAGGACTATCGATTGACTGGTCACGTGAATTTGCCACTTGTACGCCCGAATACTACAAGTGGGAGCAATGGCTATTTGTACAACTGTTCAAAAAAGGCTTGGTATACAAAAAACTCTCAACAGTGAATTGGGACCCTGTTGATAATACCGTCCTTGCCAATGAGCAAGTGGTGGATGGTCGCGGTTGGCGCTCAGGTGCGCTAATTGAAAAACGCGAAATCCCCATGTACTACTTTAATATCACCGCCTATGCAGACGAGCTGTTAAATGATTTGGATAAGCTAGAAGGTCATTGGCCGCAGCAAGTAATTACCATGCAGCGCAACTGGATTGGTCGCTCTGAAGGCATGGAAATTCATTTTCCCTATATCTTAAATGGTGAAGAAAAAACCTTAGATGTATTTACTACCCGCCCAGATACCTTAATGGGCGTGACTTATGTATCGGTGGCAGCTGAGCATCCACTAGCAAAACACGCTGCTGCGACAAATCCTGCCCTACAAAGCTTTATTGAAGCCTGCAAAAAAGGCTCAGTTGCCGAAGCAGACTTAGCCAAAGCTGAAAAAATGGGTATGGATACGGGTCTGACTGTCACCCATCCGTTGACAGGTGAGCAAGTGCCTGTTTGGGTCGCTAACTACGTCTTAATGAGCTACGGTTCTGGCGCTGTCATGGCAGTCCCTGCGCATGATGAACGCGACTTTGAATTTGCCAATAAATACCAGTTACCTATTAAGCAAGTGATTGACCTGGACGAAAACCATAAGCAAGGTCAACAGTTTGATGCGACGACTTGGCAAGACTGGTATGGCGATAAGCAAAATGGCGTGGCTATTAACTCGGGCGAGTTAGACGGTTTAAATTTTAAACAAGCCTTTGACAACATTTTAACCCAACTTGAGCCAAAAGGCTTGGGTAAAAGAACCATTAATTATCGGCTACGCGATTGGGGGGTATCTCGTCAGCGTTATTGGGGTTGCCCAATTCCAGTTATCAACTGTGCCGACTGCGGTACAGTACCTGTCCCTGAAAATCAGCTGCCTGTGGTATTACCTTTAGATGTAGTGCCCGATGGACGCGGCAATCCCCTCAACAATCTCGCTTCATTTACTGATGTCAACTGCCCATGTTGTGGTAAGCCTGCCAAACGTGAAACTGATACCTTTGATACTTTTGTAGAATCAAGCTGGTATTACGCGCGTTTTGCCTCACCCAATTATACCGATGGGATGATTAATAAAGTCGCGGCCGATAAATGGCTACCTGTAGATCAATATGTAGGCGGTGTTGAGCACGCTGTGTTACACTTACTGTATGCGCGTTTTTTCCACAAACTTATGCGTGATGAAGGCTTGGTGCAGGGAGATGAACCCTTTGCCAATTTACTCACCCAAGGCATGGTCTTGGCGGGTACTTATCTTCGCGAAAATGCCGATGGTAGCAAATCCTATTACTTTCCAGAAGAAGTTGATATCCGCTACAACGACAAAGGTCAGCCCATCGAAGCGACCTTAAAAGCCGATGGTCAGCCAGTCAAAATTGGCAAAATCGAAAAAATGTCGAAGTCAAAAAACAATGGTGTCGACCCGCAAGCGACTATTGATCAATATGGCGCAGATACAGTTCGACTTTACACCATGTTTACCGCGCCTGTCGACCAGACGCTTGAATGGATTGACGATGGACTAAAAGGTCCGTATAACTTTTTGAAAAAAGTATGGCGTTATACCATCGAGCATGCCGAAACATTGGCACAACAATCTTTAACCGCAGCAACGCTATCGGTGAGTGACACCCAGTCGCTGAGTAAAGCCGCTAAAAATCTACGCCGTAAAACACATGATACTATCGGCAAATTAGATGACGCGTTTGGCAAAAACTTGGCGCTCAATACGCCTGTGTCATTTTTAATGGAATTGTCGAACGAACTCACCGCGTTTGACATTCATTCAGACAGAGATTTGGCGGTAGCCAATGAAGCACTCATAACATTATTGACCTTGCTCACCATGTACGCGCCGCATATGGCAGAAGTCCTACTTGAGGAGTTAGGGATTGATGTGATGACGCTAACCTATCCCACCGTTGATACTTCAGCCTTGGTACAAGACACTATTACCATGGTGGTGCAAGTCAATGGCAAAATCCGTGGTCAAATGGATGTGGCGCCAAACAGTGACAGCGATTGGTTAAAAGCCGAAGCGAAACAACTCGACAGCGTCGCTAAATTCATCACCGGCGATATCGTCAAAGAAATCGTGGTGCCCAATAAACTGGTTAATATTGTGGTAAAAGCCTAATTGATTATAAGGGCTTATTGGCAACCTAAGCCCTTTTTGACCTTAAAGCTTTATCTTGACGCTTTATAATAAAGCGTTATCACAAGCAATACCGACAATCATAGATGGGTAACTAACAGACAGGTAACTATATGAATCAGCCATTTCTTCGTATCTTCCTAAGCAGTGTGTTACTGACGCAGCTACCTGCCTGTGGTTTTCATTTGCGCGGGTATGACGCGCCCATGTCACAAAATATCCCGACCACTGAGCTGATTTTTCACAATAGCCCAGAAGCCTATGCGGTTAAAAATGCGTTAAAAAAACAACTCGACCAGCTGAGCATTAACACCCAAGATAGGGTGATTGATAACAAGGCAGCCAACCAATCAAATACCGCCTTGCCTGCCAGTATTGAAGTCAAAAACATTCGCCTGCAAAACTACCAGCTACGCGGTATTTTGACCGAAATTCGTATGGTACTAAGCGCAGAGGTGAGCTATCGCGCCACTGAAAATGGTCAACCCCGCACGCTGACCAATACGATTCAAGTACAGCGCAGCTATCAGTATGACCAAGGCGTGGTAGCCACTGACAATCCCCAAGCAGAGCAAATTAAAGTATGGTTGTATGACAACCTGGCGCAGCGTATTGCTGACCAATATGTCGCACTGAGCCTTCCAAAAATCACCAAAGTGCCGACCGCAACTACCCCCTAACCTAATTGATACCTAATTGACACCTAATTGATAATACGCTGATGCAGTACAATTTTTTAAATGCCTTTCAACATCTCAAAAATAGGCAAGACCCCGCCACTGGGGTGTGGCTAATGCATGGCCATGAAGAGTTGTTGTCACAGTGGCTGATTGAAAAAATGTCGCCCAATTGGCGGCAACATAATATGGCAATTTCGCGCATGGATATTACCAGCGCCAAATCATGGCAAGCGGTTTTGGCAGAGCTAAGCAGTATGTCACTGTTTGACGACAATAAAGCCATTATCGTTCACGGTAATCATAAACCCGATAAAGAGGCGCTGGCAGAATTAGCGCAATTTGCGACGAGCAATTCTAGCAATTGCTTAGTCATTATCAGTGATAAATACGATAAAAAAAGCCAAAGCAGTGCGTTTTTTTCGCTTTGCGACAAATTTGGTCACATCATCGAATGCCATCTTTATCAAGAGCAGCAACGCGAACAATTGCTACAGCAACACGCCCAAGATTTTGGGCTCGAGCTCACCAAACCCGCTTGGCAGATACTGATGGCACAAACTCAGCATAATTTGCTAGCGGCTTATCAAAGTCTGTGGCGACTCTCCTATCTTTATGCTACAACAGATGCGAATCCTCCTACCCATTTCGTGACCATCGATGAGTCTCAGCTGTTTGATGGGTTGGTGAGTCAATCTATGTTTACCACCTTTGATTTATCGGATGCCATGTTGGCAGGTGATATCGCGCAGGTTGCAAAAATCTTACAGCAACTCAAAGCCAGTGAAGAACCAGAGAGTTTGGTGTTATGGATGATAGCCAAAGACATGCGCAATATTTTAAGCTTGCAATCAGGGGCAAGCTATCAAAGCCTCGGCATTTGGCAAAGTAAGCAACAGCTGTATAGTAAAGCCCTGCATCGTCATTCCCATGACGCCACCCGAAACTGGTCGGATGCACTGTACAAAGCCGACCAAGCCATCAAAGGTCTGGTGCAACAACCTGCTTGGGAGCTGCTCTACCAACTCGCTTTTCGCCTAGCGGGTCAACCGTTATTTCATTAGTTGCTTTAAAAGTTACTTTTAAAGTTGCTTTTAAAAATGCTTCGCAACCTTTGCAGATTTTCGAACAGCACGCCCATCAAGTCACCGTACAATCCACTATCCCCAAATTTTTAATGCATTTTTCTTACTCATAACATTTATTTTATAATCCAGTAAGATTATGTCGTTATAATTAAAAATCCTTGCGACTTACCTATTTTTATTGCAATTTATTCTCATTTAGCTTTTAATGCTCCCTGTTAAAAAGCTGTATTTATTTAATTTTTTTCAATTGTTTATCCCTTGATAAGGCTTGGCACGATGACCGCTACCCAAAAAAAATGGCTCAAATGGGCAATCTTAAGTTTGATCGTTATTTCGCTGGCAGCGTTAGCTTATTGGTACTTTAAACCCAAACCCCAAAAACCCAATTACATCACCGCCAATGTCGAACGTAGCGATATTGAAAACAGTGTGATGTCGACGGGCAAAATTGAAGGCATTAAACAAGTGGATGTGGGGGCTCAGGTGTCAGGGGAAGTAACAAAATTGTATGTCGAGGTTGGTGATACGGTCAAAAAAGGCGATGTTATTGCTCAAATTGACCCAGTTACCCTGCAAAATACCTTAACCACGCAGCAGGCTACTTTACAGCAAAGCAAAGCGAATTTGGAAAGTACCAAGTCCGCCTATCAGACCAAACAAGCCGCGCTTGCCACAGCGCGAGCCGACTTGAAAGGTAAAATAGCAACCTTGCAACAATCGCAAACAGAATACAATCGCCTAAAATCCTTGCTTGCCATGAATGCCATCTCCAAACAAGAGCTGGAGCAAGCGGGTACCGCTGTCAAAACAGCGCAAGCCAATGTAGACAGTGCCAAAGAAGCGATTGCGACTGCCCAAGCAAATATTGCCTCATCGCAAGCCGATATTGTTAGTGCACAACAAACCATAAAAAAATCGCAAACGGACGTCAATACGGCTGAAAAAAATCTTGGATATAGCCAAATTGTTGCCCCAATGTCAGGCACGGTGATTTCTATCACCACCAAACAAGGGCAAACAGTAAACGCCAATCAATCAGCCCCCACCATTGTGACATTGGCAGATTTGAGCAGTGTGCGCGTGAAAGCCAAAATATCAGAAGCCGATGTCGTTAACCTAAAAGTAGGGTTGCCTGTTTATTTCAATATCATTGGACGCCCAGATAAGAAATACCAAGCCACACTGTCGACCATTGGACCTGCGCCCGATGGCACTACCGCCAGTGATTCATCAACGTCAACGGATTCAGCGATTTATTACATTGGTTATTTTACTGTCCCCAATCCCGATGGCGCGCTACGTATCAACATGACAGCGCAAGTCTATATTGTTGAAAATAAAGTCAGTAATGTGCTTAGCGTACCCGCTGCGGCAATCAAAACCGACCCAAAAATAGGCAGTTATGTTGAAGTCGTACAAGCCGACGGTACTACCAAAAAACAAGCGGTCAAAACAGGTGTCACCAATCGTATTACCACCCAAATTCTTAGCGGCGTCAACCAAGGGGATAAGGTGGTTGTGGGTCAAGCAACGGCAAGTAAATCAAGTTCATCGTCTAAAAATAATGGTCGTCCACCGATGATGTAATAATTGGTAGATGATAACCCTAGATTGTAAACGTTGATTGTAACCTATGACGCATGCTAACCCTATGACGCATGCTAACTGTGAGACACACGGCTGATGATAACGCAAGATACCAAACAACCTATTATGGAAGTGAAGGATTTAATCCGCGAATTCCCTGCAGGTGATGAAAAAATTCGGGTTTTACATGGGATTGACTTGACCATTTATGAAGGTGAAATGGTCGCAATTATCGGTCAATCAGGCTCGGGTAAATCCACCTTAATGAATATCTTAGGCTGCCTAGATCAGGCGACTGCGGGCAGTTACCACATCTATGGCAAAGCGGTGGACAAACTCAGCGCAGACGAACTTGCCGAGCTTCGCCGTGAGCATTTTGGCTTTATTTTTCAGCGCTATCATTTACTCGGTGACATCAATGCCCAAGACAATGTCGCCGTCCCCGCTGTGTATGCAGGGATGCCGGTGCGGCAACGTGAAGCGCGCGCCACTCAATTATTAGACGACTTAGGGCTTGCGGCAAAAACCCAAAATCGCCCAAGCCAACTCTCCGGTGGTCAACAACAGCGTGTGTCTATTGCTCGTGCGTTAATGAATGGTGGCGACATTATCCTGGCTGATGAACCGACTGGGGCATTAGATAGCCAATCGGGCAAAGACGTGATGGCAATTTTGAGAAATCTAAATAGCCAAGGTCATACCATCATTATGGTGACCCACGATCCTTCTATCGCTGCCCAAGCCGAACGCGTGATTGAAATCAAAGACGGACAGATTCTTAAAGATTATTATACCGACAATAGATTTGATAAAACCAAAGCGGTTCAACACCTAAATTTTGCCAAAAAGTCTGGTGTTACCGCGTTTTTAGACCGCTTATCTGAAGCCTTTAAGATGTCTGTTTTGGCGATGAAAGCCCATAAAATGCGGACATTGTTAACCATGCTAGGTATTATCATTGGTATTGCCTCTGTGGTATCGGTAGTGGGTCTAGGACAAGGTTCTCAACAAAAAATTCTCAATGATATCAGCTCCTTAGGCACCAATACTTTAACCGTACGAGATGGCTATAAATTTGGTGACCCTCGCCGTAAATACCATGATAATAATTTAACAGATGCCGATGCCAATGCTGTCGCAGAACAACCTTATGTGCAAAGCGTCAGTCCACAAGTCAGCAGCAATACCGCCACCGCCCGTTACCGTGAAACAGAAGCTTCTGTGAATGTCAGTGGCGTGGGCAAAGATTATCTAACGGTGAAAGGCGAAAAACTCGCGCTTGGGCAAACTTTTAATGACAATAGTATCACCTCGATGACCCAAGATGTGATTATTGATAATAATGCAAAAACCGCCTTTTTTGGCAATGTCAGCGACCCCATTGGTGAAGTGATGTTGGTGGGTAGTGTGCCCGCTCGCGTCATCGGTGTATTGCAGCCATCTGAACAAGCTTTTGGTCCAAGTTCAGACACCCCTACCCTGTATATGCCTTATACCACTGTGATGCGTAGAATGGTTGGCACCAGTCATGTAGATAGTTTTATTGTGCTACTAAAAAATACTATCTCGTCTAGTGCCGCTGAGCAAGCTGTTTCTGATTTGATAGAGCAGCGACACGGCACCGATGACTTTCGTATTCAAAACTCTGATTCAATCCGTCAGACGATTGAATCCACCACAGGCACGATGACATTACTGGTTTCGTCGATAGCTATTATTTCTTTGATTGTGGGGGGGATTGGCGTCATGAATATCATGCTCGTCTCAGTCACCGAGCGCACCAGTGAAATTGGTGTGCGTATGGCAGTGGGTGCAAGGCAATCTGATATCATGCAGCAGTTTTTGATAGAAGCGATTTTGGTGTGTATCTTGGGCGGGATTTTAGGTATTAGTCTAGCGTTTGGTATCGGCGCTTTAATTAACAAATTTGCAGGGGGTAATTTCCAAGTGGTGTATTCAACCACCTCCATTGTAGCGGCTGTGGTGTGTTCCACTCTCATTGGTGTGGTTTTTGGGTTTATTCCCGCGCGCAATGCCGCGAGACTCAATCCTGTCGATGCCTTATCAGGTGGTGAATAAAAGTTTTATCACCTAGTTAATTAATACCTAGTTAATCCACGTCTAGCCAATCAAGATTTATTTAATCAAGGCTAGATAAGTTAAAGGTATGATAAGTCGATGAATTTAAGCCGCTATCTTGATGCAAATCTTTGGTTGAAAAAATTGTGCAAAAAGGCTTGCAAACCAAGATTTAATGCGTATAATATGCACTCACTTAACGGCAATAGCCAAAATAAAAACGTTAAAAATCGTTTTTGATTGCCTTAACAGTTTTGGATCGTTAGCTCAGTTGGTAGAGCAGTGGACTTTTAATCCATTGGTCCCGCGTTCGAGTCGCGGACGATCCACCATATATTGCTTTGCAATTTTTTAATGCTTTAGCAAATCATAGATTTGCTCTTGCGAAGCTAAAAACGTCTCCCAGACGTTTTCTTAACGCTTCTCAGGATCGTTAGCTCAGTTGGTAGAGCAGTGGACTTTTAATCCATTGGTCCCGCGTT
>NZ_DALZOJ010000003.1:224967-258700 GCF_032004885.1 Moraxella sp. CTOTU47579
CGAGTCGCGGACGATCCACCATATCCAAAGCCCTTATCGAATTGATAAGGGCTTTTTTTATACCCTTGATTTTGTAACGCTATGATTTAGGCTAGCAGTTTAGGTTAGAAAAATAAAAATCACCTAGTTGAACTTATCTTTGATTGTATCAAATAGCTTGCCTAACGTTTAGCAAAGAAAAAAGCCAAACCATTAAAGGTTTGGCTTTTAACAGCATCGCTGTCGGATGCTGTCGAGATAGGCTATGACTTTTAGTATAGCTTATTTTTGGTATGGATAGTTAGGTGATGTACTTAATACATAGCCTGTTGCCCCGCCCGCTGCTGCACCGATTGCCGCAGCTTTACCGATGTCGTTACGGTTGCCATCTGATTTTGCCAGTGCACCTAATGCTGCACCCGCTACCGCGCCTTGCGTCGCCGCGCGAGAAGAGCCTTGGGTAGTGACGCGGTTGCCATAGGCATCAGTGGTTGCACACGCTGTCAATGCTGTTGAACCAACAAGTGTCGCAAGTACCGCAAGTGTTTTAAGTGATTTCATAGTTTTCTCCAGTAGGGTTTCCATTTGCTAAAATGTCAGGTGCTTTTAGCAACTTACGGAAGATATATTAGCGTAAATTTTTCACCCTATTGTTATAAATAAAGACTGATTTATACGTGTTTTGTAAGTAACCTTGCTATAATTTGGGCAACAAATAGCTTACTCAAGGTTGCGTTAACTTTTTCTACAATACCGCACATATATTAGGCATGATACGTGTTCAATAAATCGGTGAATTGCGCTTCAGTCACCACTTTCACCCCCAGTTTTTCAGCATTGGCAAGTTTACTGCCCGCTTTTTCGCCTGCGAGCAGTGCGGTGGTCTTGGCAGAAACGCTGCCTGAGACTTTTGCCCCTAATGCTTGCAGTTTGGCTTTGGCTTCGTCACGTCCCATGCTTTCAAGGGTGCCTGTAATGACCCAACTTTGACCTTTAAGCGGCTGATTACCTTCAGGCACTTGGCTGACAGGCTGCCAATGAATACCCGCTTGTAATAGTCGATTAATGACTTCGATATTGTGCTCGGCACGAAAAAACTCAAAAATCGAGTCTGCGGTTTTTTCACCGACATCGGGGGTTTTTTGTAAGGCTTCAATACTCGCTGCCATGAGCGGCTGCAAGTCGCCAAATTGCATGGCTAAATTCATCGCCGTGCTCTCGCCTACGCCACCAATACCCAAGGCAAAAATAAACCGCGGTAAGGTCGTATCTTTACTTTTTTCAATGGCGGCTAGCATATTTTCGACAGATTTTTCCCCTAATTTTTCAAGGTTGATGAGCGCATCGCGGTGCTTGCTCAGCGCATAAATATCTGCGACATTTTTAACAATACCTTGCTCAAAAAAGTTAATCAACCAGCGCTCACCAAGCCCGTCGATATCCATCGCTTTACGACTGACAAAGTGAATCAGCGCTTCTTGTTGCTGGGCTGGGCAAAATAGTCCGCCGGTGCATCGTGCCAGCGCTTCACCTTCTGGCATGATAACGGGTGAATCACACACCGGGCAATGCGTCGGCAGGCTCACCACTTGGGCATTGGCGGGGCGCTCGTCCGTCCAAACGCGCGTAACTTTGGGTATGACATCACCGGCACGGTGTACGCTGACCATGTCCCCTGCTCGAATGTCTAAACGCTGAATTTCACCGATATTATGCAGGGTCACATTGCTCACAGTGACGCCACCGACATTGACAGGTTCAAGTTTGCCTACGGGCGTCAACTGACCTGTGCGCCCAACTTGCCACTCAATCGCATTTAGGCGAGTCATCACAGTTTCGGCAGGGAATTTATAGGCGGTTGCCCAGCGTGGTTCACGGCTTAAAGTGCCTAGTTGCTCTTGTAAGGCTAAACTATTGACCTTAATCACCGTGCCATCAATTTCAAAGGGTAAGCGACTGCGTTTTTCAATCACCGCTTGATAATACGCTTGCAGCTGCGCGGCTGTTTGCACGATTTTGATATCGCTAATGCTAAACCCCAACGCTTTTAGCCAAAAAAGCGCATCGGATTGGGTGGTAATCTCAGCGGGTAAGCCTTGATTGACGGAATAGGCATAAAACGCCAGTGGACGACTTTTGGCGATATTTGGGTCAAGTTGGCGCAAACTTCCCGCAGCGGCATTACGCGGATTGGCAAAGGTTTTCTCCCCTTTCGCCTGTGCATCACGATTGAGCTTGGCAAACCCTGCTTTGGGCATGAGTACTTCGCCGCGCACTTCTAGCCGTGGTATATCAATCGCTAGCTGTAGGGGTAGATTTCGAATAGTACGCACGTTTTGGGTAATATCTTCGCCCGTTTGACCATCGCCGCGCGTGACCGCTTGGATAAATTGCCCGTTTTGGTACAACAGTGAAACCGCAAGCCCATCAAGTTTGAGCTCGACTTCATATTCGGGGTTTTGCTGATTGACTGCCAAACGGTCATTGACCCGTCGCATAAAATTCTGTAAATCGTCAAAGGTAAATAAATTACCCAGTGACAGCATGGGTATTTGGTGGGTGACTTGGGTAAAAGATGGCAACGGCTTGTCGCCTACTTGGTTGGTAGGGCTGTCGCTTTGTACCAATTGAGGATACGCGGTTTCTAATGCCACCAGTTCTTGGCGAAGTTGGTCGTATTCGCTATCTTCTAACAGCGGATTGTCTAAGACGTAGTAAGCGTGGTTATGTTGTTTTAGCTGTGCAATGAGTTTGCGCATTTGCGCAGTAATGGCGGCTGTGTTCATAATCATGATGATTTAAAAAAGATAACGGATATTTTACAACAAAGTGAGGGCTTACTTGGTCAATTTTTTCAGTCATCAGGTCAGTCAAAACAATAAAACTTTTAACCATAAAAAAAGGCACTCACGAGGAGTACCTTGTTTTCATTTTAATAAAATCTATCGTCCAAAATTAATGGCAAGCTCGCGCATGGCTTGGGTGTTTTCTTTGTTAATTGGCTCGCCTGTGTCGTCATATACCGTGGCATTTAAGTCATTGGCAAGCAATCCTGCGATACTCATCATGCTATCAAAGCCTTGAACAGGGCGTGGGTGTGGTAGTGATAAAAATAATACCAAGCCCTTCATGGTTTGCGTCGGTAGTCGATTGAGATCGAAAGGTGAAATACCTTCATTGTCAATCATCATCAGACTAAACCACAATAAGCCTGTCCCGTCTTTGTTTTCGTAGCGGTGGAACATATTCATCGCACCAAACTTCAAGCCATACTTGTCAATCAGCTCTAGCAGATAATCGCCTTTAATGTCGATAAATTGCTGATTAGGAAAAATACTGATGTTGATATTTTGAATGGCGTTATTGAGTGGGCTGTTTTGTTCTTCGTCAATTTGCGCTTGGATATGGGTGTCCAAAATTGGGCTGTTATCGGTAAAGCTGTCATTTTTTAGCTGATTTTCATCGAAAGTATGCACAACCGGGGTGATAGTCTCTGTGGCATTGGCAAGCATGCTAAAAGCGTCGTTTTCGTTTTCCACAAATGTATGGGTTTCTGCCAATAATTTGTCATTGGCAGATTTAGTGACATTAGCATTGGCATTGGCAAAACCGCCATTGGCTGGATAGTTATCTAGGTGCAACTCGGTATCGTCCGCGCTTAGCTTTACTTCGCCTTTAGGATTGTCGGATGTAATTTCCGCTTTGAATAACTGGCTTTCTTGGGGCTCAGGGCGCTGATGGCGCGGAATAATAGGTAAACCATCTTTGTCATGCTCAATCGCGTCAGTCGCTAATACATCTTGGTTTTTTTGACGAATGGATTTTAGTAGCGTGTAAATACCCCAAACGATAGCAACAACCGCAAGAATGATAAGAATAAGCTGAGTGATAGACATAAACAACGACCTTTGAGAAAGACGATAACGACCCTGTTTGTAGTGTAAAAATTTTTACATCGGTATTTTTGCCGTTATACTATCATGACTTCATAAAATCAGCTAGAAAAAACCGTGACAAGGCTTGACTTTTTGCGTATTTGACAGGTGAAAATCGCTTATGCCAAATAAGCTTCCACCTCAGCCATATCCACACTGACCAGCTTGGACACCCCTGCCGTTGGCATGGTCACACCTTTGAGCTCATCGGCAATTTGCATGGCAAGTTTGTTATGACTGATAAACACAAACTGCACGTCTTTGGCAAGCTGCTCAATTAAGCGGGTAAAGCGTGCGACATTGGCATCATCGAGCGGCGCATCGACTTCATCGAGCACACAAAATGGTGCGGGCTGCTGTTTAAAAATAGCAAATATTAAACTTAACGCCGTCAAGGTTTTCTCCCCGCCCGATAACAGCGCCAGCCTACTGTTCTTTTTGCCTTTCGGCTGCGCCATAAGTTCTAGCCCTGACTGCCAGCCTTTGCCGCTGCCATCTTTGTCATTGGTATGGTCTGATAACACCAGCTGCGCTTGCCCGCCGCCAAACACTTGGGTAAATAGCTTGTTAAGCTCGATATTGACTTGGGTCAACATCTCCATAAAAAGCTGTTTGGTCTGACTGTCAATCTGCTGGATAGCAAGTTGCAATTTGTCAATACTGGCGGTCAAATCCGAGATTTGCTCAGCAAGGGGCGCCAAGCGGCTGTTCACTTCACTGAGCTCGGCTACCGCGGCATGATTGACTGCCCCAAGATTAACCACCTGTAATGCTAACTGGTCGAGTTGTCGCTGTAGTTGCTCGCGTTTGCTGCCACTCATTAAGTCAATATTGTCGGTTTTTGGCACGGTGATTTTGCGACTAGTCAATTGCTCACCAATCAATGCCACGTTTTGTTTTGCTAGTGCCAATGCGGTGTCGGTGGTGTGATATTGCTGTTGTAGTTGGCTCAACTGCTGCTGAGACTCTTGCACACCCAATTGCGCTTGATGTAGCTCGGTTTCCATGGTTTTCAAGGTGATTTTCAATTGCTTAACGCTGTCATTGGCGGTTTGCAGTTGCGTCGAGTCCACCGTGAGTTGCTGTTGTAGCTGGGGCAAGCGTGCCTGCTGCTCGCTAATTTTATGACTCAGCAGCTGCTGCTCACTGGTGAATCTTGCTTGGTCTTGCTCAGCTTTGGCAAGTTGCTGCTCACTTGCGGTGATTTGCAATTGTCCGGTTGCCAGTGTTTGGGTGATGCGATTTTGTTGTTGTTCCAGCTCGCGCTGCTGACTGGCAAACTGGTTTAAGCGTTCATCGAGTGACTGGCGCTCGCTGATTTGCTGCTGTAATTGCGGTTGTAAATGCGAAAGCGTGTTGCTTAGCTCATAAGTCCGCTGTTGCTCTTGGTGCAATTTGTCCGCAAAACCTAGCCCCTCTTGTTGTAGACGCTCGCTGTCACTGTCTAGACGTTTTTTATCTTGATTAAGTTTATCGAGTGCGGATTGATAGCGATACTGCTGTTGTAGTTTTTGTTGCTGGCATTGCTGTTGTTGCTGGGTTAGGCTTAGCAGTTGATTACGCGCGGTTCGGTCTTGGGCTTGCCATTCTTGCAGACTAACCTTCGCTTGTTGCAAGCGATCGGCTAGACGCCGTAGTTGCGGTTGTTGCTGCGCCAAGTGTTCATCGAGCTCTTCAATACGGGCTTCATTCATCAACTGCTGGCTAAAACTGATAACCTGCTGACCCTCAGCTTGCAACAAATGGCTTAGGTTAATCAGCAGCTGCTGATTACAGAGTATCAGTTGTTGCGCTGAGGTCTGCACCAGTAACCAATCGCCCGTTGGTAAGTTATCGAGCAGCCCTTTATCCTGCACATCTGCCCAGTCAAGTGGCGTCGCACTGATCCAAACCTGCTGAAAAATAGCCAGATTGGGCGCCGCAATCAAAGCAGACAATGGCAAACAACCTTCTATTAGATGACTGTTCGCTGGGTTATTTTTCGATGGGTGATGTAAAGTTGGTTTATTATCAATAAACACCGCATTGTCATGGATAATTTGGGCAAAATCTTGGTCAGCGGCGATAGACCATTTGGAAAATACCGTAACTAGGGTATCAAAAATATTGGCATACCCCTTACCTGTTTCGGTCAATTGCAGTTGACTGATAAGTTTTGGCAAACTGCTATTATTTTCTTGATTGGGTGACTGGTGGATAAGTTGGTCAAGGGCAGAGTGCTGCTGCGCTAGCAGATTTTGTAGTGTTGCTTGCTCGGTTTGCCACGCTTGGTACTGCTGCTCAGCTTGGCGATGCTGCCGGGTTAAGCTGTCAACTTCATCAGCTTGGTCAGCGATAGATTCTTGACGGGCGATGATATTGGCTTCAAGACGTTCAATCTCATCACTGAGTTTCGTCATTTTAGTGTCTAGTTCGTTATTCTCAAACGCTGCAAATTGCTGATCAAATGTGGCGTTAGCAGTTTGCCATGCCAATACGGCTTTGTCATGTTCGCTTTGGCGTTGTTGTTGGCGCTGTTGTTGGCTGGCATGGTGTTTGAGGGCATTTTCACTGACGGCAAGATTTTTTTCTACGTCTTGCTTTTGCTTATTTAATGCCACTAAATTTTTGGCAATGTGCTCACGCTGCTGTTTGCAATCATCTTGCTCCTCACGCAATTGCTGCAACTGTGCGGTGAGCTGTTCAAGCTCTGCAGGTAAGCCTTCAATACGCATTTGTGCTTGCTGTTTTTGTGCTTGCAACTCTTGTTGATACGCTGCAAAACGACCTAGCTCAACATTGAGGACATTAAGGCGTTGTTGGTCATTAGCAAGGGCTTGCTCAGCTTGTTTCAGTAGACTTTGCGTTTCATGCTGCTGCTGCCAATAATCCTTAGCAAGATTTTGCTGGGTTTGTAAAGTGTCATGTTGCTCAGTCAGAGCCCGCTGAGCAAGTTGCTGCTGCTCGATTAATCCTTCAATCAATACTTGATGGGCATCCACGCGCTCACGCATCGCTTGAAAATCTGCCGCGAGTGTTTGCTGTTTTTGCCATGCTTGCCCATAGTCATCAATGAGTAGCTGCTCACTGATCGCTTGCTGCGCTTGTTGCCATTGCTGGGCTTGTTGTGCCGTTTTGGCTTGTTTTTCTAGGCGTTTTTGTTGGCTGGTTAGTTCGCTGACCATATCATGCAGGCGCGCTAAATTATCGCTTGCGGTATCGAGCTGTTTTTGGGTGTCATCACGCCGGCTTTGGTAGCGCGACACGCCCGATGCCTCTTCGATAAACTCTCGTAGCTGCAACGCATTGGCATCAATGATGCGCCCTATCATACCCTGCTCAATCACCGCATACGAGCGCGCACCAAGGCCTGTACCCAAAAAAATATCGACCACATCGCGGCGGCGTACTTTGGTGCCATTGATAAAGTAATCGGATTTGCCTTCTTTATTGATTTGCCGACGTACCGATAATTCTTGATACAGATTTAGCGCGTGGTGGATGCCGCTGCTACCATCTTCGCCGCGGGTATGTTCAAACACCAATTCTACGCTTGCCAAGCTTTTGGCGGACTTGTCTTGCGTGCCTGCAAAAATGACATCACTCATCGCGCCGCCGCGGAGCTGCTTGGCGGAGGATTCGCCCAGCACCCAGCGGATGGCATCAATCACATTGGATTTGCCGCAGCCGTTGGGCCCGACAATCGCGGTGATGGTTTTGGGGAAATGAAACGTTGTAGGATTGGCAAAGGATTTAAAGCCTGCCAGCTTGAGCTGTTTTAACCGCATGTTGCTAGAGTGTAGGTATCAAAAAAAGGCGCTTATTTTAGCAAAATTTTAGCGATTATTCATTAAATCTATGCTGACTTGGTACACAGAAATTAGGCTAAACCTGCTAAAGCCTTAAGCTGATAAATCTGCCATGGCATAAAAAAAAGCATAAAAAAACCGCTAAGTGGATTAGCGGTTTTATCAATTAGGCTTTTGGCTAATATTATTTTGCCGGTGACGCAGTAGCAGTCGCTGTATTTGCCGTTGCAGTCGCTGTATTGGCAGGTACAGACGCTATTGTGGTGGTCGTCGTCGTGGTAGTGGTTTCAGTTTTGGCTTCTTCTTTTTTACCACAGCCCACAAGGCTGATGACTGTCACTAATGTGATTAATAATTTATTCATAGTTTTCTCCAAAAACGGTTAATGTAATCATCCATCTGATAACTTGATAGTCCGATAACTATATGATCCCAATAACTATATCACTAGGTCAATCAGTATCGCTGGGCTAGTCAGTTTATAAAATCTCAACTTAATTTCATCAATCATGTAATCAAGACGTCATGGCATTTTATGAGTTTTCTGACCGTTTGGGTAGCGGCTGTGACGATTTTTTTAAGGGTTTTATGTAAATATTTATGCGTGTCATCAGTCAATACGCCCAATACGCTAAATTTTACCCACGCGATTATGTGTTACAATGATTATTAAAAATCAATCACTAAAAATTAACCGCTAAAATTTAATCGCTAAAAATTTTTAAAAGAATTATTGCTATGTCTATGCTGCTCTCCTCACCCAATGTTCAAGCCGTTCGCGCCTATTTACTTGATTTACAAGACCGTATTTGCCAAGCGCTAGAACACCAAGAAGCCACTGGCGGCTTTAATCTATATGCTGAAGGTGCCAGCAATGCCAAATTTGTCGCTGATGTTTGGGAGAGACCCACTGAGCAAGGCACCCATCAAAATTTGGGCGGTGGTCGCTCCAATGTACTTCAAGGCGGCAAAGTGATTGAAAAAGGCGGGGTGATGTTTAGCCACATTGTTATCAACCATCTGCCAGCCACTGCCACCGCTCGCCACCCTGAACTTGCTGGTCGCCAAGCACAAGCACTCGGTGTCTCACTGGTGATTCATCCGACCAATCCTAACGTGCCAACCAGTCATGCCAACGTACGGATGTTTATCGCGGAAAAAGAAGGCTACGAGCCGATTTGGTGGTTTGGTGGGGGCTTTGATTTAACGCCGTTTTATCCTGTGATGGAAGACTGTGTGCATTGGCACCAAGTGTGTCATGATTTGTGCGCGCCGTTTGGGGCAGATATTTATCCCAAGTTTAAGACGTGGTGCGATGAGTATTTTTATTTAAAGCATCGTAACGAACAACGCGGCATCGGCGGCTTGTTTTATGATGATTTGAACACGCTTAGCATGGGCTGGGATTTTGATAAGTGCTTTGCGTTTATGCAGGCGGTAGGCAATGGCTACCTTAAAGGTATTATCCCGATTTTTGAGAAACGCAAACACACGCGCTATACCGAGCCGCAGCGTAATTTTCAGTTGTACCGTCGCGGTCGCTATGTCGAATACAATCTGGTGTATGACCGCGGTACTTTGTTTGGCCTACAATCAAACGGTCGCATTGAGTCGATTTTGGTCAGTCTGCCGCCGCTCACCGGCTGGGAATATCGTTATGAGCCTCTCGCAGGAACGCCTGAATTTGAACTCACGGATTTTTATCTAAAACCCAGAGATTGGCTGAACCTCAAGGCTTAACAAAACGCAATCTTAATAAAACACCATAAAAAAGGGCAATCACAGTTGCCCTTTTTTTCATGGGCGATTAACCCATTAAGTTTGGTTGTACGATTTCTATCCAGTAACCATCTGGATCCAAGATGAAGGCAATATCTTTCATCGTACCTTCTTCAGGGCGTTTTTTGAAGGTGACTTGATGTTGCTCAAACCAAGCAACCGCTTCTTGCAGATTTGGCACGGCAAAACAAATATGCCCAAATCCTTGTGGTTCGCTGTTGCCACTGTGATAGTGAAACTCTGCATCAGACTCCGTGCCATAATTATGGGTCAATTCTAGCACCCCTGGCTGACTAAAGGTAAATGCTGCTAGCGCGGCAGTATCGGTCGGCAAATTTGCCACCTGTTCATCGGTAAGCTTTGCCAAAAAATACAAATCAAATTCCGCTTGTGGATAGCGTTTGGTTTGTAGTAGCGTCATGCCTAATACATCTTGATAAAAAGCCAAAGACACTTGCGGGTCTTTCACCCTAAGCATGGTGTGATTAAAGATAAACCCATTGGTAGCGGACAAGTTTGACATAGTGATCCTTATTGTAATATGCCTCTAAAAGAAAAAACCTTAAAAGAAAAAGACGTTGACTAAACGTCATTAATAACGACAGTTTGCCAAAAATTCAATACTGTTTAATTTTAATTAACTTTTGGGTAAAAATATAGCCGTCATTTCTCATAACATCATGGCTAATAACATTGCACTTAGGTAAGTTACTCAATTCGCTATTTACTATTCGCTATTCAATACTCGCTACTCAATAAAAGTCACTTTACCCGTGTCCAAATCATAAACCGCCCCAACAATAATTAAGCTACCATTATTAACCGCATCTTCAAGAATACGAGAGCCGTGTTTGAGCTGGGTGACTGACATACGCACGTTGGCTTTAATACCCCGATTAATCAACTCTTGCGCGTCAATGTCTTGTCCATTGGCGGTATAAATTTCATGCAAGTTGTAAACACTGGGACGGATACGGTCAACAATCGAGCGTAAATTGGGCGAAAACTGCTGATCAGGATTGATCAGTGTCTCCACACAAGCCGTCACCGCGCCGCAATGTGAATGACCCAACACCACGACTAACTTGGTACCGAATTTCTCAGCAGCAAACTCAACCGAGCCAATCTGAGACGGCGCGACTACGTTGCCTGCTACACGAATGACGAATAAATCACCCAAACCTTGATCAAAGACAATCTCAGCAGGCACGCGCGCATCAGAACAACCCAAAATAATCGCAAACGGTTCATGCACATGGGTGAGTGCATTAGACGCTAGCAAGGTTGATTGGGGGTTTTGCACATTCTCTACGAATCGTGCGTTGCCTTGTTTGAGCATCTCGAGCGCTTGCTCGGCAGTTTCGGGACGCGGTAAGTGACTGTTTGGCATTTGGTTTTCTCCTTTCACCTAGGGACAATAACGAACTTTATGATGATATAAAACGCGATATTTTTTATCATTTTAAACTTTTTAAAACTCAAAATTTTTTTCAAGACGGTTGTATAGCTACTATAATACCTCATCGCCTGCCACAGCAATATGCCCATCAGCTATTTGGTTCATAAATTGCGCATAATCTTGGGCATTGCGAGCCGCAGTTTGCTCGGCATAGGCTTGCATGACAGGGATGAATTCACTGCCATTGCCCAGATAGCCCATAAGCGTATCGGCATTGCCCGCTTTGGTATGCGCATGCGCCAAGGCATGGCCACAGCTTTCAATATATTCGTAAAAATGGGCAGCCGTCATGCTCTCAAGAGACGCGGAATACTTCATATCCCGCAGCTGCCTGACATAAAAATCCATCTCAAAGTTATCAAGCGATGCATAGCCCAAGAAAATATCACTCGATGCCTGCATCAATTGTTGCCCTTCAACCACGCGCTTGCCTTGATGGCTAAATTGTTTTGCCAGTAAGGGTGTCAAGATAGACGCTTTGGCTTGCTTCATTTGCAATATCAGCGGCTCATGGTCGGCATCTTGGAATAATGCCACCGCACACACAGTACCGACACTCCCCACCCCAACTACTTTGAGTGCCACATCGGTAAAATCATAGCGGTCAAACAACACTTGTCTATCTGACTTTAGGGTATCTCGATAAGCGTCAAAAAAAGCGTGGCTACCACCAAAAAATGGCTGCCCTTGGCGTGGTGGTCGCTGCAATTCACCGTCAGTTTTAAACGCGCGCAACCCTGTGACAGTATCACGCTCAGTCAATTTTGGCAGCATTTTTACCGCATCATTTTTTTTGGCTTTTTCAAAATCGGCATGACGGCGTTTACGAACAGTCACGTCTTCGGTATTTGCCAATATTTTATGGGTGTCGATTTTTTCATACCACACTTGTAACGGTGACAAGCTGCAATGCGCTTCTAATGCATCAAGGTAACTGGTCAGCAGTTTTTCTATCGCCTTATAGCCCACCGATTCTACATACTTAAAACTTTGACTGGCGATTAAAATACTGGCGACCAGTCGCTGCAAATCCCATTCAAATGGCGCAACGATGGTTTCATCAAAATCATTAATACCAAATAATAAATTGCGTTCAGGACTGGCATAACCACCAAAATTACTGACATGACAATCGCCGCAAATCTGCTGAAATAGCCCAGAATGTTGCCCCTGCCATGCTTGGTCAAACAGCATCAAAGCGGGCATCCCACGAAAAAAAGTAAACGGCGATACACTCATGCGCTTGGCTCGTATGGGTAGTAACGCTGTCAACCGACCTTGATTGGACCAATGATAAAGACTGAGCGCGTCGATGGCAGTCGGACGTTGGCTGATGGCAGCCAAGGTTTTTAATGGATACGCCTTACGCTGCTGTTTGCCAAGTGCAATACTATCCGCTTGGGTTAGTAGCTTGCCTTGGTAGCGATGGCGCGTCAAATCCACACACTGAGCATGATGTAAGGATTTGGGTAAAGCGATAGCGATGGGCAGCGCGGCTGTTGTGTCCTTTGTTGGTTTTTTGGTCGCTGTTTCTTTAGCGGTTGGTTTTTTTGCGGGTATTTTGTTAGCCGTGGTTTGAGAAGCCGTATTGTTTGCGCCTGTTTGAGTGGTTGTTGTTTGGGCATTTGTTGTTTGAGTGGCTGTTTGAGTCGTTGGGTCTTGAGGCTTTTTTTTGCTAGGCATGGCGTGTCTCTTAAATTTTCAATAGGTAAATGTCCAATAGGTAAATATTCAATAGCTAAATGTTCAATCGGTCACTGGCTAAATTATCATCACATCAAAGTCGTTCAAGCTTGCTATTTTAATGGCTTTGGTAAAAAGTTACGTTGCTGATTTGTGCCAAATCAACCCCTTATTCTCTACTAAAATTAGCCACTAAAATTTTATGAATAGTAGGTCAATTTTCAGTAACATTTTTTAATTTTAGCCGTTATACTGAACGCAACTTTTAACTGTATTTTCACAGGTGAAACTATCGAAAAACTCTGTATTTATGTTGTCATGCTGATTGCGCGTTGACCCTATCATAAATATGCCATTTTAGCCCGCTATTTTAGCCTTGCCGTGAGATTGTGCCTATGTCTGCATCAACGTCCGCATCAACGCCACAAACCACCCTAAACGCACCATCAGCTATGCCTGATAGCGCCCAGCCGACCAACCAAAAACCGGTACTACTACAAATCCGTCATTTATCCAAATCTTATGGCGATACCCAAATTTTGCAAAATATCAATCTAGATATTTATGACGGGGAGTTTTTGACGCTGCTGGGGCCTTCTGGGTGCGGCAAAACTACCCTGCTACGCTTGATTGGCGGGTTTGAGCTACCCAATGCCGGTAGTTTGCATCTAGAAGGGGTTGATATTGCAGGCTTACCTGCGGAAAAACGTCCGATTAATACGGTATTTCAGCAGTATGCCCTGTTTCCGCACATGAATGTGTACGACAATATCGCCTATGGACTAAAACTTAAAGGCGTGCCCAAAACCGAAATCGACCAGCGGGTGCGGGAAGCGTTGGCGATGGTACAACTTGACCATACCATCAATCGTCGTCCGCAAGATTTGTCGGGGGGTCAGCAGCAGCGTATCGCTATCGCCCGCGCCGTGGTGAATCGCCCAAAAATGCTGCTACTTGATGAACCTCTATCAGCGCTCGATGCCAAACTACGTGAGCAAATGCAATCAGAACTCAAACGCTTGCAGCGTGAACTGGGTATTACCTTTGTATTCGTGACCCACGACCAACAAGAAGCCTTGTCGATGTCTGACCGGATTGCCGTCATGAAAAACGGCGTATTCCAGCAAATTGATACGCCCATTGGCATCTATGAATCGCCTGCCAATTTATTTACCGCAAGCTTTATTGGCGAGACCAATTTGTTTAAAGGTAAAGTGCTAGAGGTCAACCCAGCCAGCATCAAAGTGGAAGTGGTCGAGCAAAATGACGGCTTTCATCCGGTTCGTGAATTGCCCCGTCCAAAATTTGACGTGCAAGTCGGTCAAAATGTCAACTTACTACTGCGCCCTGAAGATATCCGCGTGTACTACACCCATGAAGGGCATGAAGGCTTAATCGGCAACGTGGTAGACAGTGCTTATAAAGGCAGCACATTAGATTCTGTGATTCGATTAAAAAACGGCAATATCGTCAAAACGTCAGAGTACTTTAACGAAGACGATCCGAATTTTAACTATAAACTGGGGCAAGAAGTGCGTATTGACTGGGTCGATGGTTGGGAGTGGATTTTGCCAGATGAATAATACTACTTCACCTTCGACCTCTAGCATTTCGACTGCTAACACGCCTGCCCCTGTTATGACAAAACAAGGCGGGCGCGGTTTTCAGCGTGCGACCCTGTTTGTGATTTGGGCATGGTTGATTATTTTTGCCCTGATTCCCAATATCTTGGTGATTGCCGCCAGTTTTTTGACCCGGGATGAAGATAAGTTTTTAACACTGCCTGTCACCATGGGCAACTATATTCGATTGATTGATCCGCTTTATTTAAAAGTGTTTTTACATTCGCTGTCGATGGCAGGGATGACGACGATTATCTGTTTGCTGCTCGGTTATCCATTTGCCTATCTGGTCAGTAAAGCGGATAAAAAATGGCAGTCATTATTGATGTTATTGCTAGTGATTCCTTTTTGGACCAACTCATTGGTGCGCCTGTATGCGGTGAAACTCATTATGGCGGCCAACGGTCTGCTCAGCACCATGCTGATTAACCTTGGGCTTATCAACGAGCCACTGCAAATTTTATATACCCAAAAAGCGGTTATTGGCGGTTTGGTGTATTTGCTGTTTCCGTTTATGGTACTGCCCCTGTATGCGGTATTTGTGGATTTGCGTGACGATTATATTTTGGCATCCAAAGATTTGGGCGCTAACAAGCTACAAACCTTTTGGCACGTGATTTTGCCGCTCACTACGCCAGGGATTATTTCAGGGGTATTGCTGGTACTGTTGCCTGCCATGGGCATGTTTTATGTGGCGGATATCTTGGGCGGTTCGCGCAACTTGTTGGTGGGTAATATCATCAAATCGCAGTTTTTGGATGCCCGTGACTGGCCATTTGGTGCCGCGGCGTCCGTGCTATTGACGCTTGCCATGGCATTGCTGATTATGGCGTATCGAGCCAGCAGCAAACGCATTGGCAAAACTGACTACAACGAAGTGGCATAAGGGGGATGCTATGTCTAATATTATGAAATGGCTGTCTCGCCTGTATTTGACCATCGTATATCTGCTGATGTTCTCGCCGATTGCGGTGATGGTGATTTTCTCGTTTAATGCCTCAAAAGTCGGCTATCAATGGGGCGGTTTTAGTACCCATTGGTACAGCGAGTTATTTAGTAATGCCGCGATGGTACAAGCTGCCATCAACTCGGTCATATTGGCGGTAGTGGCTGCGACGATTTCTACTGCGATTGGCGGTTTGACGGCGTTAGCGTTACAGCGTTATGACTTTAAAGGTAAATCGATACTACAAAGCTTGCTATTTGTGCTGATGATGTCACCTGAGATTGTGTTGGCGATTTCGCTATTGGCGTTATTTTTGATTGTGGGGATACAGCTGGGTTTTGTGACGTTGCTAATTGCCCACATTACCTTTTGTCTGCCCTTTGTGGTGATTACGGTGACTGCGCGTCTATCTAGCCTCGATACCCGCGTGTTGGAAGCGGCGCGTGATTTGGGTGCCAATGAATTTACCATGATTCGTACCGTGCTTGTACCGATTATTTTGCCTGCGATTTTGGCGGGCTGGGTACTTGCCTTTACCTTATCGCTTGATGATGTGGTGGTATCTACGTTCAATACAGGACCTGAATTTGAGATTTTACCATTACAGATTTATTCGATGGTGCGTGTTGGGGTAAAGCCTGAAGTCAACGCCGTAGGCACAATCTTGCTAGCAATCTCGCTACTGGGTCTGATTATCTCGCAATTATTACTTGCCAAAAAGTCGATGAATCTACCATCGACCCAAAAACGTTAAGGAGACTTATATGATATCTCGGATGCTCAATAGAAGACGTTTTTTAGGGTATGGCTTAGGCATTGGCGGTGCCGTTTTAACAGGGGGGCTGGCAAGTAATCTAACGGGTTGTCAAAAAGCGAGCGAGACCTCGACTAGCGCTGCGGCGTCTGCGCCTACTGCCAGTCAAGGCGGCAAGGTTGTCAATGTCTATAACTGGACGGAGTATATCTCTGACCAAGTGCTTAAAGATTTTACCGCAGAGACAGGTATCGACGTTATTTATAGCACCTTTGATTCTAACGAAGCCATGTACGCCAAACTCAAACTGATGAATGGCAGTGGTGAGTATGATGTGGCGTTTCCAGGGACGGATTTTGTCGATAAAATGCGTAAAGAAGGGATGCTTGAGCCGCTTGACCATGCCAAATTGACCAATTTTGGCAACCTCGGCAAAACCTTTATCAATGCCCCTTTTGACCCTGAAAACAAGTTTAGTATTCCCTATCTGTGGGGCTCATCAGGCATTGCAGTCAATACCAAACGCATTGCTAAAGCAAGCTTGAGTAGCTGGAATGACTTATGGAAGCCAGAGTACGAAGGGCGCGTGATGCTGATGAATGACATCCGTGACGTGTTCACCATGAGTCTATTGACCCTTGGCTATAATGGCAGTACCAAAAACCCTGAAGCCATCAAACAAGCGTATGAAAAGCTCACCAAGCTGATGCCCAATGTGCGCACCTTTAACTCAGATGCACCGCGCATGCCGTTTATGGAAGGGGAAACTTACTTGGGCTTGGCTTGGAATGGTGAAGTCATCATGGCACAAGACCAAGGGATGCCAGAGCTGGACTTTGTGTATCCAAAAGAAGGCGCTATTATGTGGATGGATAACATGGTCATCCCCAAAAATGCCAAAAACAACGATAACGCCCATAAGTTTATCGATTTTATCTTGCGACCCAAATACGCTGCCATGATTAGTGAAGAAATCGGCTACGGCTCGCCCAATGAGGCGGCAAAAAAAGAAATGCCGCCTGAGCTTGCCAACAATCCGATTGTGTATCCGCCAGCTGATTTGCTAAAACACGCGATGTTTCGTGAAGACGTTGGGGATGAGATAATGGCGTTATATCAGCAGTATTGGGATAGGCTCAAAGTGGATATGTGATTTTTCAATAAGCGGTCATTAAAAAATTATAAAAAAAGCGGGCTTATGATTAAGTCCGCTTTTTTACCCTAAAAATCTGCTTAGCGCATGGTGACAAACTCTTCTGAGCCAGTCGGATGAATCGCCACCGTGTCATCAAAGTCACGTTTGGTTGCGCCCATTTTGATAGCAACGGCAAAACCTTGAATCATCTCATCGACGCCAAAACCTACACCATGCAAGCCCACCACTTTTTCTTCCTCACCCACACAAATCAGCTTCATGTGACACGGCTCACGGTGCTTGGTCACTGCACTATACATCGGGGTAAAACTGGATTTATAGACTTTAACTGCATTGATGCCATAGCCTTTAACCGCCTCTTCTTCACTCAGCCCTATAGTACCAATCGGTGGATGGCTAAAAATCACGCTCGGCACTAGGTTATAGTCCAAATGCTCATTGGGTTTGTTGTTAAACAAGCGCTCAGATAATCGACGACCTGCTGCCACCGCCACTGGGGTCAATTGAATACCATGTTCGATAATATCGCCGACGGCATATATCCCTTCGACATTGGTATTTTGATAGGCATCGACTTTAACAAAGCCTTGCTCATTGACTTCAACGCCCGCTTTATCAAGATTGATGGTATCAGTTGCAGGTTCGCGACCCGTTGCCCAAATCAAACAATCCACCGTCAAGGTCTCATTGTTTGACAATTCAATGCTCAATGAGCCATCTTGGTTTTTGCGCACTTGTTGTGGCAGCAATCCATAATGAAATTCAATACCATCATCGTGCATGATATGGGTGAGCGTGGTGACAATGTCGGCATCGAAGTTTTTGAGCACCCGCTTGCTACGCACAATCAAATGGGTCTTTGAGCCCAATGCATTCATCACCCCTGCAATCTCGACACCGATATAGCCTGACCCCACAATCGCTACCCGCGGTGGCAACTCGGTCAAGTCAAAAAAACCATCCGAGTCAATACCCAACTCTGCCCCTTCAATCGCTGGGCGAACAGGTCGCCCCCCCATCGCTAGCAAAATATGGTCAGCGGTAATGGTCTCTATTGTGCCGTCATTTTTATACACCTCAACCGTATGTTGGTCGGCAAATTTGGCAAAACCATGAATCACATCGACTTGGTTATTTTTGAGGCCATTGTTGTACGACTGATGAATGCGGGTGATATAAGCTTGGCGACTTTGTACCAATTTGGCAAAGTCAAATTGTTTAACATCCAAATCAAAGCCATAGTCAGGCGCATAATGATGGATCGCCGCTGCCATATTGGCGCCATACCACATCACTTTTTTGGGCACACAGCCCACATTGACGCAAGTACCGCCTAGCTGCTTGGCTTCAATCAAGGCACATTTTTTACCATAACTGGCAGCACGGTTGATGGATGCAATGCCCCCTGACCCACCACCAATCGCGATATAATCATAATGTTTGCTCATAATTCTTCCTGTTTTTTGGTCATTTTCAAAGTTATATGCGGTTATTTTACCAAGTTTTGGTAGCGAGAAAAGTTGTTAATTCTCACCTTTCTCATTGATAAAATAAAACAAATCAGCGTTTTTTTTTGAATAATTTTAATGAAAAAGGTTTAAACACCCTTGCGTCACCGCAAAAGGCATCAGATAAAATCGGGTTTTTTTGGGTTGGCAAAATTCAATCTGCTGTGCCATTAACTGTGTGCTTAGTGTTGGGACAATCAGCCAAGCTTCATCGGCATCAAACTCACTGGCGTAGGTAAGTAGTTGGTACATATCAGCCAAGCTTATGTCGTTGAAAGTAGCAGTTTTTTTCCATTTTACATCGGCAATAATGAGTTTATCGGCAGACTTTAGCCAAATATCGGGTTTGATGGTTAACCCTTGCTGCACGGTCAATGGCTGTCTTTTTTGCTCAACTAGCTCAAAATTCTGCCCTACAAATTGTTCATGGATTTTCCTGCCCACCCATTTTTCAAAGGCAAATGGCATATTCACCAGCCAAGTTGGGGTCAAAAACTGCCCTTGGTTACTGGCTTGTTGTAGCGTCAGCAGCGCATAACAAAAGCTGATAAAAGTATAATTACGCTGGGCAAGCAGACTGGGCAACGCGGTCAACTCTTGCAGCGCTTGAGAAAATAAGATGTCGTATAAGTCTTTGGCAACGGTACCCACTGCTTGCCACTGAGGCGGTAATGGGAAAGCCATGCTGCCAATCACCCGCTCGATGGTGGTTTTTACCAAGCGATTGCCCGCGGTATCCATCGCAAAATTTTCAGTCTGATGATAAAACTTATGCGGCTGGTGGAAGTTATGCTGCAATTGCTCTTTGACCAGTAATTTACCCTGCAGATAGGGCTGATTTTGCTCAAATTGCTGATATTGCTGATTGGGCACATACTGGGCAAATCCCTGCCAAAAATACGCTTGTAGCCACTCGCTAAGCGATAGTGAATGATTGCTGGGTGGAGGATTGGGGGCTGGAGGATTGATGAGTAGTTGATTGGCTAGATTGGGTAACGACTTGGGCAATAAGGCTTGCCACACCGCTGTCAGCATCTGTTGCACCCATTGACGGGTTTGGGCAACTTCATCGGCATGGGTAATTTGGCTTTGTGCAAGTTTTGGCAAAATCTCAATTTGCCCGCCACTGGGCAACCCAATCACACCGATATAGTGGCGCACTTTGAGTTGCCACCGCTGCTGTTTACGCTCAATGCGAAACACGTCAAAATTTTGCTCGATAAGCCAGTCAAAATCTTGCCCATCGTCAAAATCTGCCGCGGTCAGGCAACTATGTTCAAACGTGATGATGGCTTTCATTGGGCGCTTTGATAGATTGCAAGATAGTTATTTGGCTCATCAAGCGCTTGGGTATTGATGTCAAACCCCGCTTGCTGCGCCATAAATCCAGTTGCTTTTTTGTTATCAACTAGCCTAATAAAGCGTTGCCCAAAGATTGCTTGCAAGATTTGTCCATGGTGCTGGCAGGCTTGCGCCACTTGTGGGATGATGGATTGGCTAAACGCAGCGCTTAACGCTTGCAGCGAATCAATACCCCACAAAAAACTATGCCCTAACTGGCTGTCTTTTGCCAAATTTTGCAAGATTCTTTCATTCAATGCGGTCAACAACTTGGCTAAATCAATCTCAATCCCATTTGCCATCACTTTACCCAACAACTGTGGCTGTGGTTGACATTCAATAAATTCAAAACGGCGGCGAAATGCCATATCGAGCGGCGCCAATGAATGATCTTGGCTGTTCATGGTGGCGTAGATATCGACATTGCTAGGCACACTAAACGGCTGACGCGAATACGCCAAATTCACCGACAGCCTATCTGTCTGTCCTGCGCGTTTGGTAGGTTCAATCAAACTCATCAACTCCCCAAACACGCGGGCGACATTGGCGCGGTTGATTTCGTCAATCAACATGGCATAACGGTGGCTAGGGTCATGTTTGGCTTGTTGACACAGTCTAAGAAATGCCCCTGACTCAATGCGATAGCTCATCTGCCCATTGTCCGCGATGTGGGGACGAATGCCTTCGACAAATTCTTCATACCCATACGCTTGATGAAAACTGACAAAACTAAAGCGTTCTAGCTTTGGCTGTAAATAGTTGGGCTGAAACTGGCTGTGAATCGCCACTTGGTAATCATCAAGCTTGTTTTGCAAGTCTGCTAATAACGGCAAACTGTCTGCTAATAAAAACCAATTACTGCTATCGTCTTTATCAAAATACGATTGGCTAGCCCTTCGATGATATTTGACACGGACTGAGTTCTTATCACTGTACATCATCAATGTGCCCCAAGCCGTTTGATTCAAATTTTCTTTACGGTCATTTAATTGCGCCTTCATCCTAAAAAATTGATGATCGATTATTTCTGGCACTTTAAGCAGTTTTCTACCTTGTTGATAATTATTTAGGAATATCAAACAAATTACATCTCGCCAGCTTAGTGGCTTAAGCAAAGCTCTTAGCAATTCATCCGCATTGGCTACTGGCAATATCTCGGTATATTGTTTGGCGATTTGTTGCAGTCGGTAGGTCTTGCCTGTCCCTGCTACGCCCGTATAGATAATATTTTTTGCTGGCTCACTCATGACAGATTATCACTCACGATGGTCATACCTGCCGCTTTTGCTGCACGCGTACCACCCGTCAAATGGACGATATCCCGCTTTGGGTCAATCTCATTGAGCAAAGCGGCGGCTTTGGCGGCTTTGCTGCCGCCACCGCATAGCACATAGACAGTGCCATCCGTGGTTGCCAATAACTCTGTCGTCAGCGTATCTAAGGGTTGGTTTTTGGCACACTCAATATGTCCTTGCGCAAACGCTTTACTATCCCGCACATCCCAAACGGTATCGTTTGCCGTGGCAGAAAATTCGGTAATGGCTAGTTCACGAATCATGATTACCTCTTAATTTTTAATGTGTATTTTGTGATGGCTTATTATGGATAAGCTGACGAAATTTATCAAATCAGCGATTAATAACCAAATTTTTGCATCACCTTAACTATTTTTATCAAGTTTTTGACAAATTATGATTTATAATTCATTCCAATATTTTATGTATTTTAATCTTAACTTAAACTTTTATTATCTAAGGAGGGATGACATCATGACGACGGCTTCAACCGCGCCCCCTGATCATCAGCATATCGCGCTACGCAATGACCCAAAAAAGGTCGCCGTGGCATCTATGATTGGTACGGCTATTGAGTTTTATGATTATTACATTTATGCCGCCGCGGCCGTATTGATTTTTAATACCCAGTTTTTTGATAAAACCGATGAAAAAGCGGCGATGCTTTACTCGCTTTCGACGTTGGCATTGGCATTTATCGCCCGCCCTTTCGGTTCAGCATTATTTGGTCACTTTGGTGATAAACTCGGTCGTAAAAAAACCTTGGTGGCCTCTCTGCTCACGATGGGTTTGTCAACTGTAGCGATTGGTTTGCTACCGACTTATGCCCAAGTAGGCGTCATTGCCCCATTGTTGTTATGTTTACTTCGTGTAGGTCAAGGGATTGGTCTTGGCGGTGAATGGGGCGGTGCTGCCTTGGTCGCCACCGAAAATGCGCCAGAAGGCAAACGTGCTTGGTACGGTACTTTCCCGCAGTTAGGCGCGCCGATTGGGTTATTTTTAGCCAACTTAGTGTTCTTTTTGCTCAGTTATTTTTTAGGAAAAGATGTCTTGGTCGAGTGGGCATGGCGCATCCCGTTTCTTATTTCAATCGTGCTTGTGGGTGTGGGTCTTTGGGTACGTTTAAGCCTGCATGAAAGCCATGTATTCCGTACCGCTGAGGCCGAAGGCAAAAAAGTTAATGCCCCTGTGTCAAAAGTCATCACCCAGTATTGGCGTCCGATGGTGCAAGGCACATTCTTGATGGCGATGACTTATGTGATTTTTTATATCATGACTGCCTTCGTACAAGCGTATTCAAAAAGCCCGGCAAAATTGTCTTCTTTCGGCTTTCCAACAGGGTTAGGTATTGCCCCAAATACCTTTACTGGCTTTTTATTGGTGGCTGCGATTGTGTTTGGTATTTTTACCAGTATCTCTGGGATTGGCGCTGACAAAATCGGTCGTAAAAAATGGCTGATTGGCGTGACTATATTATGTATGTTATTTGCCTGCTTTATGCCAGCACTGCTCAGCAATGGTACACCAACCACGGTATTTATTTTCCTCATTTTGGGCATGGCATGTATGGGTATGTCATTTGGTCCAATGGCAGCGCTATTACCAGAGCTGTTCCCCACCGAAGTACGGTATTCAGGTGCGTCCCTAGCTTACAATCTAGCGGCGATTGTGGGTGCATCGATTCCTGCGATTTATGCCATCAAAATCAACGAGCAATATGGCATGAAAGGTGTGGCTATATATATTGTTATTAACGGTTTGATTTCTCTCATCGCGTTATTCTCAATTAAAGAAACCAAAAATATCGATTTGATGGATTAAAAGAAAAGATAGACTAAAAACTGATACCTCAAAAACGCTGGCAAATGCTGGCGTTTTTTTTGCCCAAGGCGGTTATAATAAAATTTTCAATACCATGAGACCTAGGATGAAAGCCTATAATCGCTGTGAATGGTGCGGCACAGACCCACTTTATCAAGCTTACCACGACAATGAATGGGGAAAGCCCAGTTATGATGACCGTCATCTATTTGCCATGCTGTGTTTAGAAGGCATGCAAGCGGGACTTAGTTGGATTACCATACTCAAAAAACGCGAGCGTTATTACCAAGTATTTGCTGATTTTGACCCTGCAATTATCGCGCAGTTTGATGATGACATGGTCGATAGTCTGATGACCGATGCGGGCATTATTCGCCACCGCGGTAAAATCAAAGCCATTATCAACAATGCCAAATGCTATCTAAAAATCACCCAAACGCAAGCTTTTAGCGATTATCTTTGGAACTTGTCACCCAGCGGCTTGGCAAAAATACCACAGGATAATCACCCAAAAACCTTTGCTGATATCCCCACCAACACGCAATATTCAGATAACATGTCAAAAGTGCTTAAAAAAGACGGGTTTAAATTTGTGGGCTCAACGATTTGCTATGCGTTTATGCAAGCAGTCGGCATGGTGAATGACCATGTAGCGGCGTGTGATTTTCGATAAGCGGTTTCAATAGTCAACAGCGGATAACATATTTCTCGATGCTACAGATTTCTCGGTGCTACAGCCCCCAAAATAGGCTAAAACTAATCAAAATCAATACCAGTAAAATGCTCTGAACCAATAAAAAATGCTGATGCACTTTGAGCAGTCCGCGCAGACTGACCCCATAATGACTGACATTTTTAAGAGAATAGCTTTGAAAATCCACCAAGCTACGGCGATGATATTGTGACCGCATGACCTCAACAAACTTATCAGCCGCTGCTGCTGTTGACCTAGCTGACAACACAGGTAAAAACGCATTGATAACATCTTCATGTGTTTCTGGATTATTGATATTGACCATCAACATTTGCCAATCTTGAAACAGCCGTTGTTCGATCATCCCTTTAGACTTGAGCGTGACATCGCGGTTGCGCCCATCACGCTGAATGTTACCAAATAATTGCTCAATCGCTGATTTTTCGCCTTCAATGTACTGAAAAAAATAGCCATTACCAAAGCACAAAAAACCGGTAATTTGATGGGCAAGGTTCTCACGCTGTGCCACCGTCATGATATCAGACAGCGTTCTAGGGGTTACGCCAGCTTTCAACGTCATACGGCTCACATAAGTTAGATAATGAATTTGCCCCAAGCAGCACCTCAGTCTTTATGGTTTTACAATTTTTGTTCAGCGCAATTTTAACAATTTATTACATACTTAGCCATCCATTAAATCAAGAATATTAGCTTACCTAGTCACAAATAGCGGTTGAGTGGCTTTTTTTGGACACTCGTATTGCATTTACGATCATCAGCAATACCCCTACCCAAATTAAAGCAAAACTGGCAATCATGGTGCCATTGACAGCTTCATGCAGCACAAAAATGGACAATAAAAACATCAGCGCAGGTTCAAGATAACTGAGCATACCAAAGGTGTTCATCGGCAACACCTGACTGGCTTTGAGGTTGGTCTGCATGGCAAGCGCACTAATCATACCCAGTCCAATCACTAACAGCCCCATTGTCATTGACCCTGTGACTATCGATACACTCGTGTTTTGCCATAATAAAAAACCTAGGGCAATCGGTGCAATCACTGACAAATCAACGAACAGCCCCAACAGCGCAGGTACCCCTTGCCAGCGGCGCAGTCCATAATAAATCGGATAAGTCAAACACACCCATGCAGTGACCCACGATACACTCCCCGCGAGCCAAAATTGCAATCCCACCCCTGCTGCCGCAACGATAATCGCCGCCCACTGCAATCGATTTAAGGTTTCTTTAAACACCACACAGCCCATCAGTACCATCATCAAGGGAAGCAAAAAATACCCCATTGCGGTATTGACCGCCTGTCCATTGATAGGCGCCCACATAAACAGCCATAGCTGACTTGCCAAAATCGGTGTCGGCAACAGCAATAAAACCCATTGTTGTTTGTTTAAGCCCATCAAAAATGCTTTGAGTTGCCCAAAACTTTGCGTCACGGCCAACAACCCCACCAACCCAAACCACATCGCCACCATGCGCCACAAAAAAACTTGCGTGCCTGACAACGGCGCAAGCCAGTGACTATACAGATACAGCACGCCAAACAACACATTAGAAATCAATGCCAACACCACCCCAAAACGTAACTTTTTGGCAGCGGTAGCGGGCTGAGAAGTTGTTGCCTTGTGCTGGACAACGATAGAGGATGGTGATAAAGCGCTTGAGACTGACATAATTGACCTTGTTATATTTTTGCTTTTGCGGTTAAATTGACAAGCAGTATAACAATTATCTTTGGTAAATTATTTCAAAATCCCCCTATTTGTGATAATTTAATATTAATATAAGATAAATTTGCTATATTTTTCTCAATTTGTCTTATTGTATATTTTTAGAAGGACATGGCTATGATTCATGAAATCGATGATATCGATAAACGTATTTTAAACTTGTTGCAAGAAGATGCGACCCTACCGCTTAAGAACATCGCCGAAAAAGTGCATGCATCGGTAGCGACCTGTCAGCGCCGTATCCAAATGATGACAGAGACGGGGGTGATTACTCGCCAAGTAGTGATTGTCAACCCCACCGAATTGGGCTTTGATTTAAGCGCGTTTGTGCTGATTGAAATGGAAAAACAAAATACCGCGCTGCAGCATGGCTTTGAGCGCTTGATGAACCGATTGCCCAACGTGATGAGTTGTTATGAAATCTCAGGGGATTATGACTTTTTACTATTGGTACATGCCAAAAATATGGCGGAATATCACCGTTTTACCCGTGATAATTTAACTTATGAAAACAATGTCCGACGCTTTAAAAGTCAATTTGTGATGAACTTCTCCAAGGTAGGCACGAAAATCCAGTTAGATTAGTTAGATTAATGCGCCATCAGACAATGGGCTCAAACAATGGGCTTAGTGCGATACCAAAATGACGTCGGCAACGAAATGCCAAACACCAACGCAGCGGTCACAAATATCGCATTGAAGCTAAAATCCATCATTTGGGTAAATACTTGTGGATTGTAGCCATAGTAGCCTAGCTGTACAAAGCTAATCATAGCTTTGTACGCAGTAATCCCCGGCATCATACACAGCATGGCAGGCACCAAAATCATCTTTGGGGTGAGTAAATATTTTTTTGCCAAATAAATTGCCACAAAGGATGAAATACCCGCTGCTACAAACGTCGCTAGTATCAAATTGACTGACAGTTGTTTTAAGAGTTCTCTAAGTCCATAACCCAGCACAGTCAACAATAAGCATTGCCAAATATAGCGGCGCGGCACATTGACAAGCAGTGTCCAGCCAAGCGTCATCAAGCAAGCAAAAGTTGCTGCGCGTATCAAGGCAATCGCATCAATCGCCATTTTTTACCCTGCCCAATATTGGCAATAGAATTTTATCAAACGCTTTCATCAACCCACGCCCCAATGACTGATATTTAGTAGTAGCAATGACAGCACGATGCCGATACAGCTCGATAACGTCAAGATAATCACAAACATAAAGCGCCCGATACCGATGTTCATATAACCCTTGAGCATATCCGACAACGAATTTATCAAAGGAAAACTGGGAACCAACCAAAGCACACTCGACGCCATAGCAATATGCGGGTCGTTACCAATCCCCAATAACAGCGCGGTACTGGCGAAGATGGAGCCGAAACACGCCGCTATGAGCGCGGATATAAAGGGATTAAAGTTGCGGTTACTCAGCCATAGCCGCAGCGAATAACCCATCATGCTCGCAATAAAAGTCACCAAACACACCAGTACATCGCCCCCTGCCAAATACGCAAAGCAGGCACACGCCACACCGACCATCGTCGCGACCATCTTGGCAGGATAAGTGCCCCGATCAATCTCATCAAATCGATAAGTCGCATGCTCTAGGGTACTCGTCACCGGCATACTTTCCAAATCCAGTACAATTCGCTGAATTTGTACAACGATATTGACATTGATGGCATGGGTGGTTGAGGCGCGCAAGGTGGTAATACAACGGTTATTATAAATTGTGGTGATGGTCAAGCCATTATAGGCAATCCCACACTCCACGCTGGCCAACCCCAACGCTAACCCCAATCGGCGGCACAAATCTGTTACCGTTGCCGATTCTGCCCCATATTGCATTAGTAGCAGTCCACAGCGCACACACAGACGGGTGATTTGCTGCTGGTGTTCATACGCCATATACGGCAACCGCCGTCTAGGCTTCGGCTCTGTCGGGGGCGAAAGCTTAGTAGGCTCAGGTGTTAGCGGATCAAGGGCTTCTAGGGCATCAGCAAAGGTATCGGTCATAGCATCATTTTAATAACCTTGATATCTCATTTTAGCATTAAACTAGCATAAAATCAGGGTGAATCAGTATTGCTTTATTGATTAAAAAGTTGATTAAGAAAGCTGAATAAAAATGAGCAAAAAGTTGAAAACTACCCGTTATTTAAAAAAATTCTACCTACTTAACAAGCTGCGATTGGTTTATTTTGGTTTAAATAATAGGGTAATATTCAATACCTTCCATTACCCTCCATTTTAATCACCATCTAGCCATTTGACAGTCACTTTTTCCGTTAATTTTTACAAAAATACTGAATCGCTTTACCCTTTAATTAAACCCGACTAATTTAATCAGGTTTTTTTGTTATTTCGCCCTATAAACCCCCATCGCAAAATTGATTCATGATAAAATGAGCCATATTCATTTTATTTAATATCCAAGCCTATGTCCGCCGAAACTATTGCCAACAAAGCCTTTAAACAAGGCGCCAAAGCCTTATTTGACTATGACAAACACTGGGCAAGCTGCTTTGAGCCTGCGCCATTTTTGCCGATGAGCCGAGCCGAAATGGATGCCCTTGGTTGGGATGCCTGTGATGTCATTATCGTCTCAGGCGATGCCTACGTGGATCACCCAAGCTTTGGCATGGCAATCATCGGCAGACTGTTAGAGTCGCAAGGCTTTCGCGTCGGTATCATTGCCCAGCCAGACTGGACGAGCAAAGACGCTTTTATGACCCTTGGCAAACCGACCATTGCGTGGGGCGTCACCGCAGGCAATATGGACAGCATGATTAACCGCTACACCGCCGATAGACGCATTCGCAGTGACGATGCCTACTCGCCAGACAATGCCCCCGACAAACGCCCCGACCGTGCGGCTGTGGTATATAGCCAGCGCTGCCGTGAAGCCTATCCCGATGTTCCCATTATTTTGGGCGGGATTGAAGGCTCGCTGCGCCGTATCGCTCATTATGATTATTGGTCAGATAAAGTGCGCCGTAGCATTTTGATGGATAGCCGCGCTGATATTTTGCTGTATGGCAATGCCGAGCGCGCGATTGTCGATGTTGTACATGCACTTGCCAAAGGTTACCGTTTTGAAGACCTTGCCAAAGTGCGTGGCACCGCGTATCTGTCGACACAAACCAAAAAACACTGGCAACGCGATATGATAGAAATCGCCAGTAACGACGTCGACACCGTTGGGCGTGTTGACCCAATTATCAATCCGTATGTGATGATGGAAGATGTGGGCGACTGTCACATCGAACAAGAAAAAACCCTTGAGAGTCAATACAAAGGTTTTGTGGCAGATAAAGTCGAGCACAAAGTGCTTAATGCTGATAAGGTCGCTGAAAGCCAAGACATCCAAGTGGTCAACCTCAAAGACCCCAATAAAAACGCCTTAAAACACAAACGCCCCTTGCCCCCCCGTGACAAAACCGTGATTCGCTTGCCCGACTTTGAGCAAGTCAAATCCGACCCCGTACTTTACGCCCATGCCAACCGTATTTTGCACCTAGAAACCAATCCGCATAACGCCCGCGCCTTGGTGCAGCGACATGGCGACATTGATGTATGGCTCAATCCGCCGCCCATTCCACTTACCATGGAAGAGATGGATTATATCTTTGATTTGCCGTATGCCCGTTTGCCCCACCCTAGCTACGGCAACGCAAGAATTCCTGCCTACGACATGATCAAATTATCAGTCAATATCATGCGCGGCTGTTTTGGCGGCTGTACCTTCTGCTCGATTACCGAACATGAAGGACGCATTATCCAAAACCGCTCAGAAGAGTCTATCTTGGGCGAAATCAAAAAAATCCGCGACACCGAGCCGTCATTTACCGGGGTAATTTCTGACCTTGGCGGACCGACTGCCAACATGTACCGTCTGCATTGCAAAGACGATGCCATTGAGAAAAACTGCCGCAAACCCTCCTGCGTGTATCCCGATATCTGCGACAACTTACTCACCGACCACAGTCATCTCACCCAACTGTACCGTAAAGCTCGTGATATCAAAGGGGTGAAAAAAATCCTGATTGCGTCAGGCTTGCGCTATGATTTGGCGGTCAAAGACCCGGAATATGTCAAAGAATTGGTCACCCACCATGTCGGTGGTTATCTCAAAATCGCCCCTGAGCACTCTGAAACCAATGTACTCTCCAAAATGATGAAACCGGGTATGGGGACGTACGATACTTTCAAGCAGATGTTTGACAAATACAGCCGTGAAGCAGGTAAAGAGCAATATTTGATTCCGTATTTTATCGCTGCTCACCCTGGCACCACCGACACGGACATGATGAACTTGGCAATTTGGCTCAAGCGCAATGGCTTTCGTGCCGACCAAGTACAAGCCTTTTACCCAAGCCCCATGGCAACTGCTACTACCATGTATCATACTGCCAAAGACCCGCTGCATAAAGTCACCCGTGACAGCGAAGGGGTGGAAATCGTCAAATCGGGCAAACAACGTAAACTCCACAAAGCATATTTACGTTACCATGACCCCAAAAATTGGGCACTGCTGCGTCAATCGCTTAAAGACTTGGGGCGTGAGGATTTGATTGGGCATGGCAGTCAATGTTTGATTCCGCCTTATAATCCAAAACTGGAAGGTGAAGACTTTTACCAATCAGCCCGTAAGAAAAATAGTTCTGCCGCTGGTGATTCGGTCAAACGTACGAATAAAGATAGTACTGCAAAAAAATCGGGTAAAAAACCAACACCGACCAGTTTTGGTAAAAAACCGTCAAACCAAAAACAGCCGAAAAAAGGCAATTTCCAAACCCAACATACAGGCTTGCCGCCGCGGAAAACTAAGTAGTTTATGTCATTCATGGCTTGTAGCGCATTTCTACAAGCCGTCTTATTTATTTTTAAATTGTTTCAATTTTAATGAACGTCTAAAGGTTGATAGAAATTTTATGTTTTTTGCATGATTAAAAAAAGAATGTTTAGCAACTTTAACTTGGTTTGGACTTTGATGATTTCTAAAAGTACCCAATTTGATTTTGGTGTTTTCTTCGAATACTGTAATTGTTAAATGCAAAATGATTAGCTAGAAATAACCTATAGGCTGAATGGATTAAATAACTCATATGACTGATGGCTGCGTTATTTAACCTTCTGTCTAAAACTCCAATGTATTGCTCCGAATAAAGACTCGAAGCCTCAAACGTTATGTGATAGCATTTCTTTTTGATAAAATATTCTCAATAAAATTTAAATTTTTATTTTTACATCAAGCTTACATCTTAACAACTAAACACAGCACTAAAAACGTTAAAAAATCACTAAAATACAAACCATTATAAAAATAAAAGGCTTTCAATATGGCAAAAATTTTTATTGGGATAGGGATTTTATTTCTCATCATTGGCTTAATTTATCTGTTTTTTCCCAATGCCTTTAACTGGTTTGGTCGTATGCCGGGGGACGTTAATTATCGCTCCGAAGGCGGTGGCTTCAGCTTTCACTTCCCCATCGTCACCATGATTATTGTGAGTATCATTCTCACTATTATTCTTAACCTATTTAACCGCTAACAGCGCGCTAAGTACCGCTATATTGAGAAGGTTTTTATCACAAAAACTGCCTTTTTTATCAAAAAATGTCGTAAACTGTAATTACGCCAGTCAAGATTGAAAAGGAGTTAGTCATGCAGCGCGACATTTTTAAGCCAACACTACTGAGCCTCGTAATCGCCCAAAGCTTATTGACGGCTTGTAGCCCCTCGCCGTCAAATAGCCGTGATACGAGCCCTGCCACACCTGTTATCGCGCAGCCAACGCCCGTGGTTGCTGCGCCTGCCATGATGATGGAAGCGGCAGCAATGAGCAAGATGGCACGCTACTCGCCTATCATGCCGATGCCGATACCACAGGATAATAGCGAAAAATATCAGCACCTTGCAGTCAACCCCATTCACCAAACCGCAACTGATGCCGTTGCCACCTTTAGTATCGATACTGACACCGGCAGCTACGCCAATGTACGCCGTTTTCTCAACAATGGGCAACTACCGCCCACTGACGCGGTGCGTATTGAAGAGCTTATCAACTATTTTAACTATGACTTTTCACAAGCCAAGCGCCTTGCCAACGCCCCTTTTTTGGTAAGTACCGAAACGGTTACCGCACCGTGGCGTGCTACCAATCGTATCATCAAAGTGGCTATCAAAGCGGATGACCCTACCATCACGAAACAAAGCGTCTTACCGCCTGCCAACTTGGTATTTTTGGTGGATGTGTCAGGCTCGATGTCAGACAACGATAAATTACCACTAGTCAAATCTTCGCTAAAAATGCTCACCAAGCAATTGAGGGCGCAAGATACCATTAGTATCGTGACCTATGCAGGTCGTACCCAAGTGACGCTTCCTGCCACTAAAGGCAGTGATACCGACAAAATATTAGCCGCGATTGATAGCCTAGCTGCCAGTGGCTCGACCAATGGCGAAGCAGCGATAAAGTTGGCTTATCAACAAGCAAAAATCCACTATAAAAAAGACGGCATCAACCGCATTTTGATGATGACCGATGGGGATTTTAATGTCGGCGTATCGGACGTCGATGAAATGCTAGATATTATCCGCCGTGAGCGTGATAGCGGCGTATCACTTTCCACATTTGGCTTTGGTGAAGGCAATTTAAACGACCATATGATGGAACAAGTCGCGGATAACGGCAACGGTAACTATAGCTACATCAACAGCCTGTCTGAGGCCAAAAAAGCCTTGGTAGACGAAATGTCAGCAACCTTTAATACCGTAGCAAAAGACGTCAAAGTCCAAGTGGAATTCAATCCCCAGACGGTTAAAGAATGGCGGTTGATTGGTTATGAAAATCGTGTCCTTGCAAAAGAAGATTTTAACAACGATAAAGTAGACGCAGGTGAGCTAGGTGCAGGCAAATCCGTGGTTGCGCTGTTTGAAGTTACCCCTGTGGGGCAGCAAGGTTGGCTAGACGATAGCCGCTACCAAGCTTACCCTATCAGTCACACCAGCAAAAATACTGAGCTGGGATTTTTAAAACTTCGCTATAAAGCGCCACATAGCAACACATCAACGCTTTTGACACTGCCCATTACCAATACTACCCAACAGCCGAGCAGCGAACTGGCATTTGCGCTAAGTGTGGCAGGTTTTGGTGAAACCCTCAAGCAAAGCAAATACCTCGGTAATTGGCAACTAAACGATAGCAAGCGACTCGCCCAAGCCAATATCGGCAACGACCCACAAGGTATTCGCCGCGAATTTATCAAGCTTATCGACTTAGCCGATAGCTTACAACCGACCAAAAAATAGTCACTATACAAGTGTCAATAAAAAAGCTAGATAAATCATCTAGCTTTTCTCCTACTTTTACTGTTTTGCCCATCAGTGCTGTTTTGTGCCAAAAATTTTATCCCCTGCATCCCCAAGCCCTGGGATAATATACCCCTGTTCATTGAGATGGCTATCAAGTGCGGCGGTAAAAATCTTCACATCAGGATGGGCATCATTCACCGCTTTCACCCCTTCAGGCGTTGCCACTAATACCAAGGCTTTAATATTTTTACAACCGTGTTTTTTCATCATATCAATCGTTGCTACCATACTACCGCCCGTCGCAAGCATAGGATCTAAAATCAACGCAGGACGCTCATTAATATCTTTCACCAACTTTTCAAAAAAAGGCACAGGCTCAAGGGTATCCTCATCACGTTGCAATCCAACCATCGAGATTTTTGCCGTGGGAATAAGGTCTAAAACCCCATCAAGCATTCCTAAACCTGCGCGCAAGATAGGTACGACAGTAACGGTTTTACCTTTGATTTGAATGCCCTCAATTTGGTTGCCTTCCCAGCCCTGAATGCTGATTGTTTCTATGGGAAAATCACGGCTTGCTTCATACGCCATCAAACGGGCAAGCTCTTTAGTCAAGGTACGAAACTTATAAGTGCTACTATCTGCCTCGCGCATCAATGATAATTTATGCTTAACTAAGGGATGGTCAATAACGGTAATTTGCATGGTAACACTCACTTTAAATTTCACACCAAAAATTTCGCCTATTTTACCCAAAGTCTGTGATAAAAACATTAATTTTCTATTCTGAGTTTTTCTCTGAGTCTTTCAGGGATGCAAAAAAAACACCCCCTTACAAGAGAAAGGGGGGTGGTTTGGAATAGGGAGCTGACGATGACCTACTCTCACATGGGCGAACCACA
>NZ_DALZOJ010000004.1:0-74194 GCF_032004885.1 Moraxella sp. CTOTU47579
CTGACTGCTTTTTTTGTTATGATAGCGCTTTTTTAAAGGGCTGCGTAACTTCAGTAACTGATTTTATACCACCAAAATCATAGCATTGAAGTTTGGCAAAATAATTAAATACTCTGTTATAAATTGTTAAAAAAAAATGAGAAAACGGTAACAATTAATGGGTTCCCGTTGAGCCAAAGCCGCCTTCACCGCGTACACTGATATCAGAAAACTCCGCTACAATCTCAAAAGTCGGACGCGCAATCGGCACGACCAAGTACTGCGCCATTTTCTCGCCAGGTTGTAAGACATAATCGGTTTGACTACGGTTCCAGATAGAGACCATTAATTCGCCTTGGTAATCAGCATCAATTACGCCCGTCAGATTACCGAGGACAATACCATGCTTATGCCCTAGCCCTGAGCGCGGCATGATAAAACCGACATAATCAGGGTCTTGAATATAGATGGCGAGTCCTGTACCAATCAACTGGCTTTCACCAGCTTTTATGCTGATAGGCTCATCGATACAAGCACGCAAATCTATGCCCGCAGAGCCGTCTGTCGCGCGATGAGGTAGGGGAAATTTATCATCATTACCAATTTTGGGGTTTAAAATCTTGACTTGTACTTGCTTCATGCTCACCAACTTATCTTAAATTTATAAAAAGATGTATAAAAACCACTCTATTATAAACCTAAATGGCACAATACTGAGCAACTACCAAAGTAAGTTTTTTGAAGAAAAAAAGATACCAAAAAAAGAGCAGCCATAAGCTACTCTTTTGTATTGATATCCAGTATTCATCTATTAATTCAATTAGCAATTCAATTAGAATTTATAGTGAGCACCGACAGTGACTAAGTCTGTATCAACTGAAACATTATTTGTTACGTCAACTGAAGGCAGACGCGTATATTCAGCTTCTACAGATGCATTTGGTGAAAGGTTATAACCTAAGCCGACACCACCTGCTACACCCGACTTGTCATATTTATCACCATCAAAATCAACTTGGGTTTGCGCAATACCTAATTTACCTTTGGCATAAACATTCGATGCTGGAAATTGGTATTTATAAGTACCATATAAACCTGCCGTGTTAGTGCTAATTTCACCTACTTTCGTACCGCTATATTTTAGATCTTCTTTTGAAGAATCCACATATTCTACTTCTGCACCAAAGTTAGGGGTAAAGTTATAACCTGCATACACACCATAAGCGGTTTGGTTGTCAGTATCAAGACGGTCAACATCAGTATTAAATTGACCCGCTTTAACACCTACATAGGGTTGACCTGCGTAACCCACAGTATTGGTTTGATAAAGGGCAGCGTTTGCACCTGCAGTCACAACTGTACCTGCAATTAAGGCTAAAAGGGTTTTATTTAAAGTTTTCATCGTCTTCTCCTTTAGAAGTTTTTTGAAAAGTATCACAACAAGCTATGTAAAATTTTAGTTAAGTTAATTTGAATCTGTGGAATTCAAATATTGCCCTGCTTGTTTTGTTAAAGCCATCATAGCAAAATAAATTTAGATTACTGTCTGTGTTTAACAGGTCGGACGTTAAGTTATGAAATGAAATTTGCCAAAAAGGTAACTAAGCTACCTATTTGAAATTTTTTGTTACATCTCCTATCAAACACCTGTTTCCCAAGAAATATTTAGTTACATTTACTTGAGTGATTGGGTCAAATCTTTGTCATACAGGCTGTTTTGCAATAAAAAAAGGGCTTAAAGTTACCTTTTTGCCCTTTTTTTACGCCTTTTCTGCTATGCCGTTTTTTTTATCAATTAATTATTTGGCGGCTTTGCTTTTGAGTAACGCCTGAATATTGGCCAAATAATCCTCTGCGGTTTTCTTGGGTTGATGCGCTGCCGCTGATTTTTTCATGCCAGGGGCATCGATATGTTCTGTCGGCAACTCGTCGATAAATCGGCTAGGGGTGGTGGTTTTCATTTGCCCGCCTGCACGGCGCTGGGCAGCCATTGTCATGGTCAGCTCTTTACGGGCACGGGTAATCCCCACGTACATCAAGCGTCGTTCTTCTTCGATGGATTCAGCAATAATGGAGTTTTTATGCGGTAATAGTTCTTCTTCAAGTCCCATGATATAGACATAATCAAACTCAAGCCCTTTAGCGGCGTGTAGTGTCATCAGATTGACTTTATTGGTATTTTCCTCTTCCTGCTGCTGCTCAAGCATATCAAGTAACACAAGCTTACGAATGACTGCATCAATGGTGCGATCATCGTCATCATCCGCGCGGTTAATCAGGTTTTGGATACTGGCGTATAGGGTTTCGATATTATCAATACGAATTTTTTCTTGCTGCGGGGTTTTTGCTTCGCTTCGTACCAAATCAATATAGCCAGTTTCATCAATCATTTGCTTGACCAGCGGCACAGGGTCGGGATGCTGGTATAGCTCTTGGGTGTAACGCTCGATAAAATCAGCAAATTCTTTAAGCTCGCCACTGGCTTTTTTGGGTAACACATGCGTCAGTCCACTATGACCACTTGCCATCAATAGTGAGACTTGGTGTTCTTGGGCAAATAGTCCGAGTTTTTCAAGGCTGGCAGGTCCAAGCCCACGTTTTGGGGTATTGATAATGCGTAAAAAGGCACTGTCGTCTTCAGGATTTAGAATCAAGCGCAAATAGCTCATAATGTCTTTGATTTCACTACGGGCAAAGAACGACGTGCCGCCTGATAACTTATAAGGAATTTGCAGCTGACGTAGCTGAGCTTCCAACATACGCGCCTGAAAGTTACTACGATACAGTACCGCATAATCTTGCCATTCATTGGCATTGCGAAGTTTGTGAGTGATGATTTCTTTGGCAACGCGTTCGGCTTCATCATCATCGTTACGACAATTGATGATGCGAATCAGCTCGCCATGCCCTTTATCTGACCATAATTTTTTTTCAAATAAATGCTCATTATTGGTAATCACTGAGTTGGCAGCGTGCAAAATACGCGACGTAGAGCGATAGTTTTGCTCAAGCTTAACCACCTTTAATTTGGGAAAATCCTCTTGCAGCAGTGCCATGTTTTCAGGTTTTGCCCCACGCCATGCATAGATGGATTGGTCATCATCACCCACCACCGTAAAACGCGGCTGCACGCCAACGAGCAGTTTAATCAATTCATATTGCGCGGTATTGGTGTCTTGGTATTCATCTACCAGTAGATAGCGTATGCGATTTTGCCATTTGTCACGTATTTGGGTATTTTCTTGCAGTAGCCGTGTCGGCATTACAATTAAGTCATCAAAATCCACCGCATTATAGGCACGTAGGTTACGCTCGTAGAGTTGATAGAGCGTTGCAAATAGCATATCTTCAGGGTCGGTCAGCGTATCCGCTGCTTTTTCAGGGGGGATTAGGTCATTTTTCCAATCGGAAATCATTTTGATAGCTTTACCGACCAATTCACGGCTCTCGGCACCGCTCATGTTGTCTCGCACCATCAAATCCATCAACAGCCGCTTGCTATCTTCGGCGTCCATGATGGAAAAATTGCCTTTAAGCGGCGTATGCAATAACTCGTAACGTAAAAACTGCAAGCCAAATTGGTGAAACGTCGAGACAGTTAAGCCTTTGGTTTTATCACTTGGCAATAATTTTTGCACACGGGCTTTCATCTCGCGAGCCGCTTTGTTGGTAAAGGTGACCGCAGTGATACGCTCAGCTGGCATTTGGCATTCTTCAATCAGATAAGCGATTTTACGGGTAATCACTGATGTCTTACCCGAACCTGCACCTGCCAGTACCAGCAAGGGTCCAGAGACATATTGCATGGCTTCTTGTTGGCGAGGGTTTAATTGGCTCATAGTCGCTTCCACCGTTAATAAAAGTTGCTCAGTAAAAAATTGACAATCGACTATTATAGTCTAAAGCGCAAAAGATAAGGGCATAGTTGACGGTAAAATTTTAAGAATTAATCCGTGCAATAATCCATAAGCCGGTGGTCATCAATGACTGCCATAAAAAAAAGATGCGGCATCGCATCTTCTGTTAATTAAATTGATAACAATATATTAATTATGGGTAGACAATACCACCTGTTGGCTCGGCTGATTTAAGGTACTAACAACCGCATCAGTCGGACTTATCGATGGCTGAGTATCCTTTGTCAAATCAGCGGAAAGTTTAAAGCTGAGTGCCAAAAATGACATCATAGCCACTGCCATCATGGCGTTTTTGATTGGGCTATTAGCAATCGAACTATTAGAAATTGGTGCATTACTCATCATCTTATCCTCGATTAATCAGCTAGCAGATACCACTCTCGTCTTTTATTTGTTATTAACCCCATTATCTGCTTATTTTTTTCAAAAATATAATGCCAAAAAGTAATCAATTATTGTAAAACGCTAAAAATGACGCCAAAAAAGGCTCGTCCAAAATTAGTAAGCTTAGTCAATAGGGGTAAATAAGAGTGTGTATTTTAGCTTTAGCTTCTTTACTTTAACTTATTGTGCATGAAATTGAAGGATAAACTAAGTTTCTATTTAGTAAGTAAATGGATAAAAAAATAATAAAAGTTAGCAGATTTGTTATTCTCTATGACATTAAGTAACTTTTTATCACACTCGTTAGCGCGCTCGATGCTTTTAAGTTAATAAATGTAACATCAAAAAAAGGCGACACTGATTGATAAACCAGTGTCGCCTTTAAGTTTTAATCAAATTTTAAGATATTATTGATTGAGCTTTTGGGCGGCTGTCATTGCAAAATAAGTTAAGATACCGTCAGCACCTGCACGGCGAAACCCTAACAGTGATTCTAAAATAACGTCCTCGCTTAACCAGCCGTTTTGTATCGCCGCCATGTGCATGGCATATTCACCCGATACTTGATACGCATAAGTCGGCACGCCAAACGTATCTTTGACTTCGCGTACCAAATCAAGATAAGGCTGACCTGGTTTGACCATTACCATGTCCGCGCCTTCTTGGATGTCGAGGGCGACTTCATGCAGGGCTTCAGCGCGATTACCAAAATCCATTTGGTATTGTTTTTTGTGTCCGCCTTTAAGGTTGCCTGCGCTGCCGACTGCATCACGAAACGGTCCATAATACGCAGACGCGTATTTGGCAGAATACGCCATAATGGCGGTATTAATAAAATTTTCTCCATCCAATGCTTGACGAAGCGCGGCAATACGACCATCCATCATATCGCTTGGCGAGATGATATCCGCCCCTGCACGGGCGTGGCTCAGGGTTTGTTTGGCGAGGATTTCAACGGTAATGTCATTGAGCACGTAGCCATTGTCATCGACAATACCGTCTTGACCATGACTGGTATAGGGGTCGAGTGCCACATCAGTCATCACCACCATCTCAGGTAGGGCGTCTTTAATCGCTTTGATAGCAGTGCAGGCAAGACCGTTCTCATCATAGGCGTGTTCAGCCTGTAGCGATTTAAGGTTTGGGCTAATGACAGGGAATAAATCAATGGTGGTGACGCCTAGACTGAGTAGTTGCTTGGCATACTCAATTAGCAAGTCCACGCTCAAACGCTCAACGCCTGGCATGCTTGCCACAGCTTGGCGCTGCTGTTTACCCTCAATGACAAACACGGGCGCAATCAGATGCTTGGGTTCAATGCTGGTTTCTTGCACCATGGCGCGGATATTGTCGTTGTAACGTAGTCGACGTAAGCGAGTATTGGGGAATGAACGGTTAAAAATATAACTCATAAAAACCTCTTATTATCGAGTGATACTTATTATTAAGTAACGTTATCAAGTAACGCAGAAATTGTATAAGGATAAATAAGCAAAATTTGCTAGAATGATAATTTTTTAAAAAGCTATCTTACCACAATCTACTTACGCATGGAGGGCGCCGTGAGTTTAAACCCTGTAAATGCCAATCAATTAGCCGCTCAGTTATCGACTGATAGCACTAACATGACTGACACGACGTCTAAAGAAAATGATGAGCATTCTGATTTGGCAAACGAGTCGCAACTGCAGCTCAATGAAGACAGTGAGCATCACGCTATCAGCAAACCTAGTATTGATGTGCTAGGGCAGCAGCTCGCCAACATCATGTCCCAAAGCCCATTTGTGGCGCATACCTTTACTACCTATCATTATGAAGATGGCAGAGTATATGGTAAGGTCAAGTCCAATCCTGCCCTCATCGGTAATCCAAATTTTGAGATTTTGCATGGCGGTATGACGGCGACGCTATTAGATACCATAGGCGGGCTTGAGGGCATGCTGGAAATCTATCGTCGTGACCAAGGCACGTTTGAAGAGCAGACCAAAAAAATCAAACGCATGGCAACCGTCGATTTGCGCGTCGATTATCTAGCCCCTGGGCGCGGTCATGAGTTTATGGTCACAGCCGAAGTGATTCGTATGGGACGAAAAGGCTGTACCACGCGGATGATGTTGGTCAATGATGAAGGAAAGCTCATCGCGCATGGCATCGCCAGTTATGCATTTTAAAACAGCCATTTATAGTAAAAAACCCATAAAAAACCCACAGTGATGTGGGTTTTTTACTATAACAGCTTACGGCTAATCTAATGCACTAGCTCTAATGAGCTAGGTCTAATGTATTAGGGTTGGACTGTGGTTGTGGTGGTCGTTGTTGAGGTTGTTTTAGTAGTCACTTGGGCAGGCTGATGGGCTGCATCAGTAATTTTTTGCTGGGCATTGTTGGCAACCTGTGACAACTTGGTGCTGAAATTCGTATGTTTTTCTGTGGGTGTTTCGAGCGGTACATCGCGACTCACCCCGCCACCTAAAACTTGGTATAGCTGAATTTGACTGAGCAATTGCGACTGCTTGGTATTTAGAATACTTTGTTGGCTGCTGTAAATCGAACGCTGTGCATCTAATACGCCCAAATAATTGTCTAAACCTGCTTTGAAGCGCGCTTGAACAATTTGATAGTATTTTTGGTTAGCAGCAAGCGACTGGTTGTACGCGGTCAACTGCTGATTTAACGTTGCGCGATTGGCAAATACGTCATTGACTTCTTTAAAAGCGGTTTGAATCGCTTTTTCATAAGTATTTAGCGCTTGTTGTTGCTCGATTTCACTCACTTGGTAGTTGGCCTTACGTAGACCTGCATCAAAAATCGGCAAGCTCACGCTCGGTCCAAAACCCCAGCTAAATGCGCCTGTTTTAAACAAATCGCCTAAGCTTGAGCTGGCAGCACCCACATTGCCCGATAGGCTAATGGTTGGATAAAACGCAGCGCGCGCGGCGTTAATATTTGCGCCTGCGGCTTTTAAGTTATATTCCGCTTGACGCAAATCAGGACGATACAATAACAAATCACTGGGTAAGCCCGTGCCAAAAATACGATTATTGGTGATGCTACTAATGGCCGCTGCGGGTAGTAGGCTATTATCCACCGGGGCACCTACTAAATAGCGCAGGGCATTTTGGTTGGTCAACAAATTAGTTTGTGCTTGGGCGATAGACACTTTGGCAGCTTCAACCGCCGCTTGGGCTTGTACGGTACTTAGCTGCGAATCAAGACCTGCTTTAAAACGCAGCTGGTTAATGCGAAGTGAATCTTGGCGTGTGGCTAAGGTTTGTTTGGCAAGTTGCAGTTGTGCCAGATTATAGCTGTAGGCCACATAGCTTTGCGCAATGTTACTAATCAAGCTAATTTGCGCGGCATCTTTGGCAGCAGTGGTCGCAAGATAGTTTTGTAAGGCGGCATCTTTGAGGCTCGCAATACGTCCCCAAAAGTCAAACTCGTAACTTGACATTGCCAGACCGACATTGTAAGTACTACTAGGATTGGCATCTCTTGAGTTTGTTGCACCGTAAGAATATGAGCCAGAACTATTGATAGTGGGCACATCGGCGATGTCTTGGATTTGGTATTGTGCGCGGGCTTTTTGAATTGCCAAAATCGTGGCACTGATGTCTTTGTTGTTGTCTAAACCCAATTGAATCAGTTGTTTTAGCTTGGCATCACTATAAAAATCCTGCCAACGCTGAGACGCGATACTCGGCTGATTGGTGCCGCTAACAGTCTGACTGTCATAGGTTTCATAAGGCTGATTAATTGCGATATGCGGCTGCGCCACGACAGGCTCAGTTTTGGCTTTTGGAATGGTTTGACAAGCGCTGAGCGATAGTAGGGTGGCTACTATAGCGGTCAGGGGTACTAGGCGAAAGGTAGAATCCATATAACTTACCTGTATAAACATAATGTGTTTGTTATTGTAAAAGATTAAATGGGTAAAATGTTTACCCATTTATGTCTTATTGATGGTTTGATTGTGAACTGTCCTCAGGCTTATAGATACTCACCTGTGTGGGCTGTGTGACAGCGACAGGTTCAGCAGGATTAGGTGAGTAGGGTGATACAGGTTGTAAATCACCAATGTTGCCATCATTGCCATCATTGGGGTCGTGCGGTTTTTTACCTTTAATCAGTGAGCGTATCCACACATAGAACATTGGGATAAAGAACACCCCTAGGATAGTCGCACTGACCACGCCGCCTAATACACTTGTACCAATCGCATTTTGGCTACCTGAGCCTGCGCCCGTTGCCAAGAATAAGGGCACCACACCAATACCAAACGCCAATGATGTCATAATAATCGGGCGTAATCGTTGGCGAGCAGCGACAGTAACCGAGTCATATAGACTATGTCCCAAATCTTGTCGTTCTTTGGCAAATTCAATAATCAAAATCGCATTTTTGGCAGATAAACCGACAACGGTCAGCAGACCCACTTGCAGATAAATATCGTTTGAAAGCCCGCGTAAACCGGTAAACAGCGCAGCACCCAATACCCCAAGTGGCACAACAAGTAGTACTGCAAAGGGAATTGACCAGCTTTCATACAGTGCAGCTAAACATAAGAAAACCACTAAAATCGAAATGGCGTACAGCATGGGTGCTTGGGCGCCAGATTTTTTCTCTTCTAACGATAAACCTGTCCATTCATAACTGATACCTTTTGGCAGTTTGGCAATCATTTGTTCCATCGCCGTCATCGCTTGACCGGTACTAAGTCCTGGCGCTGCGTTACCTTGTAAGTTCATCGATGACAAGCTGTTATAACGCGTTAGCGTAGGCGAACCATACTGCCATTCACCGGTGGCAAACGAGCTAAACGGAATCATCTGATTGTCACTGTTACGTACATACCATTTGTTGATGTCCTCTGGGGTGGTACGGCTCTCAGCTTCACCTTGCATATACACTTTTTTGATACGACCACGATCCATAAAGTCATTGACGTAGCTACCACCCCAAGCGGTACTAAGAACACTGTTAATCACGCTCGGCGCGACACCCATAGCCGCAGCAGAATCATAATTGACGTTGACTTTGTATTGGGGTGAATCTTCTTGTCCATTTGGACGCACGCCACTGACTTGTTTATTTTGCGCCGCCATGCCCAGTAGCATGTTACGGGCTTGCAGCAAGCCTTCGTGACCTAAGTTGCCTGAGTCTTGTAGCTGCAGATCAAAACCCGTTGCCGTACCCAAACCTTGAATAGCAGGCGGTGAAATGGCATATACTTGGGCTTCATTGACTTGGGTCATAAAATAACCCATGGCACGTTTGGCAATCGATTGCGCGGTATTTTCTTTACCAGGGCGCTCATCCCAATCTTTTAAGCGTACAAATGCCAATCCCATATTTTGCCCTTGACCGGCAAAACTAAAGCCATTGACCGTAAATACAGACTGCACAAGGTCTTTTTCTTGGGTTTTATAATAGGCGTTGACCTTTTCGATAACCGCTTGCGTTTGATTTTGGGTACTACCGGCAGGCAGTTGCACCAATGTCAACAGCACACCTTGGTCTTCTTCGGGAATAAATGAACTTGGAATACGGGTAAATAAGAACACCAATGCCGCAATCACCAAGGCATAAGGAATCATATATAGCCAGCGCATTTTGATACTGCGACCCACAAAGCTTTCATAGCCTTTACTAAGACGCATAAACATACGGTTAAATGCGCCAAAGAAACCGGTCTGATGCCCGCTGTGTTTGTCATGGGCTTTAGTGCGTTTGAGGATAGTCGCACATAGGGCAGGGGTGAAAATCAAGGCAACTAGGGCAGATAGTACCATGCTGCTGATAAGCGTCACGGAGAACTGGCGATAAATCACCCCAGTTGAGCCGCCAAAGAATGCCATCGGTAAAAAGACAGCCGACAAAATCAAGGCAATACCAATCACCACTTTACTGATTTCGCGCATCGATTCACGGGTGGCTTCCAGTGGCGTCATGTCTGGATTTTCTTCCAGCAAACGCTCAACGTTTTCGACCACGACAATCGCGTCATCGACTAATAGACCGATGGATAACACCATGGCAAACAGCGTCAACACATTGATGGTATAGCCAAATGCGTACAAAATACCAAACGTACCCAGTATTACCACAGGTACTGCCAACGTAGGAATAATCGTTGCGCGCCAGCTTTGTAAAAACAAGAACATCACTAAAAATACCAGCGCAATCGCTTCAGCAAGTGTTCTGACCACTTCCTCAATCGACAAACGTACAAATGGCGTGGTGTCATAGGCAACTGAGGCTTTTAAGCCCGCAGGAAAATTAGGTTCAAGCTCTTTAAGTTTGGCTTCTACGGCATCACGTGTGCTTAAAGCATTGGCGCCAGATGACAGTGAGATACCGATACCTGCCGCATCCTTGCCATTGTAGCGGGCAATGGGGCTGTAGCTTTCACTACCAATTTCCACTTTGGCGACATCGCCCAAGCGAATTTGCGCGCCATTTGTGTTACTTTTAAGCAAAATATTACGAAATTGCTCTGGGGTTTGTAAGTAACTTTGCACAGTCACTGTGGCATTAATGGCTTGACGGGCTTCGTCAGTGGGTGTTTGTCCTAGCTGACCGGCTGATACTTGTGCGTTTTGCGCTTGAATTGCGCTGGTGATATCCGAGGGTATTAAACCATAGGTACGAAGTTTTTCAGGGTCTAACCAAATACGCATGGCATACGCAGAGCCAAACACATTGACGTTACCCACACCATCGACACGGCTGAGCTGGTCAACCACGTTGGAGTTGAGATAATCGGCAATATCGGCACGATCCATACTGCCATCTTCGGATGTCATCGCCAGTACCATCAAAAAGCCACTCGTGGACTTATTGACGTTGACCCCCATGCGCTGCACCATCTCTGGCAGCGAACTCATGGCAGATTGCAGTTTGTTTTGGACTTGGACTTGTGCCGTATCGGGATCTGTCCCATTCTCAAAGGTCAAGGTAATTTGCGCAGCGCCACTTGATGATGAACTTGAGGACATATACATCAATCCATCAAGCCCTTTCATTTTTTGCTCAATCACCTGCGTGACGGAGTCTTCAATGGTTTGGGCAGCGGCACCTGGATAAGTTGCTGAGATACTAATGGTAGGTGGGGCAATACGTGGGTACTGCTCAATCGGTAATTTAAAAATTGCTAAGATACCCATCAGCATGATGAGCATGGCAATCACCCAAGCAAAGATGGGTCTATCAATAAAAAAGCGTGACATGATATCTCCCGTGCTTATGGCTGCGCAGTTTTGGCGGTAGTTGAGCTATTTGTTACGGTCGTTTTGGTCGTCGTCGTGGTAGAAGCATTGGTCGGTACCGCGGTTGAGGCTGGCTGCGATGCCACATATGGCATGGCTTTGACTTGCTGATCTGGTTTGACTTTGGCGCCACCAACCATCACCACTTGCTCACCTTGTTTTAGACCGCTAGTGACAATCCATTGACCTTGGTGGGTACCTTGAACCGTAACTGGGCGTACTTGGATTTTATTATTGGCGTCAACCACATACACGGTTGATTCACCTTTGGCTGTACGATTAATGGCACTTTGTGGCAATAATACGGCATTATTGATGATACCTTGAATCAACTGGGCATTCACCATCATCCCTGGCAACAGCACAAAGTTATCATTGCTAAATACCGCACGCAGATTAACCGTGCCTGTGGTACTATCCACTTTAGCTTCTTCGAAGCGAAGTTGCCCCACCATCGGGTAGGTTGAGCCATCAGCGAGCTTTAACTGAACCTGTGCGGTACGCGGTGTGCTAAGTTTACCAGCCGCAAATTGCTGACGAAGCGCCAATAACTCGGCGGCTGATTGACTGATATCGACATAAATTGGATTAAGTTGCGAGACGGTTACCATCTGCGTCGTGCCCGCGGTGGCAAGCGCACCGACATTGACATTTGAGCGACTGGTGATACCACTAATAGGCGCTTTAACCACAGTACGGCTCATGGTGAGCTGATTGCTATTCACTGATTGCTGTGCGCCGCGAGCCGCTGCTTGGGCGGCATCAATATTGGCTTGTGCCACCCCGACTTGCGCCTGCGCATTTTTAACCGCTGCTTGAGCGGTACGCACGGCGGTTGCCCCTTGGTCATATTCTTGACTTGAGATAGCCTCAGTACCACGTAGCTGTTTTAGACGGTTTAAATTGGTTTGAGCCAGCGCAAGTTCGGCTTGGCGGGTTTCTAGCACCGCTAAGGCATTATTATAGTTGGCTTTTGCGGTATTGACACTAGCAAGGCTTTGGTCAAGGCTTGCGCGACTACCGGCAAGTACACTGGTGTAGCTATCGGTATTGATTTGATATAACGGCTGATTTTGTTTGACAAAAGTGCCTTCGCGAAACAACTGGCGGTCAATAATACCTGACACTTGCGGCGTAACGGTGGCTTCTTGATAGGCGACAACTTTACCTGATAACTCTTTGGTAAGTGGAATCGTTTGGAATGTTACAGGCTGTACATTGACTATTGTGGGTGGCATTTGCGCCTGTGCTCCTGCACCGCCGCCGCCACTTTGTTGCTGGGCTGCTGTGTCTGACTTATTACACCCGATTAATAAGCTACAACTCGCTAATGACACCATGAACAACACTGGGTATCTCATACCAACCTCATAAAAAGTAGGGAATTTTAAAAAAAATATTATAAAATAAATGCGACATTGTTGTTGCAATATTTACGATAAGACACAAAACTTTAGGATAACTAAATGATAGCTACATTACTACCAGTTATCGGCAGCCATTATTTTAAAAAAAAATCTTAGATTGCGAAACCAACAATATTAAACAAAGTAAGTGTTTAAGCAACAATTATTACCTATTTGTATGGATAAAAATTTTAAAATGTCAAAGCCATTGATAGATTTTTTTAATAAGGAAGCATTTGCGCATGACTTTAAATCGTAACAAGTCACCTGATTTACGTGTTGTCAAAACCCATAAAGCCATCCGTGAAGCCTTTATTATGTTGTTGTCCGAGCAGGAGTACAACGATATTGCTATCCAAGCAATTTTGGAGCGCGCCAAAGTCAATCGCGCTACTTTTTATAAATATTACAGTGGTAAGGGTGATTTGGCTGGGCAGATGATTGATGATTTCAAGCAGGAAGTCAGCCAGCTATTTCAAGACAGGCTCAATGCTGATAGTCAAATGCTACAAATGATTATGGAAAATCATTCACAAAAAATGTTTGAACGCCGCCAACAGATGCTTGCCCTGTGGAAAATCCGTACCCAACACCACAATCTTTATCATGATATGTTTTTGATGGGTAAGCAAAACTTTATTGAACTGGCTAAAAAACAAAAGGCGACAGACTATTTGACGGCTGAGGCGATTGATTACCAAGCCACCATGATGGCAACTATCTTGATGTCAAGTTTTAAATACTATTTTGAAAAAGATTTGCCAATCCCAGCCGATTTAAAGGTTGAATGGGAGCAAATGCTTATCATCACAATGAGTTAATTTTCGCATCACAATCAATTGATTGGCGCATTGTAACTAAAATGCGCGATAAACTGGCTTGCCAGTTTTTCTATGAGCGCAAGTGGCATGTCGTGACCAAGCTCATCAATTAGTATCAACTGACTGTGCGCAATGTGCTTAGCAAGCGAATAGGCATGACTAAATGGAATGAGTTTGTCTTGTTTGCCATGAATGATGAGGGTGGGCTGGTGGATTTGTTTGTCAATATCGACCAGTGACCCCGTCGCCAAAATCGCCAGTAACTGCCGCTGCGTGCCTTTCGGATAAAAACGTCGTTTAAATAGTTTTTTAGCTTTGCTGAACGCCGCTTGTTCATCAAAGTAATCGGGGCTGGCGATGGTCTTGATGGTTTGCACGAACTGCTGGGTCAATGCGTCAGCATCTTGGCTTTTGGGTAGTGGCTGGGTAAAAGCCCTGATGGCTTCAATAGCGGGTGGGCGCGAAAAGGGTCGATTGTTACTGGTGGATAATAGTCCCAATTTTTCTACTTGGTGGGGATAACGCACTGCCATGATTTGCGCAATCATACCGCCCATCGATTGACCAATCACAAAGTATTTTTTGATCCCCAATATTTTGAGCAGTTGATAGGCATCTTCTGCCATGTCGTACAAATCATACGGAGTTTGCAGGTTTTTAAGCGGTAAACCCAGTCCGAATCTGCCGAGCAATTTGGCTTTATAAATAGGCGAATCATGAGCGGGGGTCAGTTTTTTGTGCTTAAGTTTGCTGGATTTGCCTATGTCGCGATTGTCAAATCGCACGACCCGAAATCCAGCATTGATTAATGCATAGCAAAATTCATTGGGCCATACCAAGCTTTGCGCGCCTAGCCCCATAATCAGTACGATGGTAGGGTGGGTAGGGTCGCCACCGACTTCCACGTAGAATTTATATTTTGGGGTACGCACCTTGGCAGCTTGCATAAAATCCGCGTGTTTGGAAGGTCGAAATTTAATGTCAATGGTGGTGGGGTTAGCAGGGACGATCGTGGCAAGTGATTGAATGGTATCTAATGCCGATAGTTCTTGAGTTTTTTTGGCTTTATCTTCGATAAGTTGTTGTTTAATATCTGATAATGAAGAGGGGATAGTATTAGACATACAGCATCCATAATCTTAAAGCTAACCATCAAAAAGCCATCAATCACAAAATTATTAATGATAAAAGTATCAATCAAAAAACTATCAAAAAATTAGCAAACTTGTATGACGATTTAATGACGTATTATTTACCGCCCATCGAATTGGACATCAAACTGATCACCACACAGCCTTTATTAACAATTAATAAAGCCGTTGGCTGGCAAGCGTCATCAAATCGAGTAAACCTTGGCGATATCGTGAATCAGGTAAGGTTAGCACGGCTTGTCTAGCAATTTCGCTTTCTTGCATCGCTTTGTCACGGCAGTACGCCAGTGCGCCGCTGTTTTTGACAATCTCAATAATCTCGCCCGTGTCTTGCACTTCCCCTGTCTGAATGGCAATCCGCAATTTTTCATGCGTATCACCCGTGGTCATTTCAAGCGCTTTAATCAGCGGCAAGGTTGGCTTGCCCTCAGCAATATCATCACCCACGTTTTTGCCGAGCACCTCACTATCACCGACAAAATCGAGCACGTCATCAATGATTTGGAAGGCATTACCAAAGTGCTGACCAAATATCGCGAAGGCGTCATTGTATTCAGGGCGATTTTCCAAAATAGCCACGCCTTGACTTGCCATCATAAATAGCCGAGAGGTTTTGCCATCGATGATTTTCATATAATCGGCTTCGGTAGCTTGGGGGTCATGCTGATGTTGTAGCTGCAAGACTTCCCCTTCAGCGATATCACAGGTGCCATCTGAGAATAACTGCAATAACGGCAACGAGCCAAAACCCACCAAAAGATTAAATGAACGGGCAATCAGATAGTCACCCACCAACACAGCCGTTGCATTATCCCACGTTGCATTCGCGGTCGGCTTACCACGGCGCATACCTGACGCATCAATCACATCGTCATGTACTAACGTTGCGGTATGCAGCATCTCAGTGATTGCGCCCAAATGCATGGCAGCTTGTGATGGCTGATCGTTACAAATGCGTGAGCAAAGCAGCGAAATGAGCGGGCGCATACGTTTACCGCCTGCGTTGATGACATGCTGACTCACCGACATGACCAGTTTGACTTTGGAGCTTAGACTGCCATACACCTGCTTATCCATAATCTCGAAATCGTCAGCGATAATAGATTGAATCTGCTGATAGGTGACAGGCGTGCTGTTACTGTCTTTGGTAACAGCATTGATAGCAGTGGATGTAGGATTTGATTGTTCATTGTCTAGCATAGGTTGGCTCAAAGCTTGGAGTGAAAATTCGTGAAATTTGGCTTGTGGTGAAAGTCGGCAAAATCATACCACACTGCCGTTTTTTGTGTAAGTTATAGCTGTGTATTTTTATTGGCAACTTGTATTACTGAGCGTCCATGGCGTTGACAAACGCGCAATAATTTATCAGCCAAAATCGACCCCACATCCGTGAAGTTTTACTTGATTTTAAACACTAAAAACGTTAAAATCGCGACCTTATATTTCCCTGTGTATCCGTCGTAGAAGTGTTATCGCCCTTGGTAGCCACGGTGTACGGGTTTATTGGAGCAACCAAGATGTATGCAGTAATCAAAAGTGGTGGTAAACAACATCGCGTCGTTCAAGATGAATTTTTAAAAGTTGAATTGCTAAAAGCTGAAAAAGGCGATACCATCAAAATTGAAGACGTTTTAATGGTCGTTGATGGCAGCGATATCAAAATTGGTCAACCTGTGGTTGCCGGTGCAGTGGTCGAAGCTGAAGTAGTAGAACATGGTCGTGGCGAGAAAGTACGTATTGTAAAACACAAACGTCGTAAACATTACCATAAAGAACAAGGTCACCGTCAATGGTATACTTTGTTAAAAATCAAAGCAATCACTGCTTAATTGACTATTTCAAACACATTAATCTCTAGGAGACATCGACATGGCACATAAAAAAGCCGCAGGTTCTACCCGTAACGGTCGTGATTCAAACCCAAAAATGCTTGGCGTAAAAATCTTTGGCGGTCAACAAGTTGTTGCTGGTAACATCATTGTACGTCAACGTGGTACAGAATTTCACGCAGGTGAAGGTGTAGGTATGGGTCGTGACCATACATTATTTGCTTTAACTGACGGCGTCGTAAAATTTGCCGTTAAAGGTAAATTCAATCGTCGCTACGTATTTGTTGAAGGCGCAGCTGAATAATCACTCAGCTTGTTGTTAAACAAATTAACCCAATAAGTCGCACTTATTGGGTTTTTTATTGCTTATAGCTAAGCGTGTTAATGGGCTTTGGATAGTCTTCAATGGTTTGGCAGTGGTTAGTCATTATCTAGTCAAAACTTTCTTATCACTCAGCTATTGTTACATTTGTTACAACTTCAACAACAATCATTGCATGGGGCGTCTAGTAGGGTAAGAAAAATTTAGCGACAATATCTGTCAGCGAATTTAGCTTAACTTGTTAATTTTTAATTTGTTGATTAGCATGCTGGGCTAATATTATTTTTGAATACTTTTGCTAAACTTTTAACAATTTTTATTGAATGAGGAACCTACTATGACAACATCTACCAATAAAATTATCAATAAATTAGCCAAGGCTACATTATCAGCATTATTGATTACCAGCATGCCGATGACAGTCGCTATGCAATCAGCCAATGCCGCTGTCGCCAATTCATCAACTGCGGCAACAAACTTAAACAACCTACTTAAAAATGTCAAAAGCATGACCGCCAATTTTAGTCAAACCACCTCTGGCACAGGCGGCAAGGGCTTAAGTAAAGCATCAAGAAATTTCTCAGGTACCATGGCTGTGCAACGTCCAAACCAGTTTCGTTGGCAGATTGATGGCACGGCATCGCAGTTGATTGTTGCCAATGGCAATACGCTTTGGGTGTACGATAAAGACTTAAATCAAGCGACCAAGCAAAGCGTGAGCAATCAAGTAGGGGATACCCCAGCACTGATTTTGTCAGGCGATCCTAGCAAAATCGCCAATAGTTTTAATGTGACCCAGCCGATTGCCTCAAAAAATTATTATGTGTTGTATCCAAAAAGTGGCAATGCCAACTTTAAAAGCTTAGGTATCGCTTTTAACGGCGGTAATCCTGTGATGATGGTATTAAATGATAATTTGGGACAAACCACCACTATTCGATTCTCAAATGTGAAACGCAATGCCTCAATTGCTAGTAATCAATTTAGCTTCACGCCACCTAAAGGCGTGGATGTGATTAACCAATAAGTATTTAACTATTTTATTCAATACCTTATTTAAATGATTTTTGGCTGATAAACCCTGCTTATGGCAGGGTTTTTTTGCTAAAGTGTTGCTATTTAATTAACGGTTAATTACCGGAAGATTGAAGCCTGCTACTAGCATTTTTTACATAAAATGAGTAAACTATCCGTGTTTTAGCCAGTTAACAGCAATATATAGTTACTTTTGTTAAAATACGCATTTTTATAAAGTGATGTGATGCTACTTTATATTAGGTTTTCATCGTGGTTTTAGCAATATATTTGACTAGCCTGTTTAGTAACTAGCCAATCACTCACCGATTACAATAATGGTCAATGGATGTGCAGCGGGGCAGCTTGTTAGCTGGTACGAGGTAATCTTAAGGAAAATAGTTCTTAAGACGTTATCTGCCATCGTCTTTGTGATATTACGCTTGAGCCAGACGGGCTTGGTGGAAATATCAAAAATATCGTCCCAACTTGAATTGCTTAACCTACGTAACGGTTAGTCGTATTGCCCAGGAGTATCCTCATGATTCCAGTCATTGATTGGTCTGCAATTGTATTTATTTTGGCAGCCATAGGACTTTGTATTTTCATGCTTGTTGTACCAAGATTGTTAGGTGGTACTTCTAAAGGCTTTCAAAAGCAAGAAAATTTCGAGTCGGGTGTGGTCAGTGCTGGTTCTGCCAGAATCCGTTTATCTGCAAAATTCTATATCGTCGCTATCTTCTTTGTTATCTTTGACTTAGAAGCATTATATCTATATACCTATGCGGTATCGGTCAGAGAAGCAGGTTGGCTGGGATTTTGGACCGTTGTGCTGTTTGTGGTAGAGCTGTTAATCGGTCTATATTATCTGCTCAAACTAGGGGCACTTAACTGGTCACCTGCTGACAAAAAGCCTAAACCAAAACGTTTGGCTGCTGCGCCTGCGGGCTTTAATCTGGCGGATATTACCCGCTTTAATGGTGTTGAAGAGTTAGAAATTGATCCGACTGGTAAAATCCCTGCACAGTTGTCTGGCGCAATGAACCAAAACCCAAACAATAACGCTGTAAAATAATAATCCGACTTTGTAATCTGTGTTGCAAGGTCTTTTGCATTTGTAGTGACATAGAGCGAAATCCTGCTTTAAAAATCAAGGTGATCGAGCATTATGAAATATACATTAACCAAAGCCAATCCAGATGCCGACAGATTTCCCGCCCAAACTCGTCAAATTATTGACGAAGAGGAAGTCAATAAAAACGTCGTCATGACGCGATTAGAAGATTTGACCCATAGCCTTGCAAACTGGGGTCGTAAGCATTCGTTGTGGCCATTTAACTTTGGCACCTCGTGCTGCTATGTAGAATACGCAACGACATTAACAGGCGTGCATGACTTGTCGCGCTTTGGCGCTGAGGTTATTCGCGCGTCACCACGCCAAGCTGACGTGATGATTGTGGCCGGTACTTGCTTTATGAAGATGGCGCCTGTTATTCAGCGTCTCTACGAGCAAATGCTTGAGCCTAAATGGGTCATCTCAATGGGTGCCTGTGCCAATTCAGGCGGCATGTACGATGTGTATTCAGTGGTGCAAGGCGTTGATAAAATCATTCCCGTCGATGTGTATATCCCTGGTTGCCCACCCCGTCCAGAAGCTTTGATTCAAGCCATCATGCTGCTGCAAGAATCGATTACTAAAGAACGCCGTCCACTCGGTATTCATGTCAATGACCAAGGTATCTACCAACCTGTCATGCAGCCAGAACGTGACCGTAAACAAGCCGATCGCATCGCGGTCAAAAATCTACGCAGCCCAGATAACATTGATTAATGCTAGAGATTGATTAATGCTAGAGTCAATCTCTGGATAGATTTAGGATGAATTTTCGCTAAGTGAAAGCTTAGCGAATTGCGTTCAAAACAAAAAAGGTATTCCACTACCTTCTTAATAATTGTGAATGAGGAAAGTGCCACTCATGGTAACGGTAACTGATAATCAAGCACAAACTGATGTCCCAGCAGTGATTGCAGAATTAAATCGCAAGTTTGAGGGGCAGTTTGTTGTACAAAAAACCTTTGACGCTTTTCCCACTATTTGGGTCAGCCGTGAACAGGTCATCGAAGTACTCATGTACCTTCGCACCTTGCCACAGCCTTACGTGATGTTACTGGATATTTCAGCGATTGATGAGCGCTTACGCCAGCATCGTAAAGACAGGGATGGCAATGCCTTGCCTGACAGTGATTTCACCGTGTTCTATCATCTAATGTCGTTAGAGCGCAACACAGACATCCGTATCAAAGTGGCGCTCAAAGAATCTGATTTACACATCCCTACGGCAACCCGCATTTGGCCCAATGCCAACTGGTATGAGCGCGAAGCGTGGGATATGTTTGGTATTACCTTTGATGGTCACCCCCATTTAACCCGTATTTTATTGCCAAAATACTGGGAAGGTCATCCACTGCGTAAAGAATACGCCTCTCGTGCAACTGAAGTACCGCCTTATTATCTCGATAAAGGCAAGCAGATGTTTGAGCAGGAGAACCTACGATTTATCCCAGAAGAGTGGGGCATGAAACGTAGTGGTCGTGACGAAGACTTTATGTTCCTAAACTTGGGTCCTAACCACCCTTCTGCGCACGGTGCCTTTCGCGTTGTGCTTCAGTTAGATGGTGAAGAGGTCATCGACTGTATTCCAGATATTGGTTATCACCATCGCGGCGCTGAAAAAATCGCCGAACGTCAAACTTGGCATTCATTTATTCCTTACACTGACCGTATCGATTATCTTGGCGGGGTGATGAATGAATTACCCTACATCATGTCAGTGGAAAAATTGGCAGGCATTACGGTGCCGGATCGCGCGAATACCATTCGTATCATGATGAGTGAGTTCTTCCGTATCACCAATAATTTGCTGTACTGGGGCACCTTCATTCAGGATGCGGGCGGTATGACGCCAGTATTTTATATGTTCGCCGACCGTCAAAAAGCGTATGATGTGATTGAAGCGGTAACCGGTTATCGTATGCATCCAGCGTGGTTTCGTATCGGCGGTACCGCGATGGACTTGCCAAACGGCTGGCACAAACTGGTTCGTGAATTCTTAGATTGGATGCCAAAACGTATCGATGAATACGTCAAAGCTACCATGAAAAACAAGGTGCTACAACTTCGTACCCAAAACGTTGCCCAATACGATGCTAAATCTGCACTGGCTTGGGGCGTATCAGGTCATGGACTTCGTGCCACCGGTATCCCTTACGATGTACGTAAAGCGCGTCCTTATCTTGGCTATGAAAATTTTGATTTTGAAGTGCCAATTGAGTTTAATGGCGATGCGTATGACCGCTGTTTGGTCAAAATTGAAGAGATTCGTCAGTCACTGCGTATCATTGAGCAATGTCTCAATAACATGCCAATGGGGGCATACAAAGCCGACCACCCACTGGCTGTCCCACCACCCAAAGACCGCACCTTAAATGACATTGAGACCTTGATTAACCACTTTATCTCAGTATCGTGGGGTCCTGTTATGCCAGAAGGCGAGTCCTCCTTTATGGTGGAAGCAGTGAAAGGTATTACCAACTATTATATTACGTCTGATCGCTCAACCATGAGTTACCGTACCCGTATTCGTACACCGACCTTTGCCCACTTACAGCAAATGCCGTCAGTGATTAATGGTAGCTTGGTATCTGACTTAATTATTTATCTAGCGTCAATTGACGTTGTTATGGCAGACGTTGACCGTTAGGAGAAAACCACCGATGAAGATTGTAACTGATAAAACCCCAAAGGTGGATGTCGCAAGCATTCTAACCGAAGCAGAAATTCACGACATTCATGAATTTATGCATCATTACCCACAAAGCCGCGCGGCATCCCTTGATGCGCTAAAAATTGTCCAACGCCGTAACGGCTGGGTGGATGATGCACAAGTCAACGCGATTGCTAATATCTTAAAAATCCCAGTCACCGATGTGGAAGGGGTTGCAACATTTTATAACCGTATCTACCGCTCACCGGTTGGTCGTCATGTGATTTTGGTCTGTGACTCGATTGGTTGTTATCTGGTAGGTGCAGAGAATTTAGGTCAAGCCTTTGAGCGTACCTTAGGTATTAGTTTTGGTCAAACCACCCCAGACAATCGTTTTACCTTGTTACCCATTTGTTGTTTGGGTAACTGTGATAAAGGTCCAGCGGTTTTGATTGATGAAGATACCTACGGTCCTGTCCAAATTGAAGAGATTGCTGAATTGCTGGAGCAATACGCATGAATATAACCCGTCAAATTAATAATCGAAAAATTGGCAAATCACCCAGTCAATTGGGCGAGCAAAGCATTCCTATTTATGGTGACAAAGCGACAGCCACCAGTGAGACCAAGCCCCTGACTTGGCGTTTGGCGCATTATGACTCAGTGCTAGATTTGGCAACTTATGAAAGCCTAAAAGGGTTTGAAGGTTTAAAAAATGCCTTGGCTAAATCTGCCAAAGAAGTGGGCAACATGATTAAAGATGCCAACGTGCGTGGACGTGGCGGTGCAGGCTTTAATGCAGGTCTTAAATGGACCTTTATGACGCCACCGGATGGCGGACCCCGTTACTTGATTTGTAACGCAGATGAGATGGAGCCAGGCACGTTTAAAGACCGTCTATTGATGGAGCGCCTACCATTTCAGCTGATTGAAGGGATGATTATCTCAGGTTATGCCATTGGCGCAACCGCAGGGTATATTTTTATCCGTGGTGAGTACATTGAAGCCGCCAAACGCCTAAATAATGCATTGGATGAGTGCCGTGCCAAAGGGTATTTAGGTGATAATATCTTAGGTTCAGGCTATAGCTTTGATTTACACGTGCATACCGGTGCAGGCCGTTATATCTGTGGTGAAGAAACTGCGCTCATTAACTCGCTTGAAGGTCGCCGTGCCAATCCACGTACTAAGCCACCCTTCCCACAAGTATCAGGGGCATGGGGTCGTCCCACTGTGGTCAATAACGTAGAGTCTTTAAACAACATGCCGGGCATCATGCTGCATGGCGTAGAATGGTATAAAGGCTTGGCACAAGGCAAATCAGAAAACCCCGGCACCAAAATCATGGGTTGTTCAGGTCTAGTCAATGAGCCCGGTCTATGGGAACTGCCATTTGGTACCACCGCTCGCGAAATTATTTTTGATTATGCCAAAGGCATGAAAGATGGGCGTAAATTAAAAGCTTGGTTACCAGGCGGTGCGTCAACTGACTTCTTAACCGCCAGTGATGAGCATTTAGACCTACCCATGGACTTTGAACCCATCATGAAAGCAGGTAGCCGTTTAGGTACCTGCTTGATTATGGTGGTAGATGAATCGCAAGATATGGTGTCACTGTCGCTCAATTTGCAAAAATTCTTTGCCCGCGAATCCTGCGGTTGGTGTACGCCTTGCCGTGATGGTTTGCCATGGGGGGTCAAAACCTTGCATGCCATCGATACAGGCAATGGTCAACCTGTCGATATTGACGTGCTGCGCCAATTGACCAAAGATTTGTGGTTAGGTAAAACCTTCTGCGCCCACGCACCGGGTGCGGTTGAGCCATTACAAAGTGCGTTAAAATACTTTTTACCAGAATTTGAAGCCAAAATTGGTAACAATGTGGCGCCTGAAGAACAATTGTCCCCAACGGGCGTGCCTTCATCTGCAAATAGCGGAAAAGTTGAAGTGTATCAACCCGTTAAGACCACCAATGGGCAATCAGTGTAAGGAATTAGCATGGCAATTATTCATATAGACGGTCAAGACGTCGAAGTTGATGGTGCCGATAACTTGCTACAAGCTTGTTTATCGCTTGGCATCGATATCCCTTATTTTTGTTATCACCCTGCATTGGGCTCGGTGGGTTCTTGCCGTCAATGTGCCGTCAAGCAATATAATAACAAAGAAGATTATGAAGCGGGTCGTGGTCGTTTGGTCATGTCGTGTATGGTCAATCCGACCCCAGACATGTGGATCTCAGTGACGGATGCAGAAGTCAAAAACTTCCGTAAAAGCTTGGTTGAGTTCTTAATGACTAACCACCCCCATGACTGTCCAACCTGTGAAGAGGGCGGTCATTGTCACTTGCAAGATATGACCTACATGTCAGGTCACAATCATCGTAAATACCGCTTTACTAAACGTACCCACCAAAACCAAGACTTGGGTCCATTTATCAATCATGAGATGAACCGCTGTATCGCGTGTTATCGCTGCGTGCGTTATTACAAAGACTATGCAGGTGGTGAAGATTTGGGCGTTTACGCATCAGCAAGCCGTGTGTACTTTGGTCGTGATAAAGACGGTCAGTTTGAAAGTGAATTCTCAGGTAACCTCACCGAAGTTTGTCCAACTGGGGTATTTACTGACAAAACTCACTCAGAGCGCTACAATCGTAAATGGGACATGCAATATGCACCAAGCATTTGTCATGGCTGTTCGGCAGGTTGTAATATCTCAGCGGGTGAGCGCTATGGCGAATTGCGCCGTATCGAAAACCGTTTTAATGGGGAAGTCAACGCTTACTTCTTATGTGACCGTGGTCGTTTCGGCTATGGCTATGTTAACCGCCAAGACCGCCCAATTCAAGCGGTTGAAACACTCAACGGTAAACAAACCAATCTGAGCATTGACCATACTATTGATGCCATCAAAAACCGGTTACAAGGCAAAAAAGCCATCGGTATTGGTTCACCTGTTGCCAGCCTTGAATCAAACTATGCCCTAAAACGCTTAGTCGGTGCCGAAAATTTTAGCATTGGTATTAGCAAACAAGAAAAAACTGTGGTACAAAAATGTATCGATGTGTTGACCACAGAAAATATCCATAATCCAAGCATGCGTGAGATTGAGGATTATGATGCGGTATTGATTTTGGGTGAAGATATTACCCAAACCAGTCCGCGTATTGCACTGGCAGTACGCCAAGCGGCAAAAAATCGCGCCAAACAAATGGCAGATGCACTAAAAACGCCAGATTTCTTGGCAGAGCCTGTGGCTCGTATCGGTCAAAAAGACTACAGCCCAATCTTTATTGTGGATGTCAAAGATACGCGCCTTGATGATATTGCCAAAGTAAGCTGCGTTGCTACCCCAAGCGATATCGCTGAACTAGGCTTTAGCATTGCTGAGCACATGAAAACGTTGGCTACCTCACAATTACCAAAAGATTTGGTCATCGATGAAGACGATAATGCTGATATGCAAGCATTTGCTAAACATATCGCGCAGACGCTACTTAAAGCAACCAAACCCCTTATCATCTCAGGCTCATCACTGTACCACACTGCTATCATAGAAGCGGCGGCACAAATTGCCAATATCGCCGAACAAAAACGCGGTGAAGTGGTCATCTATGAAAAAGGCGTGGTTGACGCCCACAACGTCCAAGTGGATGCAGAGATTGCCAAAATCGATGCAGAGCAAGCCAAACTCAAACAAGAGATGGATGAAGCGGCATTTGCTGAACAAGCTAAGCAAGTTAAACGCCCAAGCCGTATGAACCCGACCAAAGGCTATCAAGAAAAAGCAGGTTTGTACTTGTCAGTACCTGCTGCCAATAGCATAGGCGTCAACTTACTCGGTGGTAAAGCGATTGATGAATTAGGTGATGATGCCGATGTGGTGATTGTCATGGAAAATGACATCAGCCGCCGTCTAACCGCTGAGCAAATGAACCAATTGGTAGCCAACAAATCACTGATTGTACTTGATCATGAAGCTTACCAATGGCATAACCATGCAGATGTGATGGTACCTGTAGCAACCTTTGCAGAAGCAGACGGTACACTAATCTCAGCAGAAGGTCGTGCACAGCGTTTCTTCCAAGTTTATGATCCTGTTTACTATCGCCCGCAAAGTATGGTCAAAGAAAGCTGGCGTTGGTTACATGCAGTAGAGTCTGAGCTCAATGGCCGTGCGATTGACTGGACGCAGCTTGATGATGTGATTACTGCAATCGCAGACACCAATCCACAATTAGCCGCAATCAGACAAGCAGCGCCATCAGCCGATTACCGTATTACCGGTCTAAAAGTCGCGCGTGAGCCACGCCGTTATTCAGGTCGTACGGCGATGCGTGCACCGATTTCTGTGCATGAGCCAGAGCAGCCAAAAGATATCGATACGGGCCTAACCTTCTCCCAAGAAGGTTATGTGGGCACCCAAACGGATTCAGCAATGATTCCATTTGCTTGGTCAGCAGGTTGGAACTCACCGCAAGCTTGGAATAAATACCAAGATAAAGTGGGTGGTCATTTAAAACATGGCGATCCAGGCGTGCGTATTTTCGATGCGTTAACCGCATTGCCAAAACGTGAGTATATTGCGCCTGCGGCAGCTAGCCAACAAGGTTCAAGCCAGCTAGTGCCTGTGTATAATATTTTTGCTAGTGATGAATTAACCGCCCGTAGTGAAGTGGTCGCCTCACAATTGATGCCAGCTGCTTTTAGTGTATCAACGGATGATGCCGATAAATGGCAGCTGCAATCAGGTGATATGTTAACGGTCACAGTGAAGGGTGTAGCGACTACATTACCTGTGCAGCTTGTCGATTACTTAGCCGAAAGCTGTGTGGGCTATCCTGTGGGTCAGGCGGGTGCATTAGAAGCCTTGCTAGCGCAGCCTTATACCGACATCAGTATCGTAAAATCAGCAACTACCAACACTGTCGTACCACCAGCAGCTAATAATGGTGGCGTGACAGCTCAAGTAACTCCAGGGGAGGGGGTATAATGGATTATTCTGTTAGACAGATGCCCGATTTACCTGCATGGCTGGCTGGGGTAATGTCCCCTGAAGCTTGGTCAATTGTATTTTTGGCAGTGCAATCAATTGTTATTTTCTTGGCGGTGGTGATTTTTGCCGCGTTGATGATTCCTTATGAACGTCGCATGTTGGCACTTTGGCAAGACCGTTATGGTCCAAACCGTGTGGGTTGGCAAGGTTCGCTACAAGTAGCCGCGGATATGCTCAAAATCTTCTTTAAAGAAGACTGGACCCCCAAATTTGCCGATAAATTTATCTTTGTCTTGGCGCCTGCGATTTCATTGTTTACCGCTTTAGCCGCTTATATCATTGTACCAGTTACGCCATCACTCGGTGGCGCAGACTGGAGCATCGGTATTTTGTTCTTCTTTGCGATGGCAGGGTTGGCGGTTTATGCCGTGATGTTTGGTGGCTGGGCATCAGCCAATAAATATGCCTTGCTTGGTGGTCTACGCTCTGCTGCCCAAACCATTAGTTATGAAGTCTTTCTCGGATTATCGCTAATGGGTGTGGTGGCGTTGGCAGGGTCATTTAACTTACGCGATATCGTATACTCACAAGCCGGTGGTTTTTGGCACTGGAATGTATTTGGTCAAATTTTAGGGTTTTTAACCTTTATGGTCGCAGGTGTGGCAGTTACCCACCGTTTCCCATTTGACCAGCCAGAAGCAGAGCAAGAATTGGCAGAAGGTTACCATGTTGAATACTCAGGTATGAAATTTGGTATGTTCTTTGTCGGTGAGTATGTGAATATCGTGTTGGTATCATCGCTGATTACTATTTTATTCTTTGGTGGTTGGTTGCCATTATTTGATGGACTGAGTTTTATCCCGCCGATTATTTGGTTCATGTTAAAAACGCTATTTTTTATGACCATGTTTGTATTGGCGCGTGGGGCGCTGATGCGTCCACGTTATGACCAAGTAATGAACTTTGGCTGGAAAATTTGTCTACCCATTACCTTGATTAATTTACTCGCGACGGCGGCCTATGTATTATGGCGCACCCATGGTGTAGGGTAAGGTGGAGATTAACGTATGTATTTGACTATGGTAAAAAACACGATTACGGGTTTTGGCTCAATTCTGCGCACCCTAATCATGGTCGCAAGCCATGCGACCCGTAAACGTGATACGATTTTATACCCAGAACAACCTGTTCCTGTACCGCCGCGTTTTCGGGGGCGTATTGTACTGACACGTGACCCGGATGGGGATGAGCGCTGTGTGGCCTGTAATTTATGTGCTGTCGCTTGCCCGGTGGGCTGTATTTCACTGCAAAAAGCGGAACGTGAAGACGGACGCTGGTATCCAGAGTTTTTCCGTATTAATTTTTCGCGTTGTATCTTTTGTGGTATGTGTGAAGAAGCGTGCCCGACAACGGCTATTCAGATGACGCCAGATTTTGAGCTGGGTGAATACAACCGTCAAAACTTGGTGTATGAAAAAGAGCATTTGTTAATTTCAGGCCCGGGTAAATTTCCTGACTATAATTATTACCGTGTGACTGGGATGGCGACCAAAGATAAACCTAAAGGGGCACACCAAAATGAGTCTGCGCCGATTGATTTACGGAGTTTATTGCCATGATAACCGGAGCAACGATAGGGTTTTATTTATTAGCGATTGTCGCTATTTTGGCTAGTTTGCGCGTGATTACTCGTACCAATCCTGTGCATGCGTTATTAAACATGATTGTCACGCTGCTGGCGTTATCAGGTATTTTCTTTGCCTTAGGTGCGCCATTTGCCGGTGCGCTTGAAATCATCGTTTATGCGGGTGCGATTATGGTATTGTTCGTTTTTGTGGTGATGATGCTGAACTTAGGCACCCAAACTACCTTAGAAGAAGAAAGCTGGTTATCATCCTCGGCTTGGGCAGTACCGGCAGGACTTGCATTTATTGTGGGTTTGACCTTGTTTAGTTTGATTGGCATGAAACATGGTTTTGAAGGAATGATGCCAGCGTTTATCGGGGTAGAGCCAGTTACGGCAAAAATGATCGGTGCCAAATTATTTACTGAATATTTATTGTTGGTCGAAATTGCAGGGTTTTTATTACTAGCGGGTTTGGTGGCGGCTTATCATTTGGCAAAATCTGCCTTGGATGATGAAAACGAAAGTCATAACAGTGAGCTTGGTAATACCATACAACCTGCCTTAACGAAGTTTATTGATAGAGAGCCCAGCCAACCGGCTGTGTTACGCGAAGTTCAGGAGGAGAAGGCATAATGGGACACTTTCCATTAGAGCATGTGCCATTAGAGCACGGTCTAATCTTGTCAGCGATTTTGTTTGCCATTGGTTTTTGTGGTGTGATGGTACGACGTAATTTTTTGTTTATGTTGATGAGTCTTGAGATTATGATGAATGCTGCTGCCTTAGCATTTGTAGTGGCAGGTAGTCGCTGGGTCAGTCCTGACGGACAAATTATGTTTATTTTGGTGCTAACTTTGGCAGCCGCTGAAGTCGCAATTGGGTTGGCTATTCTTTTACAGTTTTATCATAAGCGTGGTCATTTAGATGTCGATACGGCAAATGAGATGAAAGGGTGAAATCAAAATGAGTATGTTACCTTTAACCTTTATGCTGCCGCTGATTGGCTTTCTGATTCTAGCGACCATGCGTGACCGCTTAAGCGAAAACGCAGCCGCAGTGGTCGGTGTCGGTAGTATGGGTTTGGCTGCTTTGTGTGCCTTGATGGCAGGCAGTGATTTTTTAATGAACCACCCACAAGGCGCTGTCATTAATCAGCCATTGTGGACGTGGATGCAAGTCGGTAGTTTTGCCCCAAAATTTGGTCTTATGCTGGATGGTTTGGGCGTGACCATGATGGGCGTGATTACCGGTGTCGGTTTTTTAATTCATATTTTCGCATCATGGTATATGCGCGGTGAAACAGGCTACGCAAGATTTTTTAGCTATATGAACCTGTTCGTCGCAAGTATGTTGTTACTTGTGCTTGCTGACAATTTAGTGCTGTTGTACTTAGGTTGGGAAGGCGTTGGTATCTGTTCTTATTTATTAATTGGTTTTTATTATCACAAGCGCGCCAACGGCCGTGCTGCGATGAAAGCCTTTACCGTAACCCGTGTGGGTGATGTGTTCTTAGCGTTTGGCTTATTTTTGTTGTTCCGTGAATTGGGTACGTTAAATATCTCAGATATCAATGCCAATGTATCGCAAATGCTAACGTCGGCAGGGTCAACGGTGACGATTTTTGGTCATAGCTATCCTACTATCAAAGTTGCGGCTGTGATGCTAGTGCTTGGTGCGATGGGTAAATCTGCACAAATTCCGCTACATTCTTGGCTTGCTGATGCGATGGCAGGTCCTACGCCTGTTTCAGCCTTGATTCATGCGGCAACGATGGTTACCGCAGGTGTGTATTTAATTGCCCGTTTACATCCTGTGTTCTTATTGACCCCTGACGTGTTGGCAAGTTGGGTGGGTATCGTTGGGGCAACAACATTGTTGGTTGCTGGTTTCTGTGCGCTTGCACAAACCGATATCAAACGTATCTTAGCTTATTCGACCATGAGTCAAATCGGCTATATGTTCTTGGCATTAGGGGTAGGCGCTTGGCAAGTTGCGATTTTCCACTTGATGACCCATGCGTTCTTTAAAGCTTTATTATTTCTAGGGTCAGGCGCTGTTATCTTGGCTTACCATCATGAGCAAAACATCTTTAAAATGGGTGGGTTATTTTATAAAAATAAATTTCTATTTGCGGTGTTTGCGATTGGGGGTGGGGCACTTGCTGCGATTCCTTGGATTACAGTGGGTTATTACTCAAAAGATGAAATCATTTGGGAAACCTTCGCATCAGGTCATATGAATTTATTTTGGATGGCAGTAGTAGGTGCGTTTTTAACCTCGATTTATACGTTTCGTATGATTTGGATTGTGTTCTTTGGTGAAGAAAAAACGCCTATTCACGATCTTAAAGGTTGGACATACTGGCTGCCGCTTGCGGTATTGTTGGTGCTATCAACTGCAGTGGGGGCGATGATTCATCCACCATTAGCAGGCGTATTGCCACAAAGTTTTAGCGTGATTCATCCTGAGGTAGAATCCGGTAAGCACACGGCAGAAATGATTGTGATGGCTGCGATGTTGGCGGGCTTGATTGTGGGTGCTTTCTTGTTTGCCCTAGATAAAGGTCGCATCGTGAGTAAGTTTAACCAAACAGGTTTGGGCCGTGCGCTTAATTACTGGTGCTATCATGGTTTAGGCTTTGATGCTTTGTATGACATTGTATTTGTTAAACCATTCTTATTGATTGGTAAATTAATTAAAATTGACCCGATTGACCGCACTTGGAATATTTTACCAGCCCTATCGCTGGCAGGTAACCGAGTGGCGACATGGTTCCAATCTGGCTCGATTCGTGGGTATGCTGCAAGCTTCGGTCTTGGCATGGCAGTATTGTTGGTGTTGGTAATGATGATGATAGGGAAGTAACAGTTATGCAAAATAATCTCTTATTACCCGCCTTGATATTTATTCCAATCATTGCAGGTTTTCTGTGCTGGTTGGTTGAAAAAGTTGATGAACGTTTTCCTCGTTGGATTGCGTTTCTTGGCATGCTATTAACGTTTTTGATTACGGTAGCTATTTGGCAAAACGGTAACTTTATTGGTTCAGCACAAACCATTGCGGAAGTGACTGCTAAACCGACTTGGTTGGCAGAGTTTCAACTATCTTGGATGCCCTCATTGGGGGTCAGTTTCCATCTAGCTATTGATGGGTTATCGCTGTTGATGGTGAGCCTAACAGCCTTCTTAGGTATGATGGCGGTGGCGTGTTCATGGGGTGAGATTACTCGCCGTGTGGGCTTCTTCCATCTTAATCTACTTTGGAGCTTGGGCGGTGTTATTGGTGTTTTCCTAGCAATCGATATGTTCTTGTTCTTCTTCTTTTGGGAGATGATGTTAGTTCCTATCTATTTCTTGATTGCAATCTGGGGACACAATGCGATTGGTGGTAAAACCAAAGAATATGCCGCAACCAAATTCTTTATTTATACCCAAGCATCGGGTCTGATTATGTTGATTGGTATTTTGATTTTGGTGATGATTCATGCATCAACGACAGGTCAAATAACTTTTAACTATATGGACTTGCTCGGTACAGATCTTGGCAAATGGCAATATCCAATCATGCTGATGTTCTTTATTGGCTTTGCGGTTAAATTACCAATTTTCCCACTGCATGGCTGGTTACCCGATGCGCACGCACAAGCACCGACTGCAGGCTCGGTCGATTTGGCTGGTATTTTGATTAAAACTGCGGCGTATGGTTTATTGCGGTTTGTCCTACCATTATTCCCAGAAGCCAGTGCTCAGTTTGCACCGATTGCGATTACCTTGGGCGGTATTGGTATTTTTTATGGGGCTTGGCTTGCGTTTATGCAGCAAGATATCAAGCGGTTACTGGCTTATACCAGTATTTCACACATGGGTTTTGTGGTACTTGCGTTGTATGCCGGTACCTTAATTAGTTTCCAAGGCTTGATGATTCAAATGTTGGCACATGGTCTTAGTTCAGCGGCATTATTTATCATGAGCGGTCAGCTTTATGAGCGTCTACATACCCGTGATTTGAGCCAAATGGGTGGTATGTGGGGTCAAATGCGTTATTACCCACCGTTACTTATGTTCTTTGCCGCGGCATTATTAGGTATTCCAGGTACCGGTAACTTTATCGGTGAGTTCTTAATTCTTCTAGGGTCTTTTGCCTCGCATCCTGTGGCAGTGGTGTTTGCAACCTTTAGCTTAGTCGTTGCAGGTTTATACGCATTAATTATGATTTATAAAGCATTATTTGGTACGCCGACAGCGACGATTGAAAAAATGTCACCGATGCGTGATATTAATGCGCGTGAAGCGGCAATCTTGTTGGTGCTTGCGTTTGGTTTAATATGGTTAGGTCTATATCCGCAATCATTCTTAGATACCTCTGATCACAGTATGCAGTGGATTAGTGAGGCATATCATGTCCAGCAAGTTGTACCTACTTCTCAAGAGCCATTTGCTCATATGGAGGTAAAATAGATGAATCCTATTATTCCATTTGCTAGCAATGTGCTCATGCCATTGTTTCCAATGATTTTAATTTCAATTACCACGGTAGTGGTGATGATTGCCATCGCCATGAAGCGTTCAAATTTTGTGGCAGGTACCATCAGTGTGATTGGCCTTAATGCCGCCTTGTTTGTTGTCCTTATACAATTATTGGGTGGCAATCCTGATAGCATGTTGCATGGTCTGTATGAATTATTTACGCCATCGCAAGGCTTGATTGCTCCCTTATTTGTGGTGGATAGCTTTGCCCAGTTCAATATGGTGATTATTTTAATCAGCTCATTGGCGTGTTTTACCTTGGCGTATGGTTACATTGAGGGCTATGGTGACAACAAAGAAGAATTGTATTTGCTAATGCTTATCTCAACATTGGGCGCGCTGTTTATGGTATGCGCTGATAACTTAGCCTCTTTCTTTGTCAGCTTAGAGTTATTGTCGGTACCGCTATATGGTATGTTGGCTTATACTTATGCGCGTGGTAAATCATTAGAAGCAGGTTTCAAATACCTCATTTTATCGGCGACAGCCTCTGCTACCATGTTGATGGGTATGGCACTGATCTACTCAAACACAGGTACTTTATCCTTCCGTCAAATTGGTATGGCAATCGTACCCATGTTTCAAAATGGTATGATTATGCCGATTTTGGTGGTGGGGACTGCATTAATGTTATTTGGTATTGCCTTTAAACTCTCAGCAGTACCATTCCATACTTGGACGCCAGACGTTTACCAAGGTGCGCCTGCGCCTGTGGCAACTTTCTTGGGCAGTGTTTCCAAAGTAGCTATGATGGCGCTAGGATTACGTTTCTTATTGTCTACGGCGACCTTAGCCTTGCCAGCAATCAATACCTTGATTGTGGTGATTGCCAGTTTATCGATGATTATCGGTAACGTACTGGCGCTTCGTCAGCACAATATAAAACGTCTGTTAGCCTATTCATCTATTGCGCACATCGGCTATGTGTTAGCGATTATCAGCGCCGTAAAAGTTGAATCAGCAGGTTTTGTCAGCCTTTACATGGCAGTGTATGCGTTTACCACCATTGGTGCGTTCGGTGTCGTGACTATCATGTCAAGCCCGTACAAACGTCAAGGTGAAGCAGAGTTAGTTGAAAACTTCCAAGGGATTTTTTGGCAACGTCCTGTGCTAACTGCCGTATTGACTGTGATGCTATTATCATTGGCAGGTATTCCATTGACCGCCGGGTTTATCAGCAAATTCTTTGCGATTTTTGCTACGGTTTCAGCGCAAAGTTGGTGGCTCACTGCCATGATTATCGTGGGTAGTGCAATTAGCTTGTATTACTATCTAAATCTTATGGTCACCTTGTTTAGACGTCCCCAAGAAGTACAGCCGCACGATGCGGTCAATCATTGGGGTATTCAAGCAGGCGGCATCATGGTGTTGTTGGTGACGTTAGCGGTATTGTACTTCGGTATTTTCCCCGAAACATTATCAAAAATTATCACGCTAGTTCGTATGTATTAATCCAATTTTAAGACTGCGACATAAAAAAGCGTATCTTAGCTCATTAAGGTACGCTTTTTTGTTTATAATGATGCAAAAAAAATGGTCAAGATAACATGTCAGATGATAAAAGTATTCGCGTTAAAGTGATTGAAGTGACCCGTTGGGCACCCACCTTGCTAAGTTTTAAAGTCACGCGTCCCGATGGCTTTAAATTTACCGCAGGGCAATTTGTTAGGCTCGGTATCCATGGCAAAGATTTGCAATATTTTGCACAAAACCATGAGACCAAGTTAATAACTTCTGAGACACAAGATTATGAGACGAAAGGTCAGCACGTTGACCTTGATGGCTATGTGTTTCGCGCCTATTCCGTCGCATCTTCACCCTATGATGAATTTATTGAATTTTTTTCGGTCGTCATTCCTGAAGGGGAATTCACCAGTAAGGTTAATCATATCCAAGTGGGCGATAGTTTATTGCTCAATACCACGCCATTTGGCTATTTGACCTTAGCCCGCTACCAGTTACCCCTACCCAATGATTTGTGGTTGCTGGCAACAGGCACGGGTTTAGCACCATTTTTATCGATTTTAAAGACCATTGATGTATGGCAGCAATATCAGCGCATTATTTTGGTTTACAGCGCACGCACCTCGCAAGAGCTTGCTTATCAAGAGGAGATTGGCTCAATTAAGTCAATCTATGGCGACAATGGAGCAGCGTTTGTATTTTTGCCCATTGTCACGCGGGAAGCGGATTATGCCGGAGAAAAAGCGCGGGTTCCTAACTTGATAGTGTCGGGAAAATTAACCCAGTTGGTAGGGCAAAAACTGGATAAAGCGCGCAGTCACGTGATGCTGTGTGGTAATCCACAGATGGTCGAAGATACCAAAGAAGCGTTAAAATCAATTGGATTGACCATGAATCGCCGCGGCGAAGGCAATATCGCCGTTGAAAACTATTGGTAAACACCTCGTTAATTGGCAAAGCACAATCGGTAAAAAATCAGTAGAGCAAAAGCGGTAAAGGATGAGGTTTGATACCGATGAAAAAATTCTAAGCCGCTTTTGTGGCGTTAGTGGTCACTGCAGGATTATCCGCTTCGGTAATCAATTGGTCATTACTACCTATATTGAGAATTTCACCGACGTTGGCATTGGCTCTCAGCAGTAGTTGCTGTTCAGCAAGATAGCCATGATTAACTTGCACTTTGCGCAGCGTTGCCATGATTTTTTCGTTCTTCTTCAGCCAGCGACCAATATCGAGATACAAGATATCATCTTTTTGGTGCACCAAATTGATTTTCTCCAAAATCATGCCGAGGGGGTCTTTCTTTAACACCCGTTTGAAAAACCAAAGCGCCGCATGAATCGCTTTTGATTTAACATAGGAATCTGAATACAAGCTAATGACATCGGTGTCAGTCAGTTGCTGAAATACCAAGCGCTGGCGATAACGGTCAAATTGGGCATGTACCACACCCAAGTTGACAGCAAGGTCAGCGAAAATGCCATTATAGTTAATCGTTGCATACAGTCGAAGCCAGCCTTCATGAATCTCTAGATGCATACTCAATATCGCTTTGACTTTTTCAACCACAAATTTTTGAATGGCATCGTTCAGCTGCTTTTCGGTGGCGGGCACGATAAACTCTTGACTGGCAAAATCTTCGATTTTTTCATACCACGTTTGCGATTTTTGCATCAGTTCACGTGCGATTTCTTCAGAATGGGTGGCAAAAAATTCATCCAGTTGCGTTTTGCTCGTTATCACTATCGTTTCTCAGTTTTTTATATTTGGATTGAAAGCTATTATTGTAGTCAGTTTTTGGGCATTGTAAAGTTGCTAATCATAAAGTCACTGACCAGTCTACAAAAAATCTTTTACCAGTAATTGGTAAATATTGATTGCTAATGGCGTATGAATTTAGCTTCAGCCAATGTTTGATTTAATCTATAATATCTGCGCGTTATAATACATGAGTGATTTGTATTTTTTTAGCAAGGTTGTAGAGATAGCGTCATCATCGTTTAAAGGGTTATATTTTGGTGTATAGCAAAGACAGTCACCGTGATGTTTTTCATAAGTTAATGCCACATACTGCGGCTTGCAAAGACAGCGTCATGCTATTTGCTACCATTACGGCAGTGGCAATTCATGCGGCTGTTATTTTTGGTATCCAATTTGAAGATAAAAGCTCACCAACCGCAGCGGTGCAAGAAGTCACCACGGTGTTGACCGAAAATCTGCAAAAGAATGAGAAAGCCGATTTTATCGCCAATGCCGGCCAGCAAGGTGGCGGTGAGTCCAACGAAAAGCTACGGCTTGAAAATAATACCATAAGCCCCTTACAAGACGAAGCAATCAATGACACCGATGATATCGTGAGTCAAGAACGCCAAACGCGTCAAGAAGCATTTCAAGAAAGTTATCTACGTACCACGTTAAGCTTTGAAAAAATCCGCAGAGAAAATAACATTAAAAAACAAGACGATAGCGAAAATCTAGCCGCGCAAGAACAACGGGTACAGGCACAAATTGCCACCCTTGAAACCAAAATCAGCAGTAACCGCCAATTACTAGCCAAAAAATCTGCGGTCAAAACTATCAGCAGTAACTCCACCACCACGGGTGAAGCCGCACGCTATATCGAGAATTTTCGCCAACAAGCCTATCATATTGGCAACCAGCAATATCCCCAAGAAGCCCGCGCCAAAGGCATCAAAGGTGATGTCATGCTGATGGTGATTATCGAGCCTAACGGGCAAGTCAAATCCATCAAAGTGTTACAGTCATCAGGCGCTACCATCTTGGATGAAGCAGCAAAAAATTCGGTGCGTAAAGCCGCGCCATTTGGTAAGTTCTCAAAACAAATGCAAGATTATTTGGAGCTGCGCATTATCCGTACCTGGCGATTTGGTGATACCTTAACCGTCGATGACCAAAACCCCGCAATTTAACTTTTCACTAACCATGCTAAAGGCTGTCCTATGTCAACCGTACTACACAAAGAATTGGCGCTATTTGACCTCGATAACACCCTCATTGATACCGATAGTGACTATATGTGGGGCGAGTTTTTGGTCAAACATCATCTGGTAGAAGAATCGCTGTATCGTGCTAAAAATCGGGAGTTTTATGAGCACTATATCGCAGGGACGCTCGATGCGGTCGTCTATAACGAGTTTGTGGCAGGCTTTTTAAAACAGCATACCTTAGCGCAGTTGCACCAGTGGCGTGAGCAATATTTACAAGAAGAAATCGCGCCAAAAGTGCGTCCAAAAGCGGTTAACGCTATCCAATCACATTTACAAGCAGGGCACGATGTAGTAGTGATTTCCGCCACCAATGCCTTTGTGGTCAAAGCGATTGCTAACAAATTATTTTTGGTAGAGGAAGATAATATTTTAGCCACTGAACTAGAAGTCACCGAGCAGGGGTACACGGGTAAGGTCGCAGGGCAGCCAAACTTTAAAGAAGGCAAAATCATTCATTTAAAAAATTGGATTGCTCAAAAAAATGCGCAAGGCATAACATACACCAAAACTTATGCCTATTCGGATTCAAAAAATGATTTGCCGCTATTAGAATGGGCAGATGTGGCGATTGCGGTATGCCCCGATGATACTCTACACGCGCATGCCTTAGCGCATCATTGGGCAGTGGAAGATTGGTCGATAAAAGCACAGGCGTAGTAGGCGGCAGCTAAGATGAATGGCGACAGCTAAGATGAATCCAGTAACAGATTCAGGTATAATGGCGCATTTTTCATAGTAACACGTTAAGGTAACCTCACATGGAAATCAACCCGTATTTAGAGCATATCAAAGACTTAACTGACCGTGGCAACCAGCTTCGGGGGTATCTTTGACATCGAAGCCAAGCAAGAGCGTTTGGAAGAAGTCAATTTAGAGCTTGAAAACCCAGAACTGTGGAACGACCCAGAGCGTGCCACCAAAATCAGTAAAGAAAAATCGCAGCTTGATAATGTCATTGGCGTGATTACCGCTTTAGATGATAAGTTAGAAGACGCCACAGCCATGATTGACTTAGCGGTGGAAGCCGATGATGCGACGCTACTGGCAGACGTACAAGCGGAACTCGATGAGGCCGAAGCCAAAGTCGCAGATTTAGAGTTTAAACGTATGTTTAGCGGTGAGATGGATGGCAACAACTGCTATGTTGATATCCAGTCAGGCTCAGGCGGTACCGAAGCCCAAGACTGGGCAGAGATGCTGCTGCGGATGTATTTGCGCTGGTGTGAATCACATGGCTTTAAAGCCGAAATCATGGAACTATCAGCAGGTGGGGTCGCAGGGATTAAAAGCGCATCGATTCATGTCAAAGGTGACTATGCGTTTGGCTGGTTACGTACCGAAATCGGCGTGCATCGTTTGGTGAGAAAATCACCGTTTGATAGCAACAACGGTCGCCACACGTCGTTTGCGGCGGTGTTTGTATCGCCTGAAATTGATGATAATATCGAGATTGATATCAATCCTGCCGATTTACGCATCGATACTTATCGCTCAAGCGGTGCAGGCGGTCAGCACGTTAATACCACCGACTCTGCGGTACGTATCACCCACCAACCGACAGGGATTGTGGTTGCGTGTCAAAATGAACGTAGCCAACATGCTAACAAAGACACGGCAATGAAAATGCTACGCGCCAAACTGTACGAGCGTGAAATGATGCAGCGTATGGAAAAGCAACAAGCGCTAGAAGAAACCAAATCGGATATTGGTTGGGGTAGTCAAATTCGCTCGTATGTGCTCGATGACTCGCGGATTAAGGATTTGCGTACAGGGGTGGAAACGTCCAATACCCAAGCGGTGCTAGATGGCGACCTTGATAAATTTATCGAAGCGAGCCTAAAAGCAGGGCTTTGATTTAACTGCATTGGCCACAATAACCCATTGCTAATTTATCCGCACTTGCTAAAATTAGAGGGTCAATTTTTTAGTTGACGCGCTTTTTTTTCATAAGGATTTGATATGCTGTACCAATGGCAAGACAAAAAACCCACCTATCAAGCACCCTTCACAGGCTGGGTCGCAGACTCGGCTGAAATCATCGGCGATGTACATCTAGCTGATAACGTCAGTGTGTGGTTTGGCGCGGTGATACGCGCGGACAATGCACCGATTTATTTGGGCAAAAATAGTAATGTGCAAGAAAACAGTGTGATACACACCGATGAAGGTATCGCCGTCACCATTGGCGAAGGCGTGACGATTGGGCATTTGGCGATGCTACACGGCTGCACTGTTGGTGATAATAGCTTGATTGGTATCGGTGCGATTGTGCTCAATAATGCCCAAATCGGCAAAAATTGCATCATCGGTGCCAATGCGCTTGTCACCGAAAATATGCAAATCCCAGATAATTCCATCGTGATGGGAAGCCCTGCGAAAGTTGTCAAAACCTTGCCGCAGGGGCGCGAAGTGATGCTTCAACTATCCGCATTACATTATGTTGAAAAAGCCCATGCTTTTAAAACGGGACTTACACCCATAGCGATTGAGTATTAAGTTGTTATAAAGTAATTCAAAAAAAATTAGACCAAAAAAAAGGATAGTCAATTTACTATCCTTTTTTTATGCAGAACATGATTAAGCGATACGTTGTCTTAACGCTGTGGCACGTTCTACCAACGCCGTGTTGTTGCTGTCTTTGATTTCATCAAGCAAGCGTTTGGCACTGTCGTATTCCCCTAAATTCACATACTGTTCTGCCAAATCTACGTTTAACGTATCCGTGTCGATATCCTTAATCACATCCAGTATCGCTGATAAATCCTCAACAACTGGTGCCGTTGTTAGGCTTACGTTATCTGCTATCGATGTTGTTTCAAGACTAGCGGTTCGGGTCGTAGTTGTCTGATTAGTTGCTTGAGTAGCTGTATCATCAAAGGACAAATCAATCAAGTCATCTGATGGGGTAGGCTCAGTGACCAAGACATTTGACGTAGCGTCTTGCGCTTTGGTCGTGTCATCGTCTAGCGCAAAATCAAACATATCATCTGAGATAAGTAGCGAGTCAGACTGGCTAGGGGCTTTGACTTCTATAGGAGCGCTGACTTCTGCCAAATCAACAACAGGCTCAGTGACTGATGGGGTAGCAACTGTGGCTAATGTGGCTGCTTCTGCTTGAAGTATTAATTCATCATCCAAAGCAAACGATGCAATATCTGTAGCTTCATCACTTGCAAACGGTACAGAGGTTGCTGCATCGGAAGTTAGATTGCTAGATGCTTTGGTATCTGACGCGCCAAAGCTTAAGGCGGTTTCTGTAGTAGCGTCATGGGTTGGAGTAACCGCTGGCTCAGCGTTCAAATCAAAGTCGAAATCAAAATCATCTGCGATGTTGTCAGCGCTCGGTGCAGCCGTTTGGGTCATTATCATTGGTTCTACAGCAGTAGCGGTAGGTGTTGATTGCGTCTCTGGTAAACTAAAGTCAAAATCAAAATCGCTGTCGCTAATAGCCTCGTTATTGACGTTACTTGCCAAAGTGGTTGTTACAGATTCCTCTTTCACTGGGGTAACAATTTCGGTAGGCGATTCTAGGGCAGGGGCAGCGACAGTCTTAGCGGTCGCGGGCTCATTGCTAGGTAGATCAAAATCAAAATCGTCAAAAGTTAACTCATCTGATTGTGGTTGCGCCGCTGTGGTTTCAGTAGTAGGCTTAGTTTCAGGCGGGACAGGTGTAACAGGTGCAATTTTGGTTTCAGGCACATCGAGTGCAAAGTCAAAATCTAATTCATTATCGGCATTGTTGCTAGCACCATTAGCTAGGGTTGCTGGCTGTGCCGCTTCAGTGACGCTCGGCATGGCAACCTGTGAAGTGCTGTTGATGGCTGGCTTATCACTGTCTTGTTTAAAACCTGGCAAATCAAAATCAAGTCCATCTGATTCAACGGCTTCAGCGGTATGGGTCATCGCTGCGCTGCGTGCAGTTATCCTTTGTTCTTCATCTACCAGCATTTTTAGGTTATTGGCTTGGGTAGTGAGATCAGCATTGTTCACTGCCAATACTTCTAGGTAGAAGCTATTAAAGTGCTGATAATCTTTAGCCAAGGCATAGCTATTAAGTAAAGTAAAATTCAACCCACTATGTGAAGGATGATTTTTTAGCGCACGACGTAACGTTGTGATAGCGCCCTCATAGTCTTGGGTTTGAATCAATTGCTCAGCCGCTTGTAACTCATGCTGCGCACTCTCTGTAGTATTGAGGGTTTGAGCAGTCTGTAAAGTCGTTTGCGGTAGGTCAGGCGCAGCTGGGCTTGGCATCTGTGATTGACGTTGCAGTTCTAATTCGCGCTGCTGCTCAGCCAAGGTTTTTGGACGTTTGACTTGGGTCTGAGTATCAACCGTTGTCTCGTTCTTACCTTTTTTCATCAAGAAAAAGCCAGCAACAATTACCAAAATCACCACTGCTGCGATACCTATCATTATCGGATCCATCTTTTACCTCATCGTTACGGTAGATAGTGATCATTAGGGCATAGCAAGATATAAGCTACCGCTTTATGCGACTAATGAATCACCACAAATTTGTTGTACGGTATGAAATGACACAGCACACAGGCAATATCATCCACGAGTTGTATTATTTTTTGTTTAACTCTTTTAAGCGTTTTTCTAATTGGGCAAGCTTGGTGTTTTGTATTTTCAAGCGATTTTCAGCGCCCACTAAGTCTTGATTGAGTTTGTTAACTTTAGTGGCTTGCTGGGCGGTGGCTTGGCGTTTTTGCTGCACTTGCGCCGCCACTTGGGATGACATCCCTTTGCCTACCTTGTTCTTGGTACTCTGACCTTGCACTGAACCATTGCTATGATTAGGTGCGATGATGGTCATTTCAGATTTTTTAGTCGCTGTATATGGGAGCGGTGTTTTTTGTGCTTTGAGTGTCTTTTTTGTAGTCTTTGGGGTGGCGGGTTGTTTGGCAGCAGATTTTGGTGCGATGACAGATTTTTTGCTTGCGACACGTTTTTTGTTTTGACGATATTGTTGTCGCGCTTTATTGGCTGATTTTATCCCAATTTGTGAAGGGACTACTTTGTATTTTGGGATTTGTAATTGGGTATTGGCGACAAGTTTGGTTGGGTCATTATCGGGGAACGCGGTCGGGTTGGCTGCCATAATATCTACCATTACTTGATCCACATCTTTGCGGTTTGCCGCTGCGATATTACTGGCGATTGTCCAAAGGTTGTCATTGCGCTGTAGTGTATAAGTGGTTGTCTCGCCAATGATTTGCGGGTTTTTGGCGCTATACTTAAATTTGGACTTGTCTGAAGGTTGATTGCCATAACTAGCTGCCGGGCTTGGTAATTGATTGTCTGCAGCGTTTGTTTGGATGGGGTTTTGCGTTTGTGGCACGGCTTGCGTATAAACAGCGCCATTTGGCTGAACAGATCGAACTGTTCGCGTCTCTTGGATACGCAGGTAGTCACTGTTTTCGCTAGCCAGCGTCCTTGGGGCGGCGCCGGCGGGCATACCAGTCGTAGGTAAATTAGGCAGCTGGTTGATGGTGGTTGATGGCAACGTTATCGGCTGCATGGGCATAGGGTCGGGCGACATAACAGGCAACTGCACAGGATTGGCCGAACCTATGACGATGTTTTGCGCAGGTGATTGCAAAGCCGTGGTATTGGCTTGCGTGGTGATTTTTTGTGCGCTGTCGATGGGCATCAACAAGGTTTTTGGCAGCGTTTTGGTCACACCATTTTCCGTGATATTGAGCACCACATCGGTAAATGGAGCATTAATCGGCCGTTTGCTGGTCAATACAATCTGACCGCCATTGCTACTGGTTGGGACAAATTTGATTTGAATATCGGCATCTTTTGACAAGCCTAGCTGGCGATAGACATCAGCTTGGGCGACTTTGACAGAAAAAGTTCTTGGATTGATATCACTGACATTAATACTGGCGTTTAAAGGTTGGTTTTGTTGGGTTTGTACATAAGTATCGCCAATATTGACGGCATAAGCGACAATGGGAAGCGATAAGGGAAAACCCAATACCAAGTGTACAGAGTATTTTTGCCAAGACATAAAAAATCCTTGCTGAAGGTATCATAGCCTAGTTAGGGGTGTTAAAAAATGCCTACTTGTGTGGTCGCACGGTAGTCAATATACCGACAGGCAATATTCAAATATCAAATTAATCGATAGTCCAACAACTTGACAAAAGTTTCAGTCAAATTATCTGCTCAACTTTACACTTTTTGTCCAAAACTCTCAATAGTCTGGCTCGCTTATTATTGGCATAAAGCCCGCTGTTGATAGCAATTTGAGCGTGGATTGATGCTTGGATAATGACGCTGTACTATCAATACCCTGACAATACCCTGATAATACCCTGATAACGCCAATCCCTGTTTACTGGTCATGGCGTTTTTTAGGGGTAAATAACGCATTAACATTATCAGGTTTAGCCATTGAAGCATAAAAAAACACGCCCTAGTCAGCGTGTTTTTTTATAAAACCTTGGGTTTATAATTGATTGCGGATAATCGCAAGTGTGCGGCGTAATGGCTCTGCCGCGCCCCATAACAACTGATCGCCCACGGTAAAGGCGGATAAATATTCGCCACCTAGATTCATCTTACGAAGACGACCTACGGCAACTTTAAGGGTGCCAGTGACCGCCACAGGGGTTAAACGCTCAACCGACGCAGATTTGTCATTTTCTACCACATCTAGCCACTCATTGCCACTGTTACGAAGCGCAGCTTCAATTTCTTCTAGAGGGATGTCTTTTTTTAGTTTGATGGTCAAGCCTTGTGAGTGACAACGCATAGCACCGATACGCACGCAGATACCATCAATCGGCACAATGTTGGCATTAGTCTTGTCTGCATCATTGCCTAAGATTTTGTTGGTTTCAACACAGCCTTTCCATTCTTCTTTTGATTGCCCGTTTTCTAGTTGTACATCAATGTAAGGAATTAAGCTACCAGCAAGCGGCGCACCAAAGTATTGTTTTGGGAACTCACTGCTACGTTGTAATTCGGCTACTTTACGGTCAATCTCTAAAATTGCGCCTGCGGGGTTATTGAGTTCGTCTGCGACGCCATCATGGATGTAGCCCATGCCTTTGATAAGCTCACGCATGTTGTTGGCGCCCGCACCACTTGCCGCTTGGTAAGTCATCGCAGATACCCATTCAACCCAATCACGTTTGAACAGCTCACCAATCGCCATCAACATCAAGGATACCGTACAGTTACCACCGATAAAGTCTTTTTGACCATTTTTGATAGCGTCATCAATGACATTGCGGTTGACCGGGTCTAGGACGATGATGCTATTTTCAGTCATACGCAGGGTGCTTGCTGCATCAATCCAATAACCGGTCCAGCCTTTATCACGTAGCGGCTGATGGACTTCTTTAGTATAGTCACCGCCTTGACAGGTAATAATGGCATCACAAGCCGCTAAAGCCGCTAAGTCATGCGCATCTTCAAGCTTGCTAGGGGCAATGCCATTTGGGGTAGGGGCATCGCCACCGGCATTACTGGTAGAGAAAAACACGGGGGTAATCCCTTCAAAGTCGTTTTCATCTATCATACGTTGAATTAATACCGAACCGACCATTCCACGCCATCCGACCAAACCTACGCGTAGCTGACTCATGATAACCCTTCCTTACTGTAAACAAAATAAAATAAATAGTGCAGAAAATCCACATTGATTTTTCAATTAGTAACCTGCTACCTTGCCTGTATTTGTAAGGTTTTGCAAGTGAATTTTTTTTTAGATGGGGCATCTATTTAGCTATAGATGGTAGTTAGCTATAGATGGTAGGCTGATAGCGATGTCAGGGTGAAAAATAGCGTTTGGCAACACAACTGCAATTTATCAGCCATATTTTTGTGGCTACTATATCGCCATACTAATGATAACAAGCTAATGATAACAAGCTAATATTGAACAACATGAACCGCAATATAACATGAAAGGATAGACAATGACGCTGTTGTTACATTTGCTAGCAGGTTTTGTGGTTTTTGCAACTTTTTGGGCAACCATCCCTAGGTTTGAATGGTGGTTTAGGGTTGCTGATTTTCCCAGAAATCAATGGATTTTTTTGGGGGTGGTGGCGCTCATTGGCTTACTTTGGCTGGGCGCTTTTGACAGTCGTTGGCAGATGGGATTGATTTTACTGCTGCTTATTGCGCTGGCTATGCAAGCGTACATGGTGTTGCCTTATACGTTTTTGTGGAAGAAACAAGTGCAAACGGCAAAGCCAAAATCACGCGATTATCAAGTGAAATTATTGGTTGCCAATGTGTTGACGACCAATCCAAATAAACAAGCTTTGATTGACCTTATCCATACCCATCAACCCGATATTGTATTGACGCTCGAAACTGACCAAGTGTGGCAAGACGCCTTAAGCCCAATCGAAGCTGACTATCCATTTAACGTCAAAGTGCCACTCGATAACTTATATGGTATGCATTTGTACTCAAAGCTTGAGCTTATCAATCCCCAAGTAAAATATCTGGTGGTTGATGATATCCCATCGATTCATACCCAAGTTCGCCTAGCCATGGGAAAGGTTGTTTGGCTATACTGCTTGCACCCCATGCCACCGAGTCCAACCGAAGCCGATAAATCGGTGACACGGGATGCTGAGCTATTAATGGTAGGCAAACATATCAACGCCAACGACTTGACGGTGATTGTTGCAGGTGATCTTAACGATGTGGCTTGGTCGCATACCACGCGTATGTTTCAGCGTATTTCAGGACTACTAGACCCCCGCATTGGGCGAAAATTCATCAATACCTTTCATGCCAGTTACCCATTTTTGCGCTGGGCGCTTGACCATGTTTTCCACAGCAATCACTTCACGCTGGTATCAATGGCGCGTATGCCGAACATTGGCTCCGACCATTTCCCCGTGCTCACTACTTTACAATATGAACCTGAAGTCATGGATGAGCAGCCTGAACCTTTGCCAAGCATCGCCGATCACCAAGAGGCGAAAGAAACCATCAAAGAAGGGGTCAAAGAAGGCGAAAAACTATCGGAAGCTCAGACTGATAGCGCTAGTGATGCTAGCAAATTATTGAAAGGCGCATTAGAAAGCTAGCAGCGGGCAAGTTAAAACCCCATGTAAGCATTTACTTACAACAGATTCCGCCTTTTGCGGCTAGTAACCAACCGTGCAACAACCTACAATGAACTCATCAACACAAGGATGATACCAAGGAATGGTAGTGTTGAGACGCTCAGGATGAGTAATATCATGGAAAGCCAATAATAATAACATAGTTGACATGAAGTGCCCTAAAACCCAAGTCTATTGCCCTAAGACTTGGGTTTTATCTTTTTTGGTACTTATCAATCATAATCTAGCCTAATTTAGCATAGTCTAGCTACCTTGTTTTTTGCTTGTTTTGACTACTTAAATGCAAATTCTGCAAGGCTTATGGCAGATTTATTTTCACGGACAGCAAATAATCGCTGTCAATAGTTATAGTCACCAAATAATAGCTACCAAATAATAGTCACCAAATAGTCTAAGTTTTTTAAAATAATCTTTGCTAAAATATCCGCACTTTTTAATCAAAGCTGACGGACAATGACGATGAACCAGTCTGAAATTCTTGAAGACTCACCTAAACAAGCCCCTAATAAATTTGCCCATCCAAATAATGATAGCCAATTTTTGATTGCGCCTTCGATTTTGTCGGCAGATTTTGCCCGTCTGGGCGAGGAGGTCGAGAAGGTTATTGCCGCAGGTGCGGATGTGGTGCATTTTGACGTGATGGACAATCATTATGTCCCAAATTTGACCTTTGGTAGCATGATTTGTCAGGCGCTGCGTGATTATGGGGTAACTGCGCCGATAGATGTGCATTTGATGGTGTCACCGGTTGATAGTATGATTGAGCAGTTCTTAAAAGCGGGCGCCAGCATCATTACCTTTCACCCAGAAGCCACGCAACATGTCGATCGCTCTTTACAACTCATTAAAGATGGGGGTGCTGACTGTGGATTGGTGCTGAATCCTGCCACGCCGATACACTATCTAGACTATGTGATGGATAAAGTTGACCAGATTTTATTGATGAGTGTTAACCCAGGGTTTGGTGGGCAAGCATTTATTGATGGCACCCTCAAAAAAATAGAAGCGGTGCGCGAAATGATTAGGCTATCGGGTCGCAATATTCGTCTTGAAGTCGATGGCGGTATCAAAGCCAGTAATATTCGTGCGGTTGCCGAAGCAGGGGCTGATATGTTTGTCGCAGGTTCAGCGATATTTAATCAACCTGATTATCGCCAAGCGATTGATGCGATGCGTGCCGAACTGGCTTTGGTCGGTCGCTTGCCAGCGTAAATGCTACACAAGCAATGATACACAAGGAAATTGGTATGGACGTTCAATCCCCGTCTTTAGTACCCAAAGGTCTGACAATTGGGCTGGCAATATTTGCGGTGTTGCTAGGGTTGGCAGGTTTTGGGTTTAGGTTGATGTTTGGCGATAGTTTATCATCAATGCTGCCCTCACTGGTGAGTACCATTGCGATTTTTTGGCTAGGTATTCCACTGGCTTTTGTCGTGGGCTCAAAGGTGTTAAATCGCTACTCAGGGCGTGCACCGATTCAAAATCGCAATGCGTTAACCTTGGGTTTGTTATTTAGCTGTGTGGCGATGCTATGGATGATGGCGGCATATTCGTAACGGTTCGCTCGGTGAGTCGGTACCCATCAAGACATTGAGATTAACGCCACAAATTGATGCTAGACATTGACGCTATACATAACACCAATCCTCAGTAATTATTTAGGAATTTATTGAATGGCATTGCCACATTATACTAAGCAAGAATTATCGATTTATCCCAGCAATCTTCCAAAAGGCTTAATCAACACACTGATAGTTGCTTGCTTGCTGTTAGGGTTGGCGGCTTTACGCAGTAGCAAGGGAATGCAAGGCTGGCTCAATGTCATCGAAAATTGGGTGTTTATGCTATTGTGGATTCCGCTTGCCGTCACCCTTTGCGCATTACCTTTTAAGTTGCGGGATGACAGTTTTGAGCTTAAATTGGCGTATTATCTTGGTATGTTCGTGGCATTTTTATTTGAAATTAATAAACTTCGCTATTGGCATACCATGTAAACATGACGATTTAGGGTAAGTAATAGCTAAAAGTTTTGCGCAATACTTTTTTTGACCGATGAATTTTTAGGCTTAGCCAACGCTAACATGCTTGAATTTTTAAACAGTTGCATTCATAGTAATGCTATATTTGCTTTTTATAGGCAGGCTGTTATTGATAGACAAGCTGTTAGGGCGTATAGATGAATATTTTGCTCGGTATATTGCTGGCTGTGTTGATTTTGTTGATAAGCTTTTTGGCGTATCGATGGATAAGGCTGGCTTGGTATAAACTACATGATATGGCAGGTATTGAGGTCGGTATGTCTCAATATTCTGTGCCGCCCACAGCATCGCCGGCAAAACCAGAAACCATGCGCTTGGCGTACCAATCAAACATGCCAATTCCCAATACCTTCGGTAGTGATAGCCGTTTTAACTTAATGCCACCTGCTAGCAAAAATGCAAGCAATAAAAAATGGTTCAAAGCAAAAACTCAACAACTGCGATTATCTTCACCTTCGATTTTGGGTATTGATGGCGCGTCAATTGAACGTATGCCAACAGCTGCTGTGATGCTGCTTGATACAATCCATGATAAACTCATTCGTTATCAGGCGTGGCAACGTGACCAAAGTCAGTCAGTCAACCAACCAGACCACCCGCAAACCCAATGGTTGACTGAAAATAAGTTTGTGGTCAACCGCTTGATTGAGCAGACGATTCCCGAAGCTGTACACCAGTATGACCAAATTGCCAAATATCATCCCAGTCAGCTCAATCAAAAAATTCAGGGGGAGATGACCGCAGGCGAGATGCTCATTGAGGTATTGGCTCGCGTCAATCGGCAATTAGATGAATTGCTTAATGAGATGTTTCATGAAGTCAGCCAGCAATTTGCGTCAACTTATCGCTATGTCAAAAATCGCACGTAGTTGATGGTAGATTAACATTGGTACATTAAAATGAAAAAAGCGTATCAATTTGATACGCTTTTTTTGTAAGTTGCTTTTTTGTAAGTTTTATAGCGGTTAGCTACTTCTTTTTTCTTTATCGCGGCGTAAGTGATGACCGCCGCGGCGCGCTTTTAGCGGTTTTTTCTCAAAGCGTTCTTGGCGGCGTTTGGCAATGCCATAAAGCCCTGTGCCTTGGCGCGGGCGAATGTTGACAAGCCCTGCTAAGGTGTCAATCTCACGGCGATCTAGCTCAAGATAGCGACCCGTGCGAAGCTCCCTTGGGAGACTGACAGAGCCGTAACGGATACGCAGTAATCGGCTTACTTTTAAGCCTTGTGATTCAAATAAGCGGCGCACTTCACGATTGCGACCTTCTTTGAGTTTGACTTGGTACCATTTGTTGATACCTTCACCGCCTTTTTCAACGATGTCATCAAACTGTGCCATACCATCTTCTAGCATGACGCCACGTTTGAGATTTAAGATAATCTCAGGGGTGACTTCGCCCATCACACGCACCGCATATTCGCGCTCTATTTCATTTGATGGGTGCATCAGACGGTGAGCCAGTTCGCCATCATTGGTAAATAGCAATAAACCTGTTGAGTTGATGTCCAACCGACCCACCATTACCCAGCGGTCATGATTTAGGGGTGGCAGGCGCTCAAACACCGTGGGACGACCTTCTGGGTCATGGGCTGAGCAAATTTCGCCTTCTGGCTTGTAATACATCAAGATACGGCGGCGTTTTTCATTTTCTGCGGTATAGCGTAGCAAACGTCCATCGACTCGGATTTCATCGCCCTGTCCGACACGGTCACCAATGGTAGCCACAGTCCCGTTAACACTGACGCGACCTTCGCGAATCACATCTTCCATTTGGCGGCGCGAACCTAAGCCTAGACGGGCGAGCGCTTTTTGCAGTTTTTCGTCTTTCATTCAATAATCCTTTAATAGGTAGCAACATTTCACAATGTTGTGATAGCATGAAACTTCATGCTTGTGCCTATTGTAGGACAAGCGATGGTTGAATGCTAGTATAAAGTCATGTGGCTAAATTTTAACCAGTATTTTAATCAAAAATTGAACATAAATAATGTCACATTGTAAAAATTATTTTACGTTATAATCATCGACATAAGTAAATCAATAACAGCACAGGGAATAATAACAATGAGAGGGCAAATAGCCAATTTTTCGCCGCAACATGGTCAAGGTATCATCATGGGGGATGACGGAAAAAATTACCCATTTACTAGCCAACAATGGCAACAAGCCACAGCACCGACGGCAGGACAACAAGTAGAATTTAGTGTCGATGCGCAGGGTTATGCAGTGGCAGTTGTCGGTCTTGCCGCAGGCAATGCAGTCAATCTGAACAAACCGATAGATAGCACGATTCCTCCCATCCCCCACGGCTATACAGACAACCCTACAACTGCCAACTATGGTCAAGTTACTAACGCAGCGGGCATGAATGCCGTCAATCCAGCATGGGCGATTGAAGAAAATTATGGCTTTTTTGATTGGGTTAAAAAAAGTCTCAGCAATTATGCCAATTTTAAAGGGCGTGCTAGACGTAAAGAATATTGGTATTTTTATTTGGCGTGGTTCATGTTGTATCTGGGTGCGGCAATCATCGATTATATGATGGGTACTGATGGTATTGTGGCGGGGCTTATTTCTTTGGCATTGGTGATTCCAAATATCGCAGTAGGTGTTCGCCGTTTACATGACATTAATAAATCAGGCTGGTGGATGCTCATTGCCTTTATCCCCATTATTGGCGGGATTATGCTGCTAGTATGGTATTGCACAGATACCAAGCCAAATGTCAACCAGTGGGGCCCCCCTGCTCGCCGCTTGCCTTGAGGCAGGTTGTTGTTGAGGCAGGGTTTTTAAGAAGCTGCCCAGTCGGCAGCTTTTTATATCTCAAGCTGTTGCACATCAGGTAGCTTTGGCAAATCTTGCAAGCTTTTAAGCCCAAAGGCGGCTAAGAACGCTGGCGTGGTATGCAGTAGTGCAGGACGTCCCAGCGTATCGCGAAATCCTTGCTCAATAATCCAGCCTTTATCAAATAGTTGCCGTAAAATATTGCTTGATACAGTCACGCCACGAATTTGCTCAATATCGCCACGCGTCACCGGTTGTTTGTAAGCAATCACACTTAACGTCTCTAATAACGCTTGGCTTAAGGTTTCTTGACGCTGGGGAAAAACTTGCTGAATAAGTGGGCTAAAGTCATTGGCGATTTGCAATCGGTAGCCGCTCGCGGTATCCGCTAAGGTTAACGCGCCTTGTGATAGACGCTGCTGCAAGACTGTGAGCGCCATGCTCAGTTGGTTTGGATTAATCGATAGCCAGTGACATAGCTGTTTGGCAGTAATCGGGGTTTCTGAGGCATGTAAAATCGCTTCGATAGATTTGCTATGCTGCTGGGCAAGCTGATGTTGTTGGTTAAAATCGGTCATGACGATGCCCATATCAAGGTTAGTTCGCTTACATCGGAAGCGTTGTCATCCTCTTGTGCGACAAATTTTAGCATCCGCTGTTTTGCTAATTCCAAAATAGCGACAAAACTCACCACCACACCCAGTTTGCCTTGTGATTTATCTAATATGTCGTGAAAAGTGCCTTGACCACGGCTTGCCAACATACGGCTAATACTTGCCATACGCTCTGCCAAAGGCACGATATCGGCTTTGACATGGTGCATTTGGTAATCGGGTTTTAGCTGCATTTTGATTAAACTGTCGGCAAGCATGGTGGCAGGATAGGGTGCAATCTCTTTGGCTAATATATCAGGGCTTGGCAAACTGGCGTATGCCAAAAATACATCGCGCTCAAGCCGCATTAACGCATCGATACGCTGACTGGCGTGTTTGATTTGGGCGTATTGTTCAAGTCTGTCAATCAGCTGCTTGGTGGGGTTTTTTTCATCCTCCAGCCGTTGCGGACTTGGTAGTAACAATGCACTTTTGATAGCAATTAAGGTACTTGCCATCAGCAAATAATCGCCTGCTAACTCAAAATGATTGTCATCCAATTCCTCAATATAAGTCAGGTACTGCTCGGTAATCGGCAAAATTGCTGTGGTGGTGATATCAAAGTTATTTTTTTTGACTAAGTACAACAAAAAATCCAGCGGACCTTCAAACTGCTCTAGCCAAATGGCAAAGGCTTCAGGCGGAATATAGAGGTCTTCTGGCAGACTTTGAACAGGCGTCTCAAAAATTCGAATGGCTAAATTGGTCACTACTGTCGAACCGCCACAAACAATCCTGCCCCAATTGATAGGGTAGCGCACAGATAGTTGTTGTCCTGTTCAAAGGCTGACAAAAACGCTGCTACTTCATCGGCATGAGAAATGACATTATCGACAATCAACATATCGCCAAAGGTCAACAATCGCTTAAAGTCAGCCACATAGTCGCCATAAAACCTGCGCTCTGCGTCCAAGAAAATCACATCAAAATGGGCAGTTGACTGACGTAAAAAATCCTTGGCATCGACTTGTTGTAGCGTGATATTGTGGTCAAACTTCAAGGTGCGCAGGTGATTGCGAGCAGTTAGTAATCGCCATTCATCGATATCAATCGATGTCAATGTGGCAGTATCCGCGGTATTGGCGCGATTGATTTGGGCTAACGCATAGCCTAGCCATAGCGTAGAGTAGCCCGTTGATGTGCCAATTTCTAACATATTTTTAGCCCGCTTACTGATAACCAGACTGGCAAGAAACTCGGCTGAATCAGGCTCAAGGTGGCGATGTCGGTTGAGACGGTTGGGCTGCGCATCGTCAAAGGCTTTATCGATTTGATAAAGCCTATCGGTGTAGGCTTTAAAGTGGGCAAATGACATGAGTGACTCGTTATTTTTTGAGTTTGGCAAGGGGTTTGATACCAATGGCTTTTCGTACTTTTTCTAGGCGTTTTCGCGCATCACGGCGGGCTTTTTCTGCGCCCATTTGTAGGATTTCTTCCAATTCTTTTGGATTCGCCATCAATTCATTGTAACGAGCACGGAAAGGGGCAATTTCGCTGTTAATTTTTTCAAACAACATTTCTTTGGCATCGCCCCAACCGATACCTTGCTCAAAACGTTGACGCAGTAGTTGTTGTTCTTCTGGGCTAGCGAATGCACGATAAATCTCAAAAATCGTGGACTCATCGGGGTTTTTGGGTTCTTCTGGCAACTGTGAATTGGTGACAATACGCATGATGGCTTTTCGCAGCGCTTTTTCACCATCTATTTGTGGGTCGTCGCCAAACAACGGAATGGTATTGCCATAGCTTTTTGACATTTTACGACCATCAAGCCCCGTCAGTAGCGGCGTGTCATCATCTACCATGGCTTCGGGCAGTACAAAAATCGGTTTTTCTGGGTCACAATAGCGAAAATTAAAGGTACCTGCTATATCACGTGCCATCTCGATATGCTGGATTTGGTCTTTACCCACAGGGACATGGGTGGCATTGAACATCAAAATATCCGCGGCCATTAGCACAGGATAACTAAATAACCCCATCGAAATGCCATAATCAGGGTCAGTGTCTGGCGTTTCACGGTTAGCATCTACGGCGGCTTTGTAGGCATGCGCACGGTTCATTAAGCCTTTAGCACAGTTACAGTTGAGTACCCAAGTTAGCTCTGGAATTTCGATAATATCCGACTGGCGGTAAAACACCACGCGCTCAGGGTCGAGACCACAGGCAAGCCACGTAGCGGCAATTGCCTTGGTCGATGCATGAATCGCCTCAGGGTCGTGGCATTTGATGAGTGCGTGCAAATCCGCCAAGAAAAAATAAGCATCGCTTTCTCCCGTACTCGCGCCTTGTATCGCCGATTGTATGGCTGGGCGAATGGCACCGACATAGTTGCCAAGATGGGGAATTCCACTGGTGGTAATACCTGTTAAAATGCGGCGCGGCGCGGCTGTTTTGTCATTCATATTCAAAATTCCAAACAAAAGCAAAAAAAGTACAAAATAGGCAAAAAAATTGTCCGTTAGTATAGCGGGTTTTGACTACAAATTCATGCCAAAAATTGGCTGAGCTCCATGAGCCAAATGAGCAAAATTAGCGGTAATAGCGGATACCAGTAGGCTGGGTTTTATAGCGCCGATGAAACCACATGTATTGGGTCGGGTCGATACGGATATAATTTTCTAATAGCTGATTGATGCGATTGGCATCCGCTAATTCATCTTCGGTTGGGTAGTTGTCAATAATAGGCGAGAAGATGATGTGATAATGCGGTTTGCGACCTTTTGGCATCTCATCCGGGGTTTCCCGATAGAAATGCAATATCATCACGGCAGGCAGATTGGCTTTATTGCCCAGTTTTGCCATACGACGTGGTGCAGTCAAAGTGGCAGCGGGTACCCCAAAAAAGTCTGCCATCACGCCTTGTTTTAGCCCAAAATCTTGGTCGGGGGTGATCCATACCACATGATTATCTTTAAGGTTTTTGGCAAAATGGCGCATATTGCGATGACTGATTTGGTCGCTATAAACTTTTGAGCGAGCATTAAAAATGAACCAATCAAGCAGCGCATTGTTTTGCGGTCGATACACCACATCCAGCGGGGTAAACATGGTGGTCAGCCGTCCACCCAAATCGAGCAAAGTCGAATGGATACCGAGTAAAATCACCGCTTTACCTTGCGATTGGGCGTTTTTTACATGTTGCAGCCCTGATACAGTGACGCAGCGGGTAAATACATCCGGTCGATACCACGCACACAGACTCTCAAACACACCCACACCGGCATTGATAAAAATCTTCTCTGCCATCTCTAAACGCTGATCTTCGCTAAGCTCTGGAAACGCCAATGACAAATTGGTCAAAGTATCGGCTCGGCGGCTTTTAATCAGTCCAAATAACAATTTTCCCAGAAAATGACCGATTTTAAATTGATAGCGCAACGGCAAATAAATCAATGGCAAAATCAGCGCGACCCCAAGCCAAATCCCCCAATATTGCGGCAACAAAAACTGCCACTGAAAAGGCTTACGCGCTGTACGGTTATCTGATTGCAGTTTTTGCAACTCGCTCACCTTTGGCATGCCTTCAAGTGTTACAGTTGACTGATGTAGCAGATTGGCATCGGCATTACTGGCAGTATCAACCGGAGGCATTTTGGCTGTTGGGTCAAACATTTGGGGCTTATGATTTTGGGTTGGTTTCATAGGGTATGTTTCATTAAAAAAAGCATAAAAAAATATAAGAAAAGACATAAAAAATGCAAAAATAAATGCCGTGGCAGTGACTCGGTCGATTAAGTTTGTAAAGCTGGTCAAAAAATATAAGCTAAAATGTACAGGCATTTAAGCCGATTGGGTCATTATACCAAACAACGACGCAGGCTAAAGCCAGTAAATTTAGTATATATTGGGTAACAGTCATACATTGAATGACGAATAACCATTAATCCATGTTACAATTTGCAAAATATTACAAAAAACTAGCAATGATTATTTAACGTAATTACATGTTGATTTAGTTCCATTTAACACAATTGCTTTTTAACATACTTGCGTTTATCTCTATCCTAGGATGATCTTCATATAAAAAGGAGTTGACATGCAGACAAATTCCGCAATGACAAGTAACTCCCCCATGCTATCAAAGATAGTATGGTTACTTGTTGCAATTATTGGCGCAGTGGCATTAGGGACAATTGCCCTTCACCGCGGCGAAAGTATCAATGCCGTGTGGCTTGTTGCTGCTGCCGTGTGTTCGTATAGCATTGCTTATCGCTACTATAGCTTATTTATCGCCAAAAAAGTCTTTGAGCTCAATCCTCGCCGCGTGACACCGGCTCACCGCCTAAAAGATGGCTTAGATTATGTGCCTACCAATAAATACGTCTTATTTGGTCACCACTTTGCTGCGATTGCTGGGGCAGGCCCATTAGTCGGTCCTATCTTAGCGGCACAAATGGGTTATTTGCCAGGTACGCTATGGCTCATCATTGGTGTGGTATTTGCAGGTGCGGTACAAGATTTTACTGTACTATTTATCTCGACCCGCCGTGATGGCAAATCACTGGGTGAAATGGCAAAAGACGAGCTGGGTACTTTTACGGGTATTACGGTGATGCTCGGTGCGCTAGGCGTGATGGTCATCATTCTTGCAGTACTGGCACTGGTAGTCGTCAAAGCATTGGCACACAGTCCTTGGGGGCTATTTACCATCGCGGCAACGATTCCTATCGCGCTACTGATGGGCATCTACATGCGTTATTTACGCCCAGGTAAAATCATGGAAGTGTCTATCATCGGCTTTGTGTTGATGATGGCGGCGATTGTATTTGGTGGCGATATTGCCAAAGACCCTGCGATGGCTGAATTGTTTACCTTGACCGGTACCCAGCTGACTTGGGCTTTGATGATTTATGGTGTGGTGGCATCGGTATTGCCTGTGTGGCTGCTGCTTGCGCCGCGTGATTATTTATCTACTTTTTTAAAAATAGGGGTGATTGTAGGTTTGGCACTGGCGATTGTCTTTACCATGCCAGAGTTAAAAATGCCTGCGGTTACCAAATTTATCGATGGTACAGGTCCGGTATTCAAAGGTGGGTTATTTCCGTTCTTGTTTATTACCATTGCTTGTGGTGCTATCTCTGGTTTTCACGCCTTGGTATCGAGTGGTACGACCCCAAAACTTGTGGACAATGAAGTAGATACTCGCGCCATTGGTTATGGTGGTATGCTCATGGAGTCGATGGTTGGTATCATGGCAATGATCTGTGCCACCATTCTTGACCCTGGTATGTATTTTGCGATTAATGCCCCAGCAGCGCTTTTAGGTACAACCCCAGAGACAGCGGCAGCCGCTATCCAAAAATTGGGGTTTGTAATTACCCCCGAGGCGCTTACGACGCTAGCGCAGCAAGTGGGTGAGAGCTCCATTATCTCACGGACAGGCGGTGCGCCGACCTTTGCGATTGGTATGGCGCATATCCTATCGTCTATCTTTGGTAGTACGGCGATGATGGGGTTTTGGTATCATTTTGCGATTTTATTTGAAGCCTTGTTTATTTTGACTGCCGTAGATGCAGGGACGCGTGCTTGTCGTTTTATGGTACAAGATACCATCGGCATCGTGGTGCCGTCGGTGCGTAATTCAACCAATCTCGGCGTGCATTTGCTTGCGACTTTAATTGCAGTAGCCGCTTGGGGCTTCTTTGTCTACCAAGGCGTCATTGATCCGCTTGGGGGCATTAACTCATTGTGGCCACTATTTGGCATCGGCAACCAAATCTTGGCAGCGATGGCATTGACCCTAGGTACTGCAGTTTTATTTAAAATGAAAAAACAAAAATATGCTTGGGTCACTGTGGCACCCACGGTCTTCTTATTGATTACCTGTTTGACGGCAGGTTGGCAAAAAATCTTCCATGAAAATCCAGCGATTGGTTTCTTGGCACAAGCGCACAAATACAGTGCCGCGATTGCCAAAGGTGAGGTGTTAAAACCTGCCAAAACCTTGGATGAGATGCAAACCATCGTATTCTCAAACTATGTGGATGCCGTGCTTTGTGGCTTCTTTATGATTGTGATGATTGTCATGATTTTCGGTACGATTCGCGCATTAACAAAAGCCTTGGCAAGTGATAAACCTACCGTGGTTGAAGGTGAGGCGATTTATGAAGATCCAAAACCCTTGAATATTTCTGCACCGCATTAGTGAAAAATTGACAGTGATTGCACTTATATTTGTGCAATTGCTTGGATTTCACCAAAACCATGCTGGGCAGATAGGAGGAGAGTCACATGAGTAATAATGCGTTAATCGCCAACTTGATTAAAATGACCTTGAAGGCGCAAAAGGAGGTAATTTTTAGCCCAAAAAATATGACCCGCCTAATCACGCTGGTCAAACGGATGCAACAAAGCTTTCGTTTGATGGTCGGTGTCCCTGATTATGCGACTTACGTCAGCCATATGCAGGAGCAGCATCCTGACCTAGAGCCGATGGATGAAAAGACCTTTTTTCGCTACTGCGTCGATGCGCGCTACCCGAGTAATGGCGGTGGCATGAAGCGATGTCCTTGCTAACGCTATAAATCGGTAAAAAACAGTCTAAAATTAGACGGTATTTAGATAAAACTTAGCACCGCATTAACAAACTTAATAAAACCGCAAACCCTTGTAATTATTGCATTACAGGGGTTTTTTATTTAATATTGTTGTATGAAATAGCATGGAATAGTTTGTTGTTATGGCTACTAAATGGCTATTAAATTGGCTACTAAATGGCTATTGAATTTAAAAGGTTAAAGTTATGGCTATGCAAGGTTTAAAGACAGTTACCCAGCTAGATAAGGCGATTAAGGAAACCACCAAAACAACACCTTATTCAATCGCAGGTTATAGCGGTTTATTTCTTGGTGTAGAAGTCAGCAAGCATACAGGCAAAAAGACCGCAATTTTTAAACACCGCTACAGCCACCCTATTTTGAAAGGTAAACGCCCTACAATCACACTAGGACAATATCCAGCTTTTACCCTAGAACAAGCCCGCCAAGCCTACAATGACAACCTTGCTATATTGGCAAAAGGCATTGACCCTATAGAACACCGCCAAGATGAAAAGCAAAAGGAAATAATAGACAGGCAAAACACACTAGAACACTTTATCAATCAGTGGCAGGCCAATCAGCAAAGAAAAGAATTAAGCCCTAGCACATACGCCAAGATTGAAAAAAATTTAGCGATTATAAGAAAGCATTTTAGCAATATGCGAATTACTGATATTAAACCTAGTCACGTTATTAAATTTGTTAATTCTATCCAAGAAACTAGCACAAATAGGGGGATAAGGATTAAAGGGGAATTAAAGGCAATTCTACAGTTAGCTAAAGCGAATGGGGTTATTGAGTACAATCCAGCCAGCGACCTACAAGGAACAATTAAAACTCATAAAACCAAGCATTACCCAGCAATCACCATGCCCGCAGAATATGGCAGGTTATTAAACGACATTGACAGCCTAGCCGATAGCCCACTATTTCAAAAAGAGATTTTGCAATTATTGGCTTTAACCCTTGCCCGTGTTGGTGATATTTGCGCTATGAAGTGGAGTGATGTAAACCTACTTACTAAGCAATGGGAATTTAGACCACAAAAGGCAGGCAACCGTGACGATATGACTGATATAGTAACGCCACTTGCACCGCAGGCAATAGCCATTTTAGAACGTATGAAAGCTAAAACAGGCGGTTATGAATATGTTTTTCATAACACTAGACGAAAACAGGAAAAACACACGCACCGCCAAGAAATTAATAAAGTATTGAATAGCCCTACCATGAATGACGGACAAGGCTATAAAGGCATACACAGCCCGCATGGGTTCAGAGCCAGTGCAAAGACAATGTTAATGGAACGGCTAGGCTATGATGAATTAATCACAGAGTTACAGCTAGGCCACCGCATGATGAACAGTTACGGGCGAGCGTATAGCCGTATGGATATGTTAGACCAGCGCAGAGCCATGTTAATCGATTGGGCGAACTACTTAGACGATTTAAGAGCAGGCAAGATTGATAATATTATTTACCTGGATAAAGCCAAAGCCAACCAACAGGCGGTTAATGAATAATGAATACTACCCCAGCCAATAAAAACACCTTGCCAGCAATGGACACCAAGCCAACCGCAAGCGGGCATATTTTGGTGATGACCCATGAGCAGATAGACCAGCTAGGCGATATCCTGGACAATCCTTTTTTACCACTGAATGACCTACAAAAGGCGTTATTTATGCGGGGCTATCGCTTGATTAGAGTTTAAGACCAGTTTTGCAAGGCTAGGAACTGCAGCCCGAAAGCGGGGAATTTTCGCACCAAACCCCGCCCGCCTTGCACCCTCTTTTATTGGTGCGTATGGTGCAAGTTATGGCTTTATACGAGTATAAAGAATTTTTAAACTTTCATGATGTGGCAAGATATTTACATGATAGAGAAATAGAGTATTTCAACCCCTATGATGACAATGATATAAATAGATTAAGGAATTTTATTTTAGATTTATACAATGAAGATAAACTGCACCCAGTATTTTATTACGATGGTTTAGCTAGATATGGTTTTGAATTAGATACAAGCCTTATTTTATTAAGGGGTTGGATTAATGTAAGTAAAAAAATGATTACGGATTTATTTAATGATTCTAAAATTGATTTAAACGTAAATGATTATTTGAAGGTTTATAAATTACATTCAGATACAGAAAATACCAATATTGGGGATATCATTGAAGATGACTTAAATAATTATATTTATATGGATACAAGTAGATATAAACTTGACCCGCCGAAAATAGATGGTGATGGAAACCTTATCCCACCAAAAAAAAGAATGGATATTGTATTTGAAGTTTTAAAAGAATATGGCGAAGATATAAAGCATAACCCAGCATTGAAATTAGAGGATTATCACGACAGATTACCTAAAATAATTAAAAATGATATATGGTTAAATTTTGATGAATTACTCTATCCTAAAATTGACTTAGACAAGCTATTTGACACTAAAGCCCAAATAGATAATAGTGAATTGATTGAACAAATATCTAAACTTAAAAGTAAGCTAACAATCGCTAACGATACTATTGCTAGCCAAATGGCTGAATTAGCTATCGTTAAAGCCAAATTAGATAATTTAGAGCAGAAAGGTGGGCTATATCAAAGCAACAAGGCAGCAGATGATGAGCAAGTAAAAGATAAAAGCAAAGAAGCTATTAGCCGATTGGTATATGTTTTATTAGATTTAGCAAAATTTGACGTAACCGCCCATAGTGGCAATGATAATTTAGCTATTGAAACTCATAGCCAAAAACTACTAAATAAACCACTTACCAAACCATTTATTGCGGAATGGCTTAAAAATGCCATTAATGCCAAAGAGAAACACGCCAAAAATCAAACCTAGTTTTTAGGTAAATATCACAAACTTTTAGGGCAATATTACCGTAATATTGCCTTATTTCATTTTTAGCACCCTTTCATAATACGCCTTACAACATAACCCCACTTGTAAGGAGTAAAGGCAATGAGCCACACCACCACGCCAAAAGGCGAAAATCAAACAAATATTACTTTTAGTGATATTGCCAACAACCCGCAGGGCTTAACCCCGCTTAACGACACAGCCAAGCTATTTAACCGCCACGCTGAAACATTGCGTAGATGGGTAAGAGCAAAAAATAATCCTTTCATTAAGCCAGTCAATGTTAATGGGTTTTATTTTTTCAAAAATAGCGACCTTTTGGAATTTATCGAAAAGCAACAGGCAACAGCATAAGGGGCAAACCATGACAGCGAATACAAGCAAACCCAAACGCATAACCAAACGCCAACAAGTAAAAAACCGCCTTTTAGCGGGCGAGGTTTTAACCGTGCGTGACATTATCCATATGGGTATTAACCGCCCAACCGATATCATTTGGCTATTGCGCAAAAAGGGCATGGATATCATTAGCCTTGATTGCAAAGACCCAGCCACAGGCGAACAGTACGTAAAATACTACCTACAGGAAACCACCGCATGAATGAGCCAGTAAACCCAGCGTTTTTTGCTGAATTTGATAAATACAAACGTATCGTAGAAAAGTATGGGGAGGACAGCGAACAAGCCATAAACCAGTTTATGAAAGTGTTTGAGTTATCGCCCGAATATATCAAGCAGGAAGCCCACGCAAAGGCTAAAGAACTGGACTTGATACCACCTATAAGCGGTTACAGTGATGATGGCGAACCGCTTTATAGCGCAGCAGATATAGCCGCCAAACTTGGCATAGATGAAAGTGAAGCGATAAGCCGCCTAGATGAATTGGGCGTATATCAAGGTAATATTAATCGCATACAGTGAGCAGAATTATGAACCGGTATAAAGACACCACCTACAACCCAAACACGCTAGAAACGCTTAAAAATGGGCAAATTGACACTAGCACAAAGGTAACTTTACTCGATATGGTAAAAAGCATATTACTAGCGGTTTTGATGATTGGTTTATTGCTACTCATTAGCAGTTATCATCAAGCCCACCCAAAAAATAACTTGCAAAGTGTGGCGGGCGTGATTGATAATAAAGACCTCTCAAAATCACATAGCGGACAAGCCAGCCGTTACCCATTGGCTTTTTTTGTGCCTAAATTTCGCTTACTCTCTCAAAGTGGCGATAATAAAGCACAAATCCACCCACCCCAATTCACAGGGGTAAACCGTCATATCATGCCAGCATTGGCAGCCGTTTATGATGGGGTGACATTGAAAAATAAGCCAATAGGCGAATATTCAAGGCGGTTCTATGTGACCGAGAGTGAACCCCATCACCCTATGACTTTTCATAGTGTGGTATTAACTCAAAACTACATAGGAGGCTATCATGCCTAAGTCAATCAATACCCTTTTACCACGCCCACAAGCAACCACCCAAGCCGAACTACAAAATCAGATTGATAGCTTGAACGGTGATATTTACGACAATCTAACCTTGCATAGTAGCCATTTGGAAATGCTATTCAAAATGGTAAGAACTGCTATTGATGATTTAACCAACGATAACGCACCACATCACGCCATTTCACAGGCTAAACAATCGTTACTCATTGCCCAATACTTAATTGATGAATTTGATTATTGTATTCAAAGCATGATTGAAGCCCACCCATTGTATAAAGCGGAGGGCAAAGTTTGAATAAAACCAACAATAACAGCAGTAAAAATAAGGCGCGTCATGCGCTTTATTTGCTTAAGTGGTGCAGATGTACCAGCCACGACACAAAACGCTCACAGCGCAAAATTAAAGCCATTGGCAAGGGGTTAAGATGAGTAATCTTACTACAAATGAAAAAGCCCACACCGCTACAGACGGCATGGACTTTGAAAAACAAAATAGCATTGGACAGCAAACAAGCAAGCATAATGTAAACCAAGCGGCAGACAATGGCAAGCACAAAACCAACATATTAGCCCAAATCTTAAACCGCCCCAAAAATCAGAAGTTTAAAGGCAAAAAGCAATTTAACCCTAACAAACTACCCAAGCCCCAAGCGTTTTATGCACGTTTCAGCATTGCCATAAAGGTGGCAGGCTGGAACATGGCGAAATGCCCATTTCATGATGACAAACACGCCAGTTTATCGGTTAACGGTTCTCACGGTGGCTATGTATGCCACGCTTGTGGCGCAAAGGGTAGCTTAATCGGTTTTTACATGGCAATGACTAACAAAGATTTTAAAACCGCTATGACTGATTTAGGGGCGTATGATGAATAACGAATTAATCAACCGTGATTTACTACTACAAGCCATTAAAGCGGTAGCGGGTAAAGATAAAAAGCTAATTAGCATGGGCGCAGGCGTGCGTGATATCACCGCCTTTTACCCCTACTATGCAGACAATCAAGAATTGTTTGTTAAGGTGCGAATTGATAAAGATGGCAGCAAATGGATAAAGCCATTCTATTATGATGGGAACTGCTACCGATTAGGCGAACACCCAGCCACCAAAGACCCAAACTACAAAAAGCCCTTGTATCATCAACCATTGCTAGATGATACGGTTTATATCGTAGAGGGTGAAAAATGCGTGCATAGCTTGTTAGAAATTGGCTTGACTGCTACCACCACAGGCGGGGCAACGTCAATTAATCAATGCGATTTAACCCCACTACAGGGCAAGCGGTGCATTGTATGGCGTGACAATGATAAGAGCGGGCAAGATTGGCAGGCAAACCTACTGCAAGCCTTAACTGCCTTAGATATCGCCTATGATGTGATTGATGTGGACAAGGTGCAGTTACCCACAGGCGAACCTATGCCAGCAAAAGGCGATTGTTACGACCTAATACAAGCGTATTTTGCAGATGGGCAGGACAGTAGTGGCATTATTGAGATTATCCAAACCTTGCCCACTTATCAGCCGCTTACCAGCATTGAAACCACCGCCAACCCATTGGCAGATGATGACCCATTGCAGGAACTAGAAAATAAAAAGCAGCAATTAATCGCTTGTATTCAAGAACTGGCAAAACTTGATGATATTAAAATTACGCTTGCATTGGGTGAAGTAGCAAAACGGTTTGGCGTGAGCAAAGATAAAATCTTAGCATTAGTGAGCGAGCAAAAGCAGGGGCAGCTTGTGGCAGAAATAGAACCCTATCATGAGCCAGTAACGCATGACGAAATATACACCGCCCTTTATTCATTGGTTCATGAACACATGGCGATAGATGAGCCGTTAAAGGTGGCGTTTGTGTTATGGGTGATATTCACTTATTTAACCGATATTAGCGATTTTGCCCCGATTGCATGGATAACCGCACCCGAGAGGCAATGCGGTAAAAGCACCCTTTTAGGCTTGTTTGAGCGTGTTGTTAATAAGCCGATGGCATTTAATAACATTACCCAAGCCGTGCTATATCGAGTAATGGAACAATTTAAACCTACCTTACTTATTGATGAGATAGACACCAGCCTAAAGGATAAAAACGAGTTATTAGGCATTGTTAACGCAGGCTATAGCAGACACGCCAGCAACGTACCCCGCATGAACCAAGACAAGGGCGGTATTGTAGAAAAGTTTGATGTTTTTGGGGCGAAAGTATTTAGCGGCATTGGTGAGATGAAAGGAACTTTTGCCAGCCGTGCCATACGTTTTGAGTTAAGGCGCAAAACCAACAGCGACAAGGTTAAACGCTTTAATAAGCGAACCTTACCGCATGAAACCACCAACGAAATACAAAGCAAGGTTAAACGGTGGGCAGTAGATAACCGCCAAGCGGTGCAGGCAGTACAAACCCCACTACTACAAATCAATGATAGGGATTTTGATAATTGGGAAATACTGCTACAGATTGCTACCGTATTGGGTGTATATGACAAGGCGTTACAGGCGTGTTTGATTATCTGTAATCGCAAAGATGAGCCGAGCCTTAACGAAATGCTACTTTCAGATATTAGAGAAGTGTTTACTACTGAACGCATTAAAAGCGTGGATTTATTGGCCAGGTTAAATGCTGATGATGAAAAATGCTGGAGTACATTTAAAAATGGTTCGCCAATGGATATTTATCAATTAGCTACTAAATTAAGAAAGTTTGGGATAACGTCAAAAGGCATGAGAGTAGCAGGCGAACCAGGAACAGTAAAAGGATATGAAAGGGCGGATTTTGTGAAAGTATGGGCGAATTATTTGCCACCGCAGGAACTAGAACAAAACCCATTTTTAACGCCTTTTATTGATAGCCCACAAAAAACGGCATAGAAAATGGTAACACGGTAACAACCTAGTATTATCAAGGCTTAGAGCGATTTTAAAGCGGTAACATTTTAGATTGATGTTACCGTTTTTAATTGTCTGAAACCCGCCACCCATGCGGATTGTTACCATGTTACCGATTTTGTAGGGTATTTTAGAGCGCATATTGTTTTTAGATAATATTTTAAGATTGGGCAGGCATGATGGGGTATGGTGATTTTAGCCATGCCCTTTTTCTTTGGTCAACACTTCAAAGCCAGTATTATCAAGGGATTGAGCCTAAAAATACCCCAAAAAATGCTAATATTGGTCAACACCTCATTAAGCACACCACCACGCCCACCCATTGCCCCATATCGCCACGTTAAGCCATTGGATAGGCAAACCCACCACCGACACCACAGGCAAGCTAGAGAAACCGCCCACGCCAAAAATGGCGAAAGGATATTTTGCCTTTCGTTATCAACCATAGGCGCAAAGGTAGTTTTTCATAAATTTGTGAAAAACCTAAACCAGCAAGCCAGCCATGTTTATATGAACATACCAAGCCTAAGTATAGGACTGTCGAAAATCAGACATACATAGCGGCATAGTCATTTTAACCATACCCAAAACTGAACACCACCACAGCCACCAAGCCAGCAATAACAAGCCATTGGCAAAAAGTGAACACCAAACCGAACAGCAAAGCCGAACGATAGGCGGGCATGATTGATTTAACAAATGACTGTAACAGCCCACTGTTAAAGATACGCAACACTGATGTATGATAAAATACACTAAATTTGCTTAATGATTTAGATATGGGAAAACTAGCCACAGCTCACAGCCTTAGCGATTATCCAAAGATGACGATTACCAGCGTTAAGCACAGGCTAGGACAACACGCCAAAGCAATCCACCTTGATTATTCTTTTAGGGGTAAGTCATACGGCTATGATGTTGGAATTACCACCTCATCATGCCATTACGGTAATTATCGCTATTGGTTTAATTGTCCTAACTGCAATAAACGAGTAGGCGTTTTATATTGTGCAGGGGTTTATGTATGCAGGCATTGCATTGGTGCGAACTATGCCACCCAGTTAATGCAGCCGATTGATAAACTATTTCGCAAAGTGGCAAAGATTAGACACCGCCTACAGTGGCAGCAAGGTATAGCAAACGGACATGGCAGCCGCCCCAAAGGTATGCACCGCAAAACCTATGATAGATTAGTCAGTGAGCATGACCGCATAGCCGACCACTTGCTAGGGCTTGAATTAGAATGGGTAAGCAAACTTAAACGCTAATACAGCAGATTATAGGAGTAATGAGCAAATGAAATTACCCAACCTAAACGACCTTATCGCAGATTTACAGCTTGCCAAAGATATAGCGATTAGAAACGAGAACGCCAACAGCCTTGTAACTGCTACCCTTGCACAAGCTAAGTTACTTGGACTAGATAAGCCAGCGAAAGAGCCAGCGCAGCAGATTGATGTTAATGTAAGTTATGTTACCCCACTACCCGACAATTTAGCCGAATTATCAGCCACTGAACTAGCAAAACTTTATTTTGAGGTCATGCAATGAAACTAGATGATATTTTGCAGGAATTGGAAGCCGCTAGACAAATGGCGATTGAGGAAAGAAAGCCAGCGTCAATGATACAAGCAAGTATGGCAAAGGCTAAGTTACTTGGATTGGATAAAGGCGATACATTGACGATTAAACACAATGAGCCGCCAGTATTCAACATTCAGCCAGTGCGACCAGTAACGCAATGGGAAAGAGATGAGTTTAGAGAGATAGCAAAAGAAGTTTTAGCAAAGGTTTAACGAGTGGTTTTTTGATTGGCGAACCACTACAATAATTTCGTAGTGAGTTTTTACACACATTAGGCGGTAGAGTTTTCGGACAAGTTAACCCTACTTTTTGCATACGTTAGGCGGTAGAGTTTTCTGCACAGTACGAGCAAGGACTTTTTAGACACGTTAGGCGGGCATGATTTTAGCTAGTTACAAAAAATAAATTCTATCTAAATTCATCAAAAATTTTAGTAATTGGCTATTAAATTGGCTACTAAAAGAAATTTAATTATTTAAAAATATATTATTATCAATAACTTAATTATAATTAAAACCGCCTAAAATTAGGCTGTTTTTTTTATCAAAAATTGAATTGTTAATTTTTGTAAATATTGGCAATGATTTTGCATACAATTGCCAGCTTGTCGATTGACCGCACGTCGTTGATGCCTCGGTTAGGGGCAAAAAGGGATAGCGGTTAAAAAGATTTATTGCTTTAGCAAGCGTTTTTAATTTTGCCTAAGTGTTTGACCATGTGAGTGAGGTGTGTTAATGCAGCAGCCAGTTTTGCATTCAAGTTTAGATGTGTTGTTTTTATTGATTGGGTCAGTGATGATTCTAGCGATGCATGCAGGTTTTGCGTTTTTAGAATTAGGGACAGTCAGGGCAAAAAACCAAGTCAATGCACTCGGTAAGATTTTGGGCGATTTTTGTATTTCCACCATTGCCTATTACTTTATTGGCTATCCACTTGCGTATGGTATCAATTTTTTTCATAGTACTGATGTTTTGTTGCTCGGCAATGGCTATGAGCTGATGAAGTTTTTCTTCTTACTGACTTTTGCCGCCGCAATTCCCGCTATCGTATCAGGTGGGGTAGCAGAACGTGCCAAAATATTGCCGCTTTTTTTGGCGACCTTTGTAATTGTGTCTTTCTTTTATCCTGTGATGGAAGGGGTGGTATGGAATGGCAATTATGGGTTGCAAGGTTTTTTTGCGTCGCTATTTGGGGTGCAATTTCATGATTTTGCAGGTTCTATCGTGGTGCATGCGTTTGGTGGTTGGATAGCCTTGGGCGCGGTGTTGTTGCTTGGTGTCAGACGTAACCGCTATAAACACGGCTATGCCAGTACCCATCCACCGTCATCTATTCCGTTTTTGGCATTGGGTTCATGGATTTTGATTGTCGGTTGGTTTGGCTTTAATGTCATGTCGGCACAAAAAATCGGCAATATCTCAGGACTAGTAGCTGTCAATTCGCTGATGGCGATGGTGGGCGGTACTTTGGTGTCGATGATAGTGGGCAAAAACGACCCAGGTTTTATGCATAACGGTCCGTTGGCAGGTCTGGTGGCAGTGTGTGCAGGCTCGGATATCATGCACCCTTTAGGCGCCTTGGTGGTCGGTGGTATCGCGGGCGGGTTGTTTGTATGGTTATTTACCTTTACCCAAAATCGTTTAAAAATTGATGACGTACTTGGCGTATGGCCGCTGCATGGGGTGTGCGGATTGTGGGGTGGGATTGCCGTGGGTATCTTTGGGCAACATTGGCTTGGTGGTCATGGTGGCGTGAGTTTTTGGGCGCAGCTGCTCGGCAGTGTGATGGGCGTCCTTTTTGCGACAGCGACAGGATTTTTGGTGTATGGGATTATCAAGCAGTTCATGGGACTACGTTTAGGCGATGAAGAAGAGTTTAATGGCGCGGATTTGTCGATTCATAAAATATCCTCTACCTTTGATCGTGATATGTTTTAGTGATTTGATTTTTGGCCATTTAGGTTCTAGCTATTTAGATTTTAGTTATTTGGTTGAAAAAAGGCAATCGTGAACGTGATTGCCCTTTTTTATTGTTTAATGATTCGTATGTGGCTAATGGGGCTTGGGTTCATCAGCCAATTTTTCAAACCGCTCTTTTTCTTTATGGAGTTCATTTTTCGCGGTGGTCATATCGCTATCGAATAAGCTTTCGAGTTCTTGAATCGCCGATTGTGCTGAGGCAATCATCTCTGCTTCATCTTCATAGATGGCGCGCTGCCGTTCAATCAATGCGTCATCATAATCGCGGAACATTTGCACGGTTTTTCGTGCGGTTTTTGGCTCCATGCCCAATACTTCCAAGGTTTCGCGTGACATATCCAGCGAAGATAGGTAGGTTTCTCGCCAAATATACTTAACCCCCGCATCGCGCAAACGATAATAATGCTCACGGTTTTTGGCACGTGCCAAGATGGTCAGATGCGGATAATTGCGTACGGCATAATCGGCCACCGTTGCCGACAGCTCGATATCACCAATGGCAATAATAAAAACTTTGGCTCGTTGAAGCCCTGCTGCGCGTAGGATTTCAGGATTTTGGGGATTGCCATAGTATACTTGGTTACCAAATTTGCGGACGAAATCGACTTGGTTGGCAGATTTTTCAATCGCGGTAAATTCAATATTGTGCATACGTAGCACACGACCGATGATTTGCCCGACACGTCCAAAGCCTGCAATCACCACCGCGTGCTCATGGTTGGGTATTTTGTCGTATTCTTTACTGGGCTTAGCTTTGGCAAATATCGGATTGCCAATTTTTTCCAGTAATAAAAATGCCAGTGGCGTCATTGCCATTGAGACAGTCACCACAAGGTTTAGAATATTTTGTTGTTCACGGGTTAACAGATGCTGGGCGGTCGCCACGCTAAACAGTACAAAGGCAAATTCCCCGCCTTGTGCTAGCGTTACCCCAAGACGGATACTGCTTTCGTTTTTGTTGCCCATGAGCCGCGCAATGATTGTCAGCACCACAAACTTAATGAGCATCAGCAATACTGCCAAACCAATGATGAGAAAGGGCTTGGCGACAATTAATTTGACGTTGGTAAGCATACCGACTGACATAAAAAACAGCCCAAGCAGCAACCCCTTAAATGGCTCAATACTTGCCTCTAACTCGTGGCGGTATTCGGAGTCAGCCAGTAGCACCCCGGTTAAAAATGCCCCAAGTGCCATTGACAAGCCTATATAATTCATCAATAGCGACACACCCAGTACGATAAACAACGCCGTGGCGGTGAGCAGCTCGGTGGCGTTACTAGAGGCCACGAACTTAAAGAAAGGACGTACCACAAACCGACTGACAAATATCATGCCAGCAAAAATACTGATGACTTTGGCAAAATAAATCCAATCGTAATTTTGCTCTTGCGCGCCCGACAAAAATGGCAATGCGGCAAGTAAAGGAATAACCGCGATATCTTGAAACAATAAAATAGTAAAGGCTTGTTGACCATGCGTGGTGGCAAGCTGCTTCTTTTCACCCAATAACTGCAACACAAACGCCGTAGATGACAGCGCCAAGCCAAAACCGATGACAAAACTATTTGATAGCCGAATATCTAAAAAATACCACGATAGCAGCATCAGCACCACGCCCGTGACAATCACCTGCAGCCCGCCTAACACAAAAATCTGTTGCCTAAGTGCCCAAAGCCGAGAGGGCTGTAGCTCTAAGCCAATAATAAATAATAGCAGCACGACCCCAAATTCAGAAAAATGCAGCAAGTCATCGGGGTTACCCGCAACTTTCAAAAAACTTGGACCCAGTAGCAAACCGGTAAACAAATAACCCAATACCGTGGCGATACCAAAACGCTTTGCAAGCGGTATCAAAATCACTGCCGCACCCAAAAAGATAGTTGCGTCAAGCATCATAGAACTATCAGCACTGGCGGCAAGCACAAACATACAAAACCTCAATATTTTTAATTTTTGACAAAAATTTTCCAAATCCCGTTATCGGCAATCGCATTTTTATAGGCGTCATTGCGTTTCTTACGGGGAGTTTGCCGACTGTCCACCACTTTAAAGTCTGCTAACGTTTGAATCACCAAACCTGTGCGATAAAAACGAATCCGTTCAGGCTCTAGCAATTCACCTTTGGGATTGCGACAAAACACATAAGCACGTAAATCAATAAATTCACGATGCGCCACCAGCCGCACGTCTTCGCCTTTGGCTAAGGCATTTTCCATCGCCATCAACTGGGCATCCTCATACGGACCGCATTTTTCAACCAGTGCACCCACCGAGCCAAAATTTTTGGACTCTTTGGCTTTGGTACGGGTCAAATGTAGTTTTTGCACATGATAAATAAACTGCGGTATCTCAAGGCTTGCGGGTAATGGCAGATAATCAGGCGGCAATCCTGCCGAAGGATAAAACGCTTTGGCGCGATCAATCAAAGCTTGCCAGGTTTGCTCATAGCTTTGCACCTCTGCCAAATTGCCTGCATAAATAGGCAAATCTTGAATTTGGGTCAGATAGGGCGGCGGAAAAAAATTATCCCGAAACTGGGTAATATCTGCTTGCAAGGTGGACAGCAATAACTTGACCTGTTTTTTATGCGACTTTTCATCAACCAGTAATGCTGAGGGATTGCCATTATCTGAGTCTGAGCCATCAGATTGGGTGAGATGCAAGTTGGGTGCCACGAAAGGTGCAGAACGGTGTGTCATACGCGTTTACCTCCAGTAAGCTAATGATTTTTATATAGATTTAATAGAAACTTAATATAGATATTAAATACAGATGTTTAATTATTTGGCAAACGTTTAGCAAGCGTTTAGCAAATAAGGCTTGCCACAGCAGCGTGCTGATTCATCCTAACATATTTAGCCTAAGTAATGCGCACAATTAAGCAATTAATCGTAAGAAGGTAGTGGTTTGAAAAGTATGCTGAAGTATAAATAAAAAAGACAGCTTGAGAAAAAGATGATAATTTGAGGTTATGAAGACACAAATTACAATCAAATGCCCAAGCTGTCTAAGTTTCAGTATAAAGAAAAATGGATGGAAAATCTACGGCAAACAGAACTATCAATGTAAAGACTGCCATCGGCAATTTATCCATGACAGTGAACTAAAGTATAAGGGATGTCAAAGTTTCATTGAAGACAAAATTCGCTTAATGTTAGTTAGGGGATGTAGCATTGCTGACATTGTAGCCATTGAAAAGGTTAGCAAATACAAGGTTCTAAGTGTTCTAGTACAATCTAACTATCAGATAAAACCAAAGAGGCGCTATTATCGTCGATTGCAAGTCGATGAATTTTGGACGTATGTGGGTTGCAAGAGAAACAAAGTGTGGCTGGTCTATGCTTACGACCCAGATACCAATGAAATTGTTACCTTTGTATGGGGTAAGCGTAATTTAACAACAGCAAAACAGCTTAGAGCAAAGCTTCAAGAGCTGGGTGTTAATTTTGGCTATGTTTGCTGTGATAACTGGGATAGTTTTCTGACCGCTTTTGATTTTGATTTTAAAAATGTTGGCAAATACTATACGGTCGATATTGAAGGTAATAATAATCTTTTTAGGCACAGAATGAGGCGAGCTTTTAGAAAAACTTGCTGTTTTTCCAAGAAGCTCATTAATCATTTTAAGGCTTTTGATTTACTGTTTCACTATGTCAATTATGGCTGGGTCTAGTGAACATACTTTTTAGACCACAGCCCGTAAGAAAAGTTAAATAGCCAAAGCCATTCAAACTAAAAATCCAAAATTACAACAACCCAAAAACAAAACCAATGATGCTCAGCGGCAGCACCGATTTTTTGGCACCTTAGGTCAAAAAGTCGGTTAGTGCGCGTGCGCATGGACAGGGGGTGCGCTAGTAATATCACAATTAAACTGCGCGGAGTGCGCATGCAAATCACTCTCAAATTGAATGGTACTGTGCCCAATGCCTAAATGCTGTAACTCATGCTGTAAGTCTGATAATAGCGCATCAGTTTGCTGCAGGGTCAGCGAGCTTGGAACGATGATATGACAAGATAAACTATGTAAGCCGCTGGTAATCGTCCAAACATGTAAATCATGAACCGATAACACGTTTGGGTGGGCAGAGAGGGTTTTGATAATAACGCTTTGGTCAATATCATTGGGCGCGCCTTCCATCAAGATATGGGCGGCGTTTTTGACGACAGCATAGCCACTGCGGACAATCAGTAGCGCCACCAAAATACTCACTGCCGCATCTGCCCACACCCAGCCAAACAGCATAATCACAATAGCAGCAATAATCGCAGCCACCGAGCCTAGCAAGTCACTTAATACATGTAAATAAGCGCTTTTCATATTGAGATTATCGGTATCACCACCGTGCATCAGTTTGACCACCACCAAATTGACGATAAGCCCAATAGTACTGATAACTAGCATACCCGTGGTGGCGATTTGTGGCGGCGCTTCAAAACGCAGTACCGCTTCATAGATAATACCTGCACTGATAATCAGTAGCGTTACCCCATTGATGAGCGCAATCAAAATCTCAAAACGGCGATAACCAAAAGTTTTATGAGAGGTAGCGGATTTTTTACCGATGATAAACGCAAACAAAGTCATGGCAAGTGACACCGCATCACTAAACATATGACCTGCATCTGATAACAACGCCAAACTGCCGGTAATATAACCGCCGATGACTTCAACAATCATATAGCTTGCAATGATGGCAAACGCTATGGTGATGATACGCTGATTATCGGTATGGCTGTGACTGTGACTGTGACTGGGGCTGTGGTCAGCATCCTCATGGCGGTGATTGTTGCCATGACCATGCGCATTAG